>CAMAVE010000036.1 GCA_945861595.1 Synechococcus sp. UW140
AAATCCCTGCTGCTCAAGCGGCTCTCCAGCCGTCAAAGCCCCCTGAGCAAGGGCTTCACCCTGGTTGAGCTGATGATCGTGGTGGCGATCATCGGCATTCTCTCGGCCGTGGCCCTGCCCCAATTCCTCAACGTGCGGACCAGGGCCGAAGCCAAGACGGAAATCGCAGAGGCCGTCAGCTATGCCAACGAATGTGCAGCCTTGCAGATTGAGGCCAATTCTGTAGCAACTCCTGTGCGAAATCCTTTAGGGACCCCGGCGACCACAGTTGATTGCGGAGGAACAACTCCGGCTGCAAGAACTATTACTTCTAAGACGTTTACTCCAGTAACCGGCCAGACTTATCCTTGTTTAGCGCAAACTATTGGCGAAACTCACACTAGGGCTGTCCTTACTATTTCGGCCGCTGGTGTGGTTTCTTGCGCTGGCGCTGTTTCCTAATTAGATCAATTTTATTTACTTTGCCCAGTCTTTTTGAAATGCCTGTTCCCTCATTCGGGATCAGGCATTCCTTCCTTGATTTTTTTGCTTGTTATCTAGTAAAAATTATTGTTTTTTAATTTTTTGCGGTCCAAGTAGTGATCCCAGTCGTTATGCTATGGTTCTAGTTCAATTTTCCATTGTATGTCGATTTTCACTATTATAATAATTAACTCTAAAAATCATTTTTTAATCATTCATTCCCTTATGTAATTGCCTGTCACCTGCTTCTAGTATTGGCTATGGGACTTTATTCTACAATTAATCGGCTGCGGGGCAGGTCCTCCCAGTCAGTCCATTCCTCGGCGCGAAAGGCACTCGTCAGGTTATTGCGGAATCGGAGCACCCCTCGCCAAGGCCTGGCATCTAGGGGCTTTGCCATGCTGTTGATTCTGTTGCTTGTGCTCACGGTTTTAACGACAACCATGTCGCTCACAAGCCGGACCACTGCGGGAATGGCCATGAATAGCGTCCAAGGCAAGTTGCGATTGGCCAGGGATGCGGCTGAGAACGGCCTGGTGATTTCCATTGGCGAGCTCAATAAACCTGCGAATCGGATGCTGGTGGGATCAGTCCCTTTGAACCATTGGGCAACCAATGATTTTCGGGTTAGAACCGATGGAAGCGATGTTACGGTTGCGCCCAATGCTGTTATATACCCAAGAGATTGCATGATTTTTACCAATGAGTCTCCATGGAATCGCATCTATCAGACGACTGAAGAGGCACTTGTGTTCGCAACCAATAATCCGCCGCGTCGGATTATGAGGAATTCGGGTAATGACCAGTATTTTAGGGTTCTCGGTATTCAACTAACGGACGCAGCTCGTAATCCGATTAATCGAGAAACTGGCTTGGCGGCAAACAATGCCTTTAGTTTTTTGACGATGACAGTGGAGGGGATCTACAGCGCTGCCGTTGCCCCAACCACTGCTGCTCCGAATCCCGTCAATTCAGTTCATTATACTATTCAACAGGAGTATCAATTGGCGCCTCGCTGTTGTAGTACCAATCGATACCCTGTTGATGAAGGTAATGCGCAGCCTGCCTGCGCCGCTGCAGGCTTGGCTGGAAATTTCAAGCCAGAATGGATGGCAAGAAGTATTTCGCAAGCAGGCATCTTTAAGACTAATCAATAGCCGCCATGGTATTTTTTGAGCGGCAACGAAGCTACTCTTATGGCAAGGCTATTCGGGCTGGCCTATTGCCTGACCTTGGATTCAGCCTGATTGAGCCGATTGTCGCGGCGGCTTTGACCGCGATTGTGCTGGCCCAAATTGCGTCCCTCTTCGATGTTAGCAGGCGAGCCATTGTGTTCTCCAATCAAATTGATCAAGCCGATAGGGATATCCATCTTGCTCTTGATGTTACGCGCGAAGCGGTTGCGAATTACAATTGGTGTGTTAATGGAGGAGCTGTCAACTCAACTTGTAACGGAGTAACGCCTCTTAATCGAGTCGCCTTCTATAATCCACCACAGGCTAATTTGCAAGCATTTCAAAATGCATGCAGGGTTGACTCACAGCACCAAGCCGATCGAGATCCGGTCACAAGAAGCCTTAATACTTATATCAACAACACCCTTTCCGGCAGGCCAATCGTCAATAACGTGACAATAAGGGTGATTGAAATGGACTCGAAAGAGATTCATCGCTTTAAAACGATGTTCTCGAGGACAATTGAAACTCCCTATGGTAATCGAACTCTCAATCGAGGCTTTTATCTGATTCCACCCGTTGCATTGTGGTGCCCATGAAAAACAAAAATGTTTTCGCGGCAAATTCCCTGCTGAACGGCTTTAGTTTGCTGGAGGTGATCGCTGCCGTTGCAATTATTGGTGTGATCGCAGCTATCTCCATAACCTCTTCAGACCATTCCCTGAATCGCTCCCAGGCTAATTCCGTGGCGCTGGAGTTGGTTGCTTGGCTGCAAAAGATTCATAACACGGGGCAGGCGGGCGCTTTTTGTACTATCCAATTTAATCCAAATGAAGCTGCCGCAGCTAATCCTACCGCGGTGTCTTTTAGTAGTGGTGATCGGGTTTTCACCGTTGCGCCAGCTCAATGCTCAGCGCAGGCCGACTTCAACCTTCCCGACTCAGTGGGTGGCAAGACTGTGACGATTTGGGCCAGTCCTTTTCTCCAATTCACCCAGCGCGGCAATGTTATTCAAGTGAGCAACAATGGCGTCCAATTGGTTAGCAATGATATCAGGATTTTGCTGGATGTACCGGATGGTCCTGACCTGTTGCGTTGTGTGCGCACTTCTGATTCGATCGCCCTATTCCGCATTGGCAGTAATAATGCAGATGAGGTTGGTGATGGCTGCGCCGATGACTCCTTTGATCGCTTCTAAATTATGGACCGGATGACTGCCATGCAATCTAAATTTCTAGGCCGCTCCCAGCGGCGATCCGGCTCTATTATGGCCAATGGCTTTAGCCTGGTAGAGCTTATTCTTTATTCGGCAATTACCTTGATATTGTTTAACGCGGCTCTTTCGATGTCGCTGTCGCAATCGAGGAGCAGCATTAAAACCTACGAGCTGGCGGCTCTTCGCAATCAGATGGCAAGAATCACCTTCCTGCTCGAGGGCGAGCTCGCTGAGGGCGAAACGATCACCGTGTGCAATGCCAATTGCCCCGTTGTTAATGGTCGGAACGTTGCTTACTCGCTTCAGATTTCCCATCCCCATGCGGCCAATGGGGCTGCGATCGCCAATGCTGATGTTACCTATTACGGAACAGCCGATAGCCCCAATTTGTTTCGGTTTGGGCCGCCCTTCACAACGGCAACGACTGCCGTTAATCCCGCCAATGGAAATCTGGCCTTTGGATCGGGAGCCCTAACTGCTGCTGCTGCAAATGTTGAATCTGTGGCAAGCCCCAATACAACGTTGAGCAACCTTGGTGTTAATGCTGACGAGCGACACACCTTGACCTATTCGATCACGATCACCACCGGAACCACTGATCGCGATAGCCCCTGGGCGTCGACGCTGACCGCTACTAACCAGAGAGCGCGTACCCGGGTCTTTGCCTTTTGAAGGGCTCTCTTGCCTGATCATTAGATCTTGTCTGGCCCCTAATGGGTTTGTGGGTTTCGCGAGGGGTCTTCGCGAGAAAGAGTGGCCTGTTGATCACTATCCCAAGAGCATCGCCCTTGGGGCGTCCGATGCGGCCTTGAAGGCTGGTCCCGATTCGGCGCTGCTGGGTTCCTGCTCTTGGCGCCTTCATCAGGGGGGATTGCGATCGTTGGGCCGGCCAATGGGCAGGACTCGATGCGTTGGCTGTGGCACGGGTCAGGGTCAGGCGTCCCCCAGGGGCCGCCGGCTCGAATGGATGATGTGAGTCAGGCATGGCCTCTTGACCTGGGCCGCCAGCCAGATGGAGCCATTGCGGCGGGTTGATTCAAAGTGGCTTAGATCGGTATCGCAAACCCCTCCGCCCGATCGAGCACCACCCGGTTTTGCCAACTGCCCTGGAGGTTGGGCTGGCCATCGAGGCCGTAGGCCGGTCCGCAGCGCATCAACACCTGGCCCCGCCAGATGGCGGAGGGCGCTGCCCCCAGGCTCCAGGTGATCGCAGGTTTGCCATTGGGCAACTCGAGATGCAGCAACGGTTGGCGGCCGGCCAGGTTGCAGGCTGGCGCTTGGGCGCCCGGCTGGCTCGTCGCCCGGCTGGCCAGGCGGCGGTCGTCTTCGATCAGGCGGCGGGCCCGGCGTTCGAACTCCCGATGGTGCAACCGATCCGCCAATTTGGCGCTGAGGGAGCCATGGGCGAGCAGGGCCTCCATGATCCAGGCCGCCACCAGCACCCCCAGGCCCAGGGCCACCAGCAGTTCCACCAAGGTGAATCCGCCAGGCGAATCGTTGTTCAGGGCTGATCGCCAGCTGGCCTCTTTCAAGGGCGTCGGGAGCCCCTGGCTGGTTGTCCTCTTTGGGAGCGGCTTGCCCGGGCTTGGCTTGCAATGGGCAAGGAGAACGGCCACCTGGTTGGTCATCGCTCCGCCTGGCAAAGGGTTGCACTCAGGGGGCCAGCGGGATCGGCGTCGTAGCGACCCAGGCGCACCAGCCCCAGGGGCAGGGCCATCACCAGGCAGCGGCGCAGTTGCGTGCCGGACTGGCTCAGCACCACCAGGCCGCCATCGATCACCAGCCCGTTGGCGCTGAAGCGCAGGGTGGCGGGGAAGCTGTGGGCCAGGGTGACGGCGTCGCCGAACCGTTTCAGGCCCGTGGCACAAGCCGGCAGGCTGCCATTGGCCGGCTCCTGCCAGCCCCCCCGATCCAGGCTGAGGCCACAGGCCAGCTGGCGCCGTTCCGCCTCGGCCCGGGCCAGCTGGATGCCGGCCAGGAGCTCGCCGGCCACGGCCTCCACCTTTTGGCGTTGCCGTTTTTCGTGGCCCAAGGCCAGGCCCCAGCCGCCCAGGCCGCCCAGCAGGGCCACCACCACTAGCTGTTCGGCCAGGGTCATCCCAGCGGCCTTGTCGCCGACGGACAGAGGCCATAGGCAGCGGCGCTGAACAGTCGTTGCCGTTGCCAGCGCCCCGCCGCCGCCGTCAGCTGCAAGCGCACCAGCCCTGGGGCCATCACGCTCACCTGGCGGACCAGGGGGGCAGGGGTCGCCGCGCTCGGCGCTGGGGCGTTGCCTTCCCCGGGGGCGGGGTCCGTCAACAGGCGGCTGAGCAGCAGTTCCGGCTGGTCACAGGCCAGGTCGGTGGCTTGCTGTTGCTGGGCCCCCGCCACCACTAGGGCCTGGCTGCGGCGCAGTTCCGCCTCCAGCTGGGCTGCCGCCGCCCCAGCTTGGGCGCCCCCCTGCAGGCTTCGCCCGATGCCGGCCATTACCTGTAGGGAGCCCGCACTGGCGAGGCTGAACAGCACTCCTGCCAGCATCACTTCCACCAGGTTCACGCCCCCTCCTGGTGCAGGGCCCGGATCAGCCCATCCGCTAGCGACCGCTCAAACCGCACAACACCCTGGCGCTGTTCGCCGCCGCGGCCCTTGATCGTCACCTGCAGGGCGACCAGGCCCGGGTCCGCTGGCTCGCTGGGCTGCCATTGCAGGCCGCCGAGCTGCCAGCCGGGCGGCAGGGCCAGGGCCAGCAGGTCTGGGCCGAGGCTGGCGGGGTTGAGCGTTTCGGGGCGCTGGCCCACCAGCTGTTGGGCTAGCAGTTGGGCCAGGTCGCGCAGGCCGTCATCGGCCAGGCGGCGGCGATGCTCGGAGGCCTGGGCCTGGTGGGAGGCCAGGGCCACGCCCATCAGGGACAGGCTGCTGGCCGAGAGCACCAGGCCGGCCAGCAGGGCCAGGGGCAACACGAAGGCGGTCTGGTCCTGTTGCCGCCCGCTCCAGCGGCCCATGCGTTCCAATCCCATTGGCAACCCTCCAAGGTGGGGAGACGGAGGGTTCCCGGCTCAGGCCCCGATCGCCCCGGGGGCGGGGCCCCCTGATGCGCAAATCCAGACAGGCGGACCTTTCCTCCTGGCGGAGATCGGAGCGCCAACACCGGTGAACCAGCCCGGGACCCAGCCCCAGGGGCCCTATTGGTTGAGTTTGAGCACGGCCATGAAGGCCTCCTGGGGCACATCCACCTTGCCCATGGCCTTCATACGCTTTTTACCCTTAGCCTGTTTCTGCAGTAGTTTTTTCTTGCGAGAAATGTCGCCGCCATAGCATTTAGCCAGCACGTCTTTGCGTATGGCGCTGATGCTTTCGCTGGCGATAATGCGGCTACCAATTGAAGCTTGGATGGGAATTTTGAACTGTTGGCGGGGGATTAGTTCCTTCAGCTTTTCCACCAGACCCTTGCCCACGTTGTAGGCCTTGTCCCGGTGCACGATCGTGGTGAGGGGATCGGCTTTTTCAGCGTTAATAAGCACATCGAGGCGCACCAGTTCGTTCTTGCGATAGCCGATTAGGCTGTATTCCATCGAGGCGTAGCCCTTGGTGCGGCTCTTCATCTGGTCGAAAAAGTCGGTGACTACCTCGGCCAGGGGCATTTCGTAATGGAGGGTTACCCGGTCGGTGGTGATGTATTTCATGTCGATAAACTCGCCGCGTCGCTCCTGGCACAGCTCCATTAGGGCGCCGTTGTAGGTGTTAGGCGTGTAAATCTCCAGCTTCACGTAGGGCTCTTCGATCGATTCGCGCTTCTGGGGATCGGGCAAGGTGGCCGGGTTGTCCACCAGCATGACGCTGCCATCGATCAGGTTCACCTGATACACCACCGACGGTGCCGTGACGATTAGGTCCAGGTCGTATTCCCGTTCCAGTCGTTCCTGCACGATCTCCATGTGCAGCAGGCCCAGGAAGCCGCAGCGGAAGCCAAAGCCCATGGCGCTACTGGTTTCCGGCTCATACTTGAGCGCCGCATCGGAGAGCTGCAGCTTGTCGAGGGCCTCGCGCAGGTCCGGGTATTGGTCGGCGTCGGTGGGGAAGAGACCGCAGAACACCATCGGCTTGGCCTCGGTGTAGCCCGGCAGCGCCTCTGTTGCCGGGTTGGCCAGCAGGGTGATTGTGTCGCCAACGCGGGCATCGGCCACGGCCTTGATCGAGGCCGACAGATAGCCCACCTCGCCGGCATGGAGCGAGTCCACCTGGCGCTGGTCTGGCGCCATCACCCCCACCTCATCGAGTTCGTACGTTTTGCCGCTGGCCATCAGCAACACTTTGTCTTTGCGGGCAATGGCGCCACTGATCACCCGGAAATACACAATCACGCCCCGATACGGGTCGTAGTAGGAATCGAAAATCAGGGCCTTGAGAGGTTCCTCGATCCGATCCGGCGGCGGCGGCACCCGATCGACCACGGCCTGCAGGATTGCCGCCACGCCCATCCCTGTTTTGGCGGAACAGGTGATGGCGTTAGTGGTATCGAGGCCAATGATCGCTTCGATCTCGGCGGCGATCCGTTCGGGATCGGCGCCGGGCAGGTCAATCTTGTTGAGCACCGGAATGATCTCAAGATCATTTTCCAGGGCTAGATACACATTGGCCAGGGTCTGGGCTTCCACCCCCTGGCTGGCATCCACAACCAGTAGGGCCCCTTCGCAGGCCTGCAGCGAGCGGCTCACCTCGTAGGAGAAATCGACGTGGCCGGGGGTATCAATCAGGTTGAGGATATACAGCTCACCATCGGCGGCCTTGTATTCCATCCGGGCTGCCTGGAGTTTGATCGTGATGCCGCGCTCCCGCTCCAGGTCCATGTTGTCGAGGAACTGCTCCTGCATGTCCCTGGCCGCCACCGTGCCGGTGGTCTGCAGCAAGCGATCGGCCAGGGTCGATTTGCCATGGTCGATGTGGGCAATGATGCAGAAATTGCGGATCCGCTGAACGGGAACGTCGGTCATGGACAGGCTGCGGGCCGGCGGGCCCGGTGGACCGCCGCAAGTGCTCGGATCCTAAGGAGGGCCTGGGGCTTCCCCTGGCGCCGATGGGGTCCAGGCCCTGCGGCCTTGGATCGCTGGGATGGCCTGCCGCTTCCCGTCAGGGGTAGCCAGGCCCTTGGGCCGCCTTCCTAAGCTCGAAGCAGTCCGACCCCAGGCCGATGAGCACCGATACCGCTCCAGTCGACACAGCCCCAGTCGACCCAGCTCAAGTCGACCCAGCCCCGGTGGCCGCCGCTGATGCCGAAGGCGAGCTCGACCCCCGCGCCCTCACCCTGGCCAACGTCGAGCGGGCCCTCGATGAGCTGCGCCCCTACCTGATGGCCGATGGCGGCAACGTTGAAGTGGTGGAAATCGATGGCCCGATCGTCAAGGTGCGGCTCCAGGGCGCCTGCGGCTCCTGCCCCAGCAGCACCATGACCCTGAAGATGGGTATCGAGCGCAAGCTGCGCGAAGCCATCCCCGAAGTCGACGAAGTTGTTCAGGTTCTCTGAACGGCTGCGCTGAGCTGCCCGGGCTAGGGGATTCCGTTTAAACCCGGCGGATTGACCCTGGGCCAACAAATTTGGTTTGGGCCCAGAGCGGTTCGCCGACCCTCTTGGGGCTGATGGCGGGCCCAGGGGCGGCCCTTAGGCTGCGACTTCCCTGCCCCGAGGCCCGTGCTCGATCAGCGTCTGCTGCGCGATACCCCTGAGCTGATCAGCCAGCAGCTGGGCCGGCGCGGCATGGCGGTGGACCTGGCCGGCCCCCAATTGATTGCCCAGCACCAACGCAACCTCGAAGAGCAGCGCAGCAATCTCCAAGCCGAGGGCAACCGGGTTGGTAAGGAGGTGGGCCTGCGCATTCAGGCCGGCGCCGATCCGGGCGGAGCCGAGGTGAAGGAGCTGCGCGAGCAGGGCAACCGGCTCAAGCAGCAGGTGGCGGTGCTGGAGGAGGAAGAAAAGGCCCTCACCCTGCGCCTGCGCGAGTACTTGCTGAGCCTGCCCAACCTGCCTTCCGCCGAAACCCCGGATGGCACTAGCGAAGCCGACAACGTTGAGATCAAGCGCTGGGGCATCCCCCGCCAGGAGGACGGCCTACTGGAGCACTGGCAGATCGGCGAACGGCTGGGCCTGTTTGAAACCGAGCGCTCGGTGCGGATCGCCCAGAGCCGCTTCATCACCCTGCTGGGCCAGGGGGCCCGCCTGGAGAGGGCCCTGATCAGCTTCATGCTCGATCTGCACGCCCGCAACGGCTACACCGAGGTCATGCCGCCGATCTTGGTGAACAGCGCCAGCCTGCTGGGTTCGGGCCAGCTGCCCAAGTTCGCCGAGGAGAGCTTCCGCTGCGCCGAGGACGACCTCTGGCTCACCCCCACCGCCGAGGTGCCGGTGACCTCCCTGCACCGCGATGAGGTGCTGCCGGCTGACCAGCTGCCGCTCAAATACGCCGCCTACACACCCTGCTTCCGCCGCGAGGCCGGCTCCTACGGCCGCGACACCCGCGGCCTGATCCGTCTGCACCAGTTCAACAAGGTGGAGTTGTATTGGTTCGTGCGCCCTGAGGAGTCGGCGGCGGCCCACCAGCAGATCACCGCTGATGCCGAGGCGGTGCTGGAAGCCCTGGAGCTGCCCTACCGCAAGATCGAGCTCTGCACGGGCGATCTGGGCTTCTCGGCCAGCCGCACCTACGACCTGGAGGTGTGGCTGCCGGGGGCCGGCGCCTACCGGGAGATCTCCAGCTGCAGCGTCTGCGGCGACTTCCAGGCGCGGCGGGCCTCGATTCGCTTCAAGGAAACCAAGGGCACCCAGCTGGTGCACACCCTCAATGGCAGTGGCCTGGCTGTGGGGCGCACGATGGCGGCCCTACTGGAAACGGGCCAGCGGCCCGATGGCAGCGTCGTCCTGCCGGCGGCCCTGGTGCCCTACTTCGGCGCCGAAGCGCTCACGCCGGCCTGAGCAAGAAGGCTGCGGTGGTCGGTGGTGGTGGTGGCAAGCCCCTTGGGTTGGCTCCTAGGGCGTGGGAATCCCCCCTGAGCCCAGGGCCGGGTCGGGCCCCCTCGACCGGAGGACCGCCCCTCGGTGCCGGGGACCAACCGTCACAATGGCGTCACACAAGGGATCCGACCTGAATGGGTGTGCTCACCGCACTGGCGATCCTGGCTGGCCTGATCGTGGTCCACGAGGCCGGCCATTTCTTTGCCGCCACTTGGCAGGGCATCCGCGTCAGTGGCTTCTCTGTGGGCTTCGGACCGGTGCTGCTGGAGCGGCGCCGCCGGGGTGTGCAATTTGCCCTGCGGGCCATCCCCCTGGGCGGCTTTGTGTCCTTCCCCGACGACGACGAGGACAGTCCCATCCCGGCGGACGACCCCAATCTGCTGCGCAATCGCCCTCTGCACCAACGGGCCCTGGTGATCGCCGCCGGCGTGCTCGCCAACCTGCTGTTGGCCTGGACCGTGTTGCTAGCCCAAGGGGCGTTTGTGGGCATCCCCGCCGGCTATGCCGCCAGCCCGGGCGTGCTGGTGGCCGGCGTGGCGCCAGGCCAGGCCGCCGCCGCCGCCGGCCTGGTGGCGGGCGATCGCATCATCAGCATCGGGGGCCAACCGGTGGCCGGCGGCCAGGCTGCCGTGGCCGATTTGGTGAGCCGCATCAAGGGATCCCCCGACCACACCCTCCAGCTCGAGGCCGAGCGCAATGGCAGTCGCCGCAGCCTCAGCCTCACCCCCGCCGGCGTCGATGGCATTGGCAAGATCGGCGCCCAGCTCCAACCCTTCGGCAACCAGGCCTACCGCCCCGCCAAAAGCCCCCTGGAGGTGATCCGCCAGGCCAGTAGCGACACCGCTGCCCTCACCGAACGCACCATCGGCGGCTTCGTCAGCCTCGTGACCCATTTCGGCGAGACCGCCAGCCAGGTGTCGGGTCCGGTCAAGATCGTGCAGATGGGGGCATCGCTCGCCCACCAGGGCGGCAGCAGCCTCTACCTGTTCACGGCCCTGATCTCGATCAACCTGGCCGTGCTCAATGCCCTGCCCCTGCCCCTGCTCGATGGCGGCCAGTTCCTGCTGCTGCTGATCGAGGGTCTGCGGGGCCGGCCCCTGCCGGAGCGCTTCCAGCTGGCCTTTATGCAGTCGGGCTTTGTGCTGCTGGTGGGCCTGAGCGTGGTGCTGATCGTCAAGGACACCAGCCAGCTGCCCGCCGTGCAGCAACTGCTGGGCCATTGAGGCCAGGGCCTGCCGCCGCAATCGAGGCAGCCGCTGTCCGGGGCGGCCCGGTGAGGAGGTAGGCTCGACTCCCAAAGGACTCAGGGCACCAGCCGCATGGCGAAGAAGTCGATGATTGCGCGCAACGTGAAGCGCCAGAAGATGGTGGATCGTTTCGCGGCCAAGCGCGCCGCCCTGATGACCGCCTTCGAAGCGGCGGCCGATCCGATGGAGCGCCTCGATATCCATCGCCAGATCCAGGGCCTGCCCCGCAACAGCGCTCCCACCCGCCTGCGCAACCGTTGCTGGGCCACCGGGAAGCCCCGCGGTGTGTACCGCGATTTCGGCCTGTGCCGCAACCAATTCCGCGAGCGCGCCCACAAGGGTGAACTCCCCGGCGTCGTCAAGTCCAGCTGGTAGGTGGCCCCGGGCGGCGCCCGCGCCGTTGCCATCCCATCACCCTGGGTGCCTGCCACCCAGGAGCCTAATCAGGCCGCCTGTGGGCCCTGGTTGGGCTTTTTTGCCGCTTAGCCCCAAGCGCCAACGGGGCCAAGCCCTGCCTGGCCGTGGCAACGGTCAGGAAGCCCGGATGCGACAATGGTTGGTGACACCAAAGCGGACATAAGGTCAAGTGCAAGGACAAACTCAGTCGATCTCCTTCGATGGTCGGGAGATCCGGCTGACCACCGGTCGTTTCGCCCCCCAGGCTGGGGGTTCGGTGTTGGTCGAAAGCGGTGATACGTCGGTCCTGGTGACCGCCACCCGCTCCAAGGGGCGCGAGGGCATTGATTTCCTGCCCCTCACCTGCGACTACGAGGAGCGTCTCTACGCCGCTGGTCGCATCCCGGGCAGCTTCTTCCGCCGCGAAGGCCGTCCCCCTGAACGGGCGATTCTCACCACCCGCCTGATCGACCGCCCCCTGCGGCCCCTGTTCCCCGCCTGGCTGCGGGACGACATCCAGGTGGTCGCCACCGTGCTCTCCCTCGATGAGCGGGTCCCGCCCGACGTGCTCGCCGTCACCGGCGCCTCGATCGCCTGCCTGCTGGCCAAGCTCCCCTTTGCCGGCCCGATGGCCGCCGTGCGGGTCGGCCTGCTAGGCGACGACTTCATCCTTAACCCCAGCTACCGGGAGATCGAGCGCAGTGAGCTCGATCTGGTGGTGGCCGGTACCCCCGATGGGGTGGTGATGGTGGAGGCCGGGGCCAACCAGCTGCCCGAGCAGGACGTGATTGAGGCGATCGACTTCGGCCTCGAGGCCGTGGGCGAATTGATCAAGGCCCAACAGGCCCTCCTCAAGGACCTGGGCATCGAGCAGGTGCTGCCCGAGGCCAAAACCGAAGATCCCCTCTTGCCCACCTTCCTTGAGAAGGAATGTGCCAAGGGCATTGGCGAGGTGCTCAAGCAATTCAGCCAAACCAAGGCCGAGCGCGACGAGAAGCTCGATGCGATCAAGGCCGCGGTGGGCGTGACCATTGCCGCCCTTAAGGACGACGACGCCATCAAGCAGGCCGTGGGCGGTAACAGCAAGCTGCTGGGGACCAGCTACAAGAGCCTCACCAAGAAGCTCATGCGTGAGCAGATCATCAAGGAGGGCAAGCGGGTCGATGGCCGCAACCTCGATGAAGTGCGTCCGATCAGCGCTGCGGCTGGGGTTCTGCCCAAGCGCGTCCATGGTTCGGCCCTGTTCCAGCGCGGCCTCACCCAGGTGCTCTCCTGCGCCACCCTCGGCACCCCGAGCGATGCCCAGGAGCTGGACGACCTCAACCCCTCCACCGAGAAGTCGTATCTGCACCACTACAACTTCCCCCCCTATTCGGTGGGCGAAACCCGGCCGATGCGCTCCCCCGGCCGCCGCGAAATCGGCCACGGCGCCCTGGCCGAGCGGGCGATCATCCCCGTGCTGCCCAGCAAGGAAAGCTTCCCCTACGTGCTGCGGGTCGTGTCGGAGTGCCTGAGCTCCAATGGCTCCACCTCCATGGGCTCGGTGTGCGGTAGCACCCTGGCCCTGATGGATGCCGGCGTGCCCCTGAAGGCGCCCGTGAGTGGCGCCGCCATGGGCCTGATCAAGGAAGGCGATGAGGTGCGCATCCTCACCGACATCCAGGGCATCGAGGATTTCCTCGGCGACATGGACTTCAAGGTGGCTGGCACCGAGAAGGGCATCACCGCCCTGCAGATGGACATGAAGATCACGGGTCTGGCCATGAAGACCGTGGCGGAAGCCGTGAACCAGGCCCGCCCGGCCCGGCTGCACATCCTCGAGAAGATGCTCGAGGCGATTGAGAAGCCCCGCGATGGCCTCTCCCCCCATGCCCCCCGCCTGCTCAGCTTCCGCATCGATCCGGAACTGATCGGTACCGTGATCGGCCCCGGCGGCCGCACGATTAAAGGCATCACCGAGCGCACCAACACCAAGATCGACATTGAGGATGGCGGCATCGTCACGATCGCCAGTCACGACGGCGCCGCAGCGGAGGAAGCCCAGCGCATCATCGAAGGCCTCACCCGCCGCGTCAGCGAGGGCGAAACCTTCACCGGTGCCATCACCCGGGTGATTCCGATCGGTGCGTTTGTGGAAATCCTGCCCGGCAAGGAAGGCATGATCCACATCTCCCAGCTCTCTGAAGCCCGGGTTGAGAAGGTGGAAGACGTGGTCAAGGTGGGCGATGTCGTCACCGTGCGGGTGCGCGAAATCGACAACCGTGGCCGCATCAACCTCAGCCTGCGCGGCGTGCCCCAACAGGAGCCCGGCGTCGAGTGACGCTTGCTTGATTCAGCGATCGGCGAGGGACGCGATCGTCCCTCGCAACGGGCCGGCCCTAGGGGCCGGCTTTTTGCTGGGTGAGCCCTGGCGGTGCTCCGCGGTGCCGATCTTTGCCGCCAATCAAGGCGCGCCGCTTAGCCCGGCTCCCCTTGCCTGGTCCAGGGCGGCTGCCAGTGCTTAAAGGGCAAAGCCAGGATCGATCCGCGCCAGGGCGGCGGCGCTGCGGGCGCAGAGCTCCTGGTGGTTGGGGCCGTGGCTGGCGATGAGGCAGCCGGCCTGGCGCACGTCGCCCGTGTTGTAGGTGAGGGGCCTGCCATCGGCGTGGCTGAAGGAGCCGCCCGCGGCCCGCAACACCGCTTCGGGGGCGGCCATGTCCCAGTCCTTGGGGGCGCTGCGGCCCGAGAGGGAGAGGTAGAGGTCGGCCTCGCCCCGCAGGATCGTGGCCACCTTGCCGCCGACGCTGCCGATCGCCCGGCTATCGCCCAGGGCCAGATCGGCTACCAGGGCTTCGAGGCGTTGGTCGCGGTGGTTGCGGCTGGCTACAAGCACCAGCTCCGGGAGCCGGCTGCGGGAGCTGAGGGATGGCGCGAAGCGCTCCCCCCCCCGGTTTTCACGCCAGGCCCGCGGCGCCCCGCCCCCCAGCAGGCCAAACCAGAGCTCTTCCGGTTCGGGCAGCAGCACCACGCCCAGCACCACCTCCTGGCCGCGCACCAGGGCCAGGTGCACGGCGTACTCGCCCGTGCCCTGGAGGAAATCCTTGGTGCCATCGAGGGGATCGAGGATCCAGAGCCACTCGGCCTCCAGGGGCAGGCCCTCGGTGAGCTGCTGCTTGGCGGTTTCCTCACTGAGCAGGGCCCAGGGGGCCGCCGGGAAGGCCTGGGCCAGGCCTTCGAGCAGCCATTGGTTGACGGCTAGATCGGCTGCAGACACTGGTCCCTCGCCGCCTTCCTCCACGCTCAGCATCGGCGCAAAGCCGTAGGGGGGCTGTTCGCCGCGCCCATAGGCCCGCAGGATCGCCGCCGCTCCCCAGCTGAGGCGCCGCAGCTCGGCCAGCAGGGCCGCTTCGCCAATGCCCTCGGGCAGCCAGGCCTGGGGCTCCATCGAGCCGGCGGCTGGGGGGGCGAGCGCCATCATGGAACCGGCAAACGGGCATTGTGATGCAGGGCGAGGAACCGGCCGCAGGCGTGCTCTACCTGGTGGGCACGCCGATCGGCAACACCGGCGACCTGTCGCCCCGGGCCCGCAAGGTGTTGGAGGGGGCCAGCCGCATCGCCTGTGAGGACACCCGGCGCAGCGGCCTATTGCTGGCGGGCTTGGGCATCAAAAGCAAGCTGGTGAGCTTCCACCAGCACAACCAACTCGGCCGCATCCCCCAGTTGCTGGAGGCCCTCGAGGCCGGTGAAGCGGTGGCGGTGATCAGCGATGCGGGTTTGCCAGGCATCTCCGATCCGGGCGAGGCCCTGGTGGCCGCCGCCCGGGCCGCCGGCCGCACCGTGATCTGCATTCCCGGCCCCTGCGCGGTGACCACGGCCCTGGTGAGCAGCGGCCTGCCCAGCGGCCGCTTCTGTTTTGAGGGCTTCCTGCCGCCCAAGGGTCAGCAGCGCCGCGCCCGGTTACGCCAGCTCGCCAGCGAAGAGCGCACCCTGGTGCTGTTCGAGGCGCCCCACCGGCTGGTGGACCTGCTGGAGGATGTGCTCGCCGAATTGGGCGACCGGCCGCTGCAGGTGGCCCGGGAACTGACCAAACGCCACGAGCAGCAGGTGGGGCCCACGGTCAGCGCTGCCCTGGACCATTTCCGCCGGATCGCCCCGTTGGGCGAATGCACCGTGGTGCTGGGCGGTGCTCCGGAATCGGAGATCCCGCGCCCTGACGACGCCAGCCTCAGGCGCGAGCTGGAGCAGCGGGTGGCCTCAGGCCTGAGTAGTAGTGATGCGGCTCGCCAGTTGGCCCTGGAAACCGGGATCTCCCGCCGGGAGCTCTACGCTCTGCTGCATCAACCGGGCCCGAGCTGATGTTGCTGCGCCTGCGCCTGCTGCTCACCTGCCTAGGGGGTGGGGCCCTGCTGCTGCTGTTGCTGTGCCTGGGGTCCCAGAACCTCAACACCCGGGTGAGCCTCAACCTGGGGGTGGGACGCACCCCCGAGCTGCCCAGTGGCTTTTTGGTGGGCGTGGCCCTGGTGATCGGCGTGATCAGCGGCGGCAGTGCCACCGCCCTGTTGCTGCCCCGGGGCGATCAGCTGCCGGGCAGGGAATAGAGGGCCCCTTCCACCACCAGGCGGGTCACCCCCTGGGAGAGCAGGTAGGGGGCCGTGCGCGCCAGCACGCCGCTATCGGGCACCTTGATCACCCGCTGGTTGCGGCCGCAGTAGCGCTTGGCCTGGCGGGGGTTGGCATAGACAACTAGGGCCTGGCGCTCCCCTTCGCCATCGGGCAGGGCGCCCAGTTCGGGCAGCTCTTTGAGGGGCTTGATGTCGAGCTCGACGGTCTTGTCCACCAGCATGTAAACGCTGGCGGGCAGGTCGGCGGGCTCCAGGGGCTGCACCGTCAGGCTGGGGCGATCCTTGATCGCTTGGCCCAGGGGCAAGACCACAAAGGTTTGGCCGTCGCCCTCGCGAGGGTCCCCGTAGCTGCCCAGAACGCTGTCGCCGTCTTCGGCCCCGTCGCCCTCCTCGTCGCTGTCATCGCCAGCGTCGTCGGCAAAGTCATCGGCATCGTCGATGGCCAGGGCTGCATGGCCCTGGTCACCATCGGGGAGATCCTGGGCATCGGCCCCAGGCCCGGGGGCCTCCGAGACAGGGGCGCTGGCCTGGCCAACCCCATCGACCTGGTGGCGCACCCAATCACCGAACTGGGGCGGCTCCTCTGGCATCCCAGGCTCGGAGGATCCCGATGTCAGGGCCCCAGGGATGGTTGACGGCTCGGCCTTGGCGGCTTCAGCGGGGGCTGCAACCTGGACAGCAGAGCGTCCCCGCCGCTGCTTTAACGCCTCGTATTCCTCGGGATCCAGGGCAGTGCGCACCACCCGGCTGACCGTGTTGGCACTGCAGCCAAAGGCTTCGGCCAGGCTCCCAGACGCTTCGCCGTCCCGGAAGCGAGCCACGAGCTCCTGTTTCTGGCTGTCGCTGAGCCGGGTGGCCGCCATGACAAGAACGCTCTGCAACGACCGACTCTAGGCACCGATCTCCAGGACTGGCCTGCCTGGGGCTTGGATTTTGCTTTGGGGCAGGGCGCCCCCTCGCCTTAAGGGAACCCAGAAGCCCCCAGGGTGTTGGCCTGGGGGCTTCTGGGATGGGCCTGTCAGAATGATTTCGCCTGCCCGCAGGTCACCCGCTCCCTTAGCTCAGCTGGATAGAGCAGCTGCCTTCTAAGCAGCCGGTCGATGGTTCGAATCCATCAGGGGGCGTTACCAGAAACCAAGCGGTGACAAGGCTTTCTGCCCTGTTGCCGCAGTGGTTCCTGGGGGTGGGGCAGGTCCGACTCAATCGGCGAGAACCCGCCTAAAACCGTCGAGGTCCGACTATTTTTCACCCAGATTTCACCCGGTGAAATGGCCAGCCCCTCCTGGCTCAAGGACCTCTCCCGCAGCTTCAAGCGAAGCCGGGGTGGTCGTTCGGGCTGGGTGATCGAGCAGCACCTCGACCGGCTGCGGGTTGTCAGCGCAGAGCTTCCGCCCAGGCATGACGAGCCAGGCGACAGCGTCAACAAGAGGCGCTCGATCACGCTGCAGACCTCGCCAGGGCCCCATCAGACCGCCGAGGCTCTGGCAGAAGCCATGGCCATTTTCGAAGCAGTCATCGATGGCAGCTTTCGCTGGCCGGATCCAGGCGACATTCCTGGCGCCGACGACCATCGCCGGCTGCATCCAGACCAGATCGCCAAGCTGATTCGACGACTGCAAGACCGGTTGCTGGGGGAGACCATCGGGGACTCCACCTGGCACCGCACGTACGTTCCCTACTTAGAGAGGCTGCGCCAGAAGGCTGGCAGTCGGAACTGGCTGCATGACCAAGATCTGATCGAAGCGAGCCTGCGGCATTGGGCTGCCAACAGCCGAGCGCGACAGATGGCTTTCGATCGCTACCGGCAGCTGTGGAAGGAAGCCGCCTGGCCCTGGCCCGAGACACTTGCTTCCCTGAGGGGCAACGGCAAGGTTGCGGCTGCTGCTGAGGGTGTCCGGGCTTTCAGTGATGACGAGATCGCCGAACTCCGGCACCGGATTCAGGCCAGCCAACGGTTGGGAGAAGCCAGCCTTGTGGCTTGGGACTGCCTGGTGGTGTTCGGGTTGCGTCCGGCCGAACTCAAGGGCCTTGTTTTGCTCATTGACAAGGGACACCCCATTGCGGTGGTCTCCCACGCCAAGCGCAACAGCAAGGGCAGCAGCGGGCCGCGGCGTATCCCGGCTGTGCCTCCCCAGGGCTGGCCCGCTGACTGCCACGGGCTCGTCGAGCGCTTCGCTGCCCATGGCCTGCCTCCTGGCGTTGTTCAGCACCGTTCCCCTGGCGAAGTGTTGGGTCAGCAGCTCAAGCGCCTGAGGGATCGGGAGGCGCATCGGATTCCAATTCCGCAGGAGGTCACCTCCTATGGGCTGCGTCATGCCTTTGCGCTCCGACTTGGACTGGACCTGGGTCTTCACGTGCGTGAGAGCGCTGCGTTGATGGGACATTCCCCGACCGTGCACCTGCAGACCTATGGGCGCCGGCTTGAGATGCCGCGGCTGGAGGCGCGGGTGCGGGAGCTGATCAAGCGCCAAGCAACCTGAGGTCAGCACTGGCCGTGAACTGTTTAGCGGCCGCGGCTGGGTTACCGCAAAGGAGACCGTCAGAATGATTGCGGGGGAAGTGGTTACCTATTGGCCGGCCAATCAGGCGACTAAAAGGTAACCCAAGGATGCGTATTTTCGTTGTTTTCATCTCAAGAAATGACTCCTATGTGGCGGATTGAGGCTTATGGAGTCGCCTAGCTTTCTGCCTAGGCGAGTTGCGGCGAACCATGGCCTATTCCCACTCCACCCGAGAAGCCTGCACGGCGTTGCGCATCAGTGATCGCACCCTGTTTCGGCTGCGTAGGGAAGGGATTCTCAAGGCGGGAGACCATTTCCGGGCCGCCGGGGCGGGTGTCAGCCGGCCGCCGCTGTTGTGGAACGTGGAGGAAGTGGAGCGAACCTTGGCCCGCCGCAGCCGCCGCGTTCTTTGAGTCTCAGACGCCCTATCCGCCCAGGTCCAGCAGACCCTGGGCGTCCTGCACTGACCTAGCCACACCCGCGATGCCGCCGAGCTGCTGGACGATGGCCAGAAAACGGCGCTGCTCCTCGCTGAGCCGTCCTGTTGAGGTCTTGATCTCCAGGGCCGTAAACACAGCAAGGGTTTGGCCGAGGTGCTCGGGGCCAATGGTGAGCTGGCGCAAACCGATCAGGTCACTGCTGCCTGGGCAAAGGCCATAGCGAACCAGCTGGCCGCGCTGATCACGCAGGGCGCCGACGTTGTTGCGCCAGAGGCGCACCGTGCCTCGGGACAGCTGGAGGCGGATCTGTTGCTGGAGGGCCTGCTCGTTCATGCCACCAGGCCTTTGGGGGCAAGGCCGCCGATTTCA
>CAMAVE010000037.1 GCA_945861595.1 Synechococcus sp. UW140
CCATGCGCAGCGCCACCAGCGAGGTTCCCACCAGGGACGTCCCCCCCCTCGGTGAGCTGTTTCCGTTCCCCCTCGATGCGTTCCAGTTGGAGGCCATCGATGCCCTCAACCAGGGCCAATCGGTGGTGGTCAGTGCCCCCACGGGCTCGGGCAAAACCCTGGTGGGTGAGTACGCCATCCACCGGGCCCTGGCCCATGGCCAGAAGGTGTTTTATACGACTCCCCTGAAAGCCCTCTCCAACCAGAAGCTGCGCGATTTCCGCGAGCAATTCGGTGTGGAGAATGTCGGTCTGATGACCGGCGATTTCAGCGTCAACCGCGAGGCCAGCATCGTGGTGATGACGACGGAAATTTTCCGCAACATGCTCTACGCCGAGGTCGAGCGGGGCGATGACCCCCTCGCCGATGTGGAGGCCGTGGTGCTGGATGAGTGCCACTACATGAACGATTCCCAGCGGGGCACCGTCTGGGAGGAATCGATCATCCATTGCCCCCCCTCGGTGCAGCTGGTGGCGCTCTCGGCCACGGTGGCCAACGCTGGCCAACTCACCGATTGGATCGAGCGGGTCCATGGCCCCACCCGCCTGGTGCTCAGCGATTTCCGGCCCGTGCCCCTCGATTTTAGTTTTTGCAGCGCCAAGGGGCTGCACCCGTTGCTCAACGACGAGCGCACCGGCCTGCATCCCAATTGCAAGGTCTGGCGGGCACCGAAGGGCTCCAACCGCAAGGGCAAGTCGCCGCGGCCGCCCCAGCCCGAGCCACCGCCCCTGGCCTTTGTGGTGGCCCAGATGGCCGAGCGGGACATGCTCCCCGCCATCTATTTCATCTTCAGCCGCCGCGGCTGCGACAAGGCGATGCGCGATCTGGGCAAGATCTGCCTGGTGAACGAGGTCGAGCAGGCCCGCATCCGCGCCCGCCTTGAGGCCTTTGTGCGGGCCACCCCCGAGGCCGTGCGCGAGGGCGGCCACGACGAGGCCCTGCTGCGCGGCATCGCCGCCCACCATGCCGGCGTGCTGCCCGCCTGGAAGGAACTGATCGAGGAGTTGTTCCAGCAGGGTCTGGTCAAGGTGGTGTTCGCCACCGAAACCCTGGCGGCCGGCATCAACATGCCTGCCCGCAGCACCGTGATCTCGGCCCTGAGCAAACGCACCGAGCGGGGCCATCGCCCCCTGATGGGGAGTGAATTTCTGCAGATGGCTGGCCGGGCGGGCCGCCGGGGCCTCGATACCCAGGGCTATGTGGTGACGGTTCAAAGCCGTTTTGAGGGGGTGCGTGAGGCGGGCCAGCTGGCCACCAGCCCCGCCGATCCCCTGGTGAGCCAGTTCACCCCCAGCTACGGGATGGTGCTCAACCTGCTGCAGCGCAATGAGTTGCCCAAGGCCAAAGAACTGGTGGAGCGCAGTTTTGGTCGCTATCTGGCCACCCTCGATCTGGTCGAAGACGAGGCCCGCATCGCCGACCTGCTGCAGCAACTGGAGGCGCTCACGGGCAACGGTGAGGAGGTGGCCTGGGACGACTTTGAGGACTATGAAAAGCAGCGGGGGCGTCTGCGCGAGGAACGCCGCATTCAGCGGATCCTGCAGCAACAGGCTGAGGAGACCCTGGCCCATGAGCTCACCCTCGCCCTGCGCTTCGCCAGCGAGGGCACCCTGCTCAGCCTGAAATCCCCCCAGCTCAAGGGCCGGGTCACACCGGCGGTGATCGTTGAGAAGTTGGAGGGGCCAGGCCAGTTTCCCCAGCTGCTCTGCCTCACCGATGAAAACGTTTGGATCCTGGTGCCCTGCCACGCGGTGGTGAGCCTCCATGCCGAATTGAGCTGCCTGCAGGTGCAGGGGGTCCAGACCCCGGTGTTGCACCACATCGGCGAAATTCGCCATGGCGACCAGGCCAGTGGCGGCCTGGCCCTGGCCGTGGCCCACATGGCCCGCCGCCATGACATGGCCACCCCCCAATACGACCTGGCCGGCGAGGTTCAGGCCCAGGCCCAGCTGGTGCGGGAGCTGGAGCTGGCCCTGGAATTGCACCCGGCCCACCTGCGTGGTGACCGCAAGAAGATCAACAAGCAACGCCAACGCATGGAGGAGCTGGAGATCGAGATCGAGGAGCGTCAGCGGATCCTCCATCACCGCGCCAATCGTCACTGGGAGACGTTCCTCTCCCTGATCGACATCCTGCGTTTCTTTGGCTGTTTGGCCGGCAGCGAGGGGCTCGAACCCACCGAAATCGGCCGCACCGTGGCGGCGATCCGCGGCGATAACGAGCTTTGGATCGGCCTGGCCCTGATGAGCGGCCACCTCGACGAACTGGAGCCCGCCGACCTGGCCGCCGTGCTCGAGGCGATTTCCACCGAGGTCAACCGCCCCGACCTCTGGAGTGGCTATCCGCCGCCGCCGGCCGCCGATGAGGCCCTCCACGATTTGCGCGGTATCCGGCGGGAGTTGCTGCGTCAGCAGGAGCAGGCCGAGGTGGTGGTGCCCGTTTGGTACGAGGCTGAATTGATGGGCCTGGTGCAGGCTTGGGCTAAGGGCGTGAGCTGGAACGACCTGATCGCCAACAGCTCCCTCGATGAGGGTGATGTGGTTCGGATCATGCGCCGCACCGTCGACCTGCTGGCCCAGATCCCCTACTGCGAAGCGGTGAGCGAGCAGCTGCGCACCAATGCTCGCCAGGCCCTCAAGGCGATCAACCGCTTCCCGGTTTGCGAGCCAATCGACCTGGCCCCCGGCGGGGCTGGCCCCAACCTGGCTACGGTGCGGGCGGCCTAGGCGGCCTCAGCACTAGCCAAACCATCAGCAGCAGGCCGCTGATGCTGACAACGGTGTAGATCCAGTCGGCATAGGGGGTCCAGAAGAGCCCCAGGACCAAGCTGAACGGCCGAGGGGCCATCCCATCAGAGGGGGGCATGGCCACCAGCAGGCGTTTTTGGACTCGCCTGTTCCGTCACTGTTAGATCCCCAGCCGTTGCCAGATCACCTCGAGGTTCTGCTGGTGCAGGTCGGTGGAGAAGCACTCGCCTAGGTCGCTCGCGTTGAGGCGGCTGGTGACATCGGCATCGGCCTCCAAGTTGGCGCGGAAATCGCCGCCGGGCCGGTTCCAGGCGCTGTGGGCATTGCGCTGCACGATCCGATAGGCCTCTTCCCGGGCCAGGCCGGTGTCCACCAGGGCCAGCAGCACCCGCTGGCTGAACACCACGCCGCCGTAGACGTTCATGTTGCGGGCCATGTTCTCGGGGTAGACCCCCAGGCCAGCGACCACGGCGGTGGTTTCCCGCAGCATGAAGTGCAGGGTCACCGAGCAATCGGGCAGCATCATCCGCTCCACCGAGCTGTGGCTGATGTCGCGCTCATGCCAGAGGGCGCAGTTTTCCAGGGCAGCGATCGTGTAGCTGCGCAGCACCCGGGCCAGGCCGCTGATCCGTTCGCTGCGGATCGGATTGCGCTTGTGGGGCATGGCGGAGCTGCCCTTCTGGCCCTTGGCGAAGTTTTCCTCCACCTCCAGCACATCGGTGCGCTGCAGGTTGCGGATTTCGGTGGAGATGCGCTCTAGGGCAACCCCCACCAGGGCCAGGGTCTGGACGTATTCGGCGTGGCGATCGCGGCCGATCACCTGGGTGCTGGCGGTGTCGGGCTCCAGGCCCAGCATCTGGCAGGTGATGGCCTCCACCTGGGGATCGGTGTTGGCGTAGGTGCCCATGGCGCCGCTGATCTGGCCCACGCTCACCACCCGCTCCAGGCGCTCGAGCCGTTCCTGGTTGCGCCCTACCTCGGCCAGCCAGCCGGCCACCTTGAAGCCAAAGGTGATCGGTTCGCCATGGATGGCGTGGGAGCGGCCGATCATCACCGTGCCCTTGTGCTCCCGGGCCAGTAGGCGCAGGGCTTCGGCCAGGTTGCCCAGTTCGAGCCTCAGCAGGGCCACGGAGGCCTTGAGTTGGAGGGCCAGGCCGGTGTCGAGCACATCCGAGCTGGTCATGCCCACGTGGATGTAGCGGCCCGCATCACCCACGTACTCGTTGACGTTGGTGAGGAAGGCGATCACGTCGTGGCGCACCTCGGCCTCGATCTCGAGGATGCGCTCCACCGTGAAGTTGGCCTTGGCGCGGATCTCCGCCAGGGCTTCGGCTGGGACGCGTCCCAGTTGGCACTGGGCCGCGGTGGCGGCGATCTCCACATCGAGCCAGCTCTGGAACTTGGCCTGCTCGCTCCAGATGCTGCCCATCTCGGGCAGGGTGTAACGCTCAATCAAGGGCCAGCGCCTGGCAACGGACAATCCAATGTATGGCTCAGGCGTCTACTGCGGCTCCGGCTGCAGTCGCCCAGGGTTGCTCGGCTGCTTCCCTGTGCCAGAGCGCCCAGATCGGCGGCTTTCGGCCTAAGCGAGTCGGCTCAGGCGGCGATGGGGCACTTCCCAGTGCACAAAGGGGCCCCAGGCCTGTTGCCGCACCCAGCAGCGGCCGCCACGGCAGTGGATCAGCTGGAAGGGCGGCAGGTCACTGGGCTGGTCCAGCAGCCGCACAAAGCTGCCGGGCCGCAACAGCTCCAACACGTTGTCAAGGGCGACCGGGTCAGGGGCGACCGGGTTAAGGGCGACGGGCTCTTGGGCGGCCGACCGGCCAGGGGGAACGGCCCTTGGGCGGCAGGATGCTCGTTCGGGGGTGAGGTGAACTGCTTGCGCCATCCGGGGCCGCCCGAGGTGGAACGCCATTGTCCGATCGATTGCTGGGCCGGCCGACGGCTCAAAGGATTTTGTTCGGTTTCGTTTGTGGTTTTATGACGCCAGGTGGCTGACAAGCCCATGGCTCGCAAACAGCGCTTGGATCTGGTGCTGGTGGAGCGGGGCCTGGCCGCCAGCCGCCAGCAGGCCCAGCAGTTGATTCGTGCCGGCCGGGTGCGCAGCTCGGACCAGGTGCTCGATAAGCCGGGCCATGACATCGCCCCGGACCTGCCCCTGGAGGTGGAGCAACCGCCGCGCTTTGTCTCCCGCGGTGGCGAGAAGTTGGTGGCGGCCCTGGACGCCCTGCCGATTCGAGTTTCGGGCCGGGTTTGCCTCGATGGCGGCATCTCCACGGGCGGCTTTAGCGATTGCCTGCTGCAGCACGGCGCCAGCCGCATCTATGGCATTGATGTGGGCTATGGCCAGACGGCCTGGAGCCTGCGTACCGATCCGCGCCTGGTCCTGCGGGAGCGCACCAACCTGCGCCACCTCAGCCCGGACGACCTCTACGGCCCGGAGGACCCCTGGCCCGACCTGGCCGTGGCCGATCTGTCGTTCATTTCCCTCGGGCTGGTCTTGCCGGCCCTGGGCGCCCTGCTGGCCCCGGGGCCCCGCGAGGCGCTGCTGCTGGTCAAGCCCCAGTTTGAGGTGGGCCGCTCCCGGGTGGGCAAAGGCGGTGTCGTTCGCGATCCCGCCGCCCATCTGGATGCGATCGAGGGGGTGATCCGCTCCGGTGCAGCCTTGGGCTGGCAAGCCCTGGGCCTGGTGGCCTCGCCGATCACCGGACCGGCAGGCAACCACGAGTACCTGCTCTGGCTCGGCAGCGGCCGAGGGGCCGAAGGCGTCAGTGAGCGCCCCGGCCTAAGCACAAGCGCAGCATCCGGCCCTTGCCTAAGACCAGACCTGGAGCAGAACCCAAGCCTTGGCCCGGAACCACGTTCTGGGGCTGAGCCAAACACCACAGCCGGAGCTGGTTCTGGCGCCGTGGTGGCTGCTAAGCCATCAAAAGCGATCCGATCACCAGTGTTGGTGCAGGGGGCTGGCGGCTTGGATGGGGGCCTGATTCGCGCGCTTGTGGCCCACACTCTCGCCAGCCCCTGATGCTTGGCAGGGAGCCGGACCCTGAGTCAGATCGCGTCGCTGTCCCGATCGCCGGTACGAATCCGGAGCACCGAAT
This sequence comes from Synechococcus sp. UW140, assembly GCA_945861595.1. GTDB lineage: Bacteria > Cyanobacteriota > Cyanobacteriia > PCC-6307 > Cyanobiaceae > BAIKAL-G1. The sequence goes on from CAMAVE010000037.1 coordinate 5,888, forward strand.
CAATGGTGCTGATGAAGATCTTGCCGTCGCCAATTTCGCCGGTGCGGGCCGCATCTTGGATTGCGGTGACCACGGTGTCGACCCGGTCGTCATCGACCACCACTTCAAGTTTCAATTTCTGTAGGAACTCAACCGTGAATTCCGATCCGCGGTAGCGCTCGACCTGGCCCTTCTGGCGACCAAAACCCCGAACTTCGCTCACGGTCATGCCGACGATGCCGGCGTTAACCAATGCCAGCTTGACATCCTCCAGTTTGAAGGGACGGATGATGGCCTCGATTTTTTTCATGGATCCGGGGGTCAATCGAAGAAAGTCTCCCAGCAAAACGCCAGGAGCGGAAGGGGAGGGCGTGGGGCCCAGGAACGGCCTGGCTCCAGTCCATTAGGCGCTAGTCGCCTGGCACCTGATGTAGCTATAGCTACTGGGAGGCCACCGATGCTGGTGATCTGTGGAAGGAGCCACACCTGGGGCCCTCGCCGCGCTTGCCCCACCCGTCCTAATTCTGCGGCGGCGGCCAGGGGAAGGGCCCTCGGGGGCCCAGGCCTTGCCTGGCAGCATGGGCTTCTAGGGCCCTTGGCTAGGTCACCAGCTGGCTGGCAGGACCGGGCTGGGGTGGCCTGGGGCGGCAGAGCTGGCGGCGCCAGCCCAGTCCCTATCGTGGCTGCAGCAGCGATGGAAGTCGTCGCTTGACCCTGGCTCCTGGCCCCCTTGCCCTGCCGTTTTGAACCCGTCCGAGCCCCTCACCCAGACCCCCGCCTACGGCCAACGGGCCATCGCTGAGGCCCAGCTGATCTGCTTTGACAATCCCCGGCCGGGGCGGCCCTATGAAATTGCAATCACCTTTCCGGAATTCACCTGCCTGTGCCCCTTTTCAGGCTATCCGGATTTTGCCACCCTGCGCCTGATTTATCAGCCCGGCCCCCGGGTGATGGAGCTCAAAGCCCTGAAGCTCTATGTCAACAGCTGGCGTGATCGCAGCATCTCCCATGAGGAGGTGACCAATCGCATCGTGGATGACTGGGTGGCCGCCTGCGCGCCCGTCTGGCTACAGTTAGAGGCCGATTTCAATCCCCGTGGCAATGTGCATACGGTGATCAAGGTGAGCCACGGCCAGCGTCAGCCCTGTTGAGGGATTGGCGCTGAACCGCCAAAGTTTAGGTGGTAATCAAGGCCAGCATATGTTCATTCTTTGCCAGATTTGGTCGGTTATAGCAATGCATTTGCCGGGTATTGTTATGCTCCTTTTTGCTTGTGGATCAATCCGCACAGGTGAGCCTGATTAGGGCAGGCCCGGCTCTCATCGGTATCAGCTCGCCTGGTCGACCTGTTGCAGAGAGCTGATCAGGATGGGAAGTTCCCGGGCAAAGGCGGTGAGGTTGCGGTTGCAGAGCCCGCCCAGGTGCAGGCGGCCGTTGGCCGGGTCGCTGATCGCCCAGAGCTGGCGCGTCGCCACCAGGCTCAACACGCCTCCCAGCAGGGCGATCCCAAATCCCGCGTAGACCAGGGGCACACCCGGATCGCGCTTGAGCAGGATGCCGCTGGCGGCCAGCACGTGGTCCACCCGCACGGGCAATCCTTCAATCTCCACCGCCTCGCCGCCCGGCACCAGGCTGGCAATCTGCTTTGCTTCGGCCGAAAAAACCGTGATAGGACCCTGTTCACTGCTGAGGGACAGCAGCACGGGCTGGCTGCCATCGGGACGGGTTGGCAAGACGATCCCCCAAATCTGATCGCCCAGTTGGGGGAAGGTCTGTAGGGGTAACTCCAGCACCGGGCTGCGACCCAGTTGCACGCCGATCGCCGCCAAGGTCCAGTCGGCCTGGTAAAGGGTGATCCCGCGAAAGCGCAGGGGGTGGTTGACGCTGATTTCGGTCTGTTTGAGGGTGGCCCCATCGGGTCCCTTGAGGGTGAGGGCGGAGCGGAATTGTTCGGGCCGCCCGGCCGGATCCCGTTCGATCTCGAATTGGTCCACGGCCACCGTGATCTGGTTGTCGCCGCGGCTATCGAGCAGGTCCAGTTGCCGGCCGGGGGCTAGGAATTGTTCCTGGCGGTGGCCAGCTAGGGAGCCCCAGGCGGCTCCCACCATCAACACCACCAGGCCCGCATGCACCAGCAGGGGCCCCACCCGGCCCGCCACCCCGCGCCGGGCCGCCAGGCGATCGGCCTGGACCTGGAGGGTCCAGCCCTGGCCCTTGAGCAGCTGTTCCAGTTGGCCGAGGCTCGTGGCTGGATGGGCGCTGGGAATGGTTTCCGCCAGGGTGAGCTTGCCCAGTTGGCGCGGCGATTGGTAGTCGATCCAGCGCAGGGAGGCCTGCAGGGCGGGCCATTGGCGCCGCCAGCTGCACAGGATCAACGCCAGGCCCAGCCAGGCCAGTAGGGCCAGAAACCAGCCGCTCGAATACACATGATCCAGCTGCAGGCGCAGCACCGCATCGCCCTTGAACAGGCCCAGCCAGGGCTGGTTGTCATAGAGCTGGTGATAGAGGGCGCTGGGCTCCTTCTGGGGCACCAGGGTGCCGAGACCACTGCTGATCGCGATGACCAGCAGCAGGCCGATGGCCACCCGCAGGTCGGAGATCACGCCGAGCAGGCGGCCCAATGGGCGCTTGGCGATCTCCAGGGACTTCAGGTCAAACATCAGGGTGGCTTGCGCGTTAGATCCAGTTGGCCAGCAGGGTGAGGGCGCCCGTGATCAGCAGCACCACGCCACTGATCGGCGGCACCCATTGACCCAGGGCCCTGAGGGCCAGCAGGCGGGGCAAGCTTGCTGCCGCCGTGCCCGCCAGGAGCAGGGGCAGCACCTGGCCGCAGGCAAAGGCGGTGAGTAGCACGACGCCAGCCAGGGGCCGGCCGTTCTGGGCAATCCAGCCCAGCAAGACCGCAAGGACGGGCGTGGTGCAGGGGGAGGCCGCCAGGCCAAAGGCCAGACCAGCGGCTAGGGGCGCTAGCGCTGGCGGCACCCACTGCCGCCAGCGCTCCGGATCGGGGCCCGCCGGCAGGGGCAGCCGCACCAACCCCAGCAGGTTGAGGCCCATGACCACGGCCAGCACGGCCACCAGGCTGGGGATGAAGCCGGGAATCTGGCCGTAGAGGCGCCCGAGGAGGCCGCTGGCCAGGCCAAGCACCACGAGCGAGGCGATGATGCCGGCCACGAAACTGAGGCTGCGGGGCCAGGCCTTGGCGCCCTGGTCGCCGAAGCCAGCCAGGTAGGCCAGGGTTACCGGCAGCAGGGAGAGGGAGCAGGGGCCCAGACTGGTGAGCAGGCCACCGCAAAACACCAGGCCCAAGGTGAGGGGGCCTGGTGCGGCCAGGGAGCTCTGCAGCAGCTCCTCACTGGCTCTGGCCCAAGCGGCCACGGGCAAAAGGCTCATCCACTCAGCCTATCGGTGCATCCTTGCGGCGGCGCCGACTGGAGGGCCTCGGGGCCTCCAGTCCTGCCCCTTCCAGGCTGCAGCGGATCAGTAGGCCTGCGGTTAACAGGCTCGATAGCAGCGAATTGCCGCCGTAGCTCACCATCGGCAGGGGCAGGCCCGTGGTGGGCATGGCGCCACTGGCCACGGCGATATTGAGAATCGATTGGCCCAACAGCAAGGTGGTGCAACCGATGGCGACCAGCCGTTGTTGATTGCTGCGGCACGACAGGGCCACCCGCAGGCCGACCAGGCCGAAGAGCAGCAGGAACAGCAGCATCATCAACGAGCCGACAAAGCCGAATTCCTCGGCGAACACCGCATAGATGAAATCGGTGGATTGGATCGGCAGGTATTGCAGTTTCTGGGTGGAGAGGCCAAACCCCGAACCCCAGAGGCCGCCCGAGCCGATCGCGAGCAGGCTCTGCACCAGTTGGTAGCCATCCCCTTGCGGGTCATTCCAGGGGTTGAGGAAGGAGGTGACGCGGATGCGCTGGTACGTGTTCAGCAGGATGCTGCCGACACCAACGCTGCCCCCTAGCACCGCCGTGCCCAGCATCGCCGGTAGGGAGATGCCCGAGGCCAGGGCCATCAGCCAGAGCAGCAAGCCCGTGAGGGCTGCCGTGCTGAGGTTGGGTTGTTTCAGGATCAGCAGGATGATGCCGCCGAAAACGCCCAGCCAGAGCAGCTTTTGATCGACGGAAATCCGGTTCCAGTGGGAGAACAGGGTGGCCCCCTGCAGCACCACAAACGGTTTGATCAGCTCCGAGGGCTGGATCTGGATCGGACCGACCACCAACCAGCGGCTGGACCCATTGACAGTGCTGCCCGCCACCAGGGTGGCTGCCACCATCAGGCCCGTGATCAGTAGGGCCGGGGCCGCCAGCCGCAACCAGCGCCGCAGGTTGAGGCGAATGGCCAGCCAGAGCAGGCCCCAGCTGGCCACCAGCCAGATGGCCTGGCGTTTGAGGTAGTAGGCGGCATCGCCCATTTCCCGCGAGGCCACCCACCAGCTCGCCGACGCCAGCACCAGCAGGCCCACCAGGCTCCAAAGGGCAACCATGCCCAGCAGCAGCCTGGCTTCGGCCGGCCACTCTCCAAACGGAAGGGGCAAAAGGTTGCGGCGTTGGCCAGGGTTGGGCCCTAGGGCTTCGGTGGCATCCACAGTTGCATCCACGGGTGAGTCCATTCAGACGCTTGGAGCTGGCCGTTGGCGCCGGACCAGGGACAAAAAAAAGCCCGGCCGGGGCCGGGCAGCTGTCACAAACTTGATCGATAGGGGGATCAAGGGTGCGGGGGACCAGTGCGTTGGTGACCGGTCAGCTGGCTAACCGGTCAGTTGCCGACGTTGACTTGGCGGCGACCGGAGACCAGTTCCACCTTCAGGATCTTGCCGCCCTGCTTCATGATTCGCTGCTGTTCAGCGAACCAGCTTTCGTAAGGCACCCACTTGGTGAAGAAGGTGTTCTGCAGCTCCCGTTGGCTCCGAGTTTTCTCAGGGCTGGGAATGCAGGCTGTGATCTTGAACAGGCGCATGGGTAAGGATCCGCAGGGTGTGCCGTTGGCAGGGATCAGTTACCCAGGCCGGAGCTGATGTAGTCGAAGTAGACACCCATTTCCCGACCAGCATCAGGGCCGACCAGGGCTGCGGTGGCTTCCTTCATGGCCTGGATCGATTGCACGGTGGCACCGATGGGCACGCCCAGGGAGTTGTAGGTCTCCTTGAGGCCATTGAGCACCCGCTCATCGAGGATGGAGGTGTCACCAGCCAGCATGGCGTAGGTGGCGTAGCGCAGGTAGTAGTCGAGGTCGCGGATGCAGGCCGCGTAACGACGGGTGGTGTACATGTTGCCGCCGGGACGGGTGATGTCCGAATACAGCAGCGACTTGGCTACGGCTTCCTTGATGATCGAGGAGGCGTTGGCGCTGATGGTGGTGGCAGCACGCACGCGCAGCTCGCCACTGGCGAAGTACTGCTCAAGACGCCCCATGGAGGAGGTGTCGAGGTACAGGCCTTGGACGTCTGCCTGGTTGATGACGTTGGTGATGGCGTCTTGCATGGAACCTTGAAAAGAGGCGGAGGGGTGAAGGGAAGCAGCCTCAGGAGAGGGCGCCGACGACGTAGTCGAAGTAGAAGCCGGCTTCTTCGGCATCAGCGCCGGTGAGCAGGCTCGTGGACGCAGCCTTCATCTCGCGCACGGCTTCTGCCATGGCCTCGAGGGGGGTGCCGAGGGAGCGGTACATCTCACGGGCACCGATGATGCCGATTTCTTCAATCGGGGTGACATCACCGGCGATGACCCCGTAGGTCACCAGGCGGAGGTAGTAGTCCATGTCCCGCAGACAGGAAGCGGTCATCTCCTCACCGTAGGCATTGCCGCCGGGGGAGATCAGATCGGGACGCTTTTGGAACAGCTGACCGCCGGCCTGCTTGACGATGCGCTCGCGGCTCTCGCTCAAGACCTGGGCCACCCGCAAACGGCGCTGACCGCCACTCACGAAGGACTTGATCTGGTCGAGTTCGCCAGGGCTGAGGTAGCGGGCTTCGGCGTCCGCGTTGATGATCGAGTTGGAGACGATGCTCATGCAGTTCTGCCTCGAAACAAGCGGTCGCCAGAATGGTGACCGATATCCGGTGGGTAAGGGTGGCACCCTCGGCTTTGGCCTTGCAAGCTTTGCTTGCATGACCTGGGTCCAAGGGAGGCGTCAGCAGTGCTGTTCGCCGAGTCATTCTGCGCTAGGGAGTCGGAGCAACAGCTGCCTTGGTAACAGTTCTTCACGGCTGCCTGATTGCTGAAAGTCCTTGGCCCGCAATGCTTTTCGCTGAAATTGTGAATAGGGTTACCGGATAGGGATTGTCAACAATCCTCAGGCTTGATTGGCCTGTAAAGACATCTTGCAATTCAGCAAACTTCGCCCCGTTTGGCTCAATAACAAAAGACCCAGGCCAAAAGCCTGGGTCTCGAGGCTCCCCCTAGGGGACGCCATTGCCGCCAAAGCTGTTGGCAAAGTCGGCGCTGCTTAGGAGTTCCTCGATGGCCTTGGTTAGTCCTTGTCTGACTTGGGTGGCCAGGACGTGGTGACGCCACCGCCGGGTTGCCAACGGGGGGCGCTCCAGCGGCGGCTGGGTTCCGGGTCGTCCTTGATGCTGCCGGGCCCCTCGGGCACCGCCGGCTGGCTGCTGCTGAACCCCTGGGCGTCGTCGTCGACCAGTTGGAGGATCCAGCCCCCGCGAATCGGAGCCGAGCGGCCGGACAGGTTGCGGGCCGTGAGCTCTCCGCTGAAGCGGAAGTTGGCGGACACGGGCACATCGGGCCGGCTGGCGGGGAGCAGGGCGACAGCGCTGGCTTCGAGCTCCCGCTTCAGGGTCGGCACCCGACGGGTGTTGAGGTCCGAGGGGGTGATGAAGCGCTCGTAGGGGACGGTGTCCTCTCCGAAGGCCGTGGCGTATTCGTTGCTGTTGAGCATCGCGTCGACGACCCCATAGAAGCCCTTACGGGCGGCCACATCGAAGTAGGAATCGATTTCCCAGCGACCAAAGGTGGGGCGGCCCAGCAGGCGGCGGTGCATCACCTCCAGAGCTTTACAGATGTAGAGACCGCTCCAGTAGCGGCTGCGGAAGGCCTTAGAACGGGCCACCTGGCGCACAAACTCCCGCAGGCTGATGTCGCCGTTCTCAAGTTTGATCTCCTCCACCTTGTTCTGTTCGCCGGCATAGCCGGCGGTGCCCAGCACCTGCACGTACACAGCCCGAATCACCCCCTGGGTACTCGATTCGGTGTTGCGCACGCTCGGCTGGCCGCTGCGGCGAGGTAAGGAGTTGCCGCCGGTGGCGATTTGCTGCAACCGCACCACCTTGGGCCCCACCTTGCGGGGGCTGGAAGCCCGGAATTGGGGGCTGTTCATCTGGCCGGGCTGGCGCATGCCATTGCCCACCAAAATTCTGCGGCTGTCGTAGCTAAACGGGGCCGCTCTGGTGGCGACTGACGCCGTGCCGGAGGGGAAGATGGCGCCGTAGGTGAGCGCTAGGGGATCGTTACCGCCGCCGTAGGGGTGCTGGTCGGCGAAGGGGTGCCGGTAGCTGGCGTAGAGGGTGACGTACTGGGGAGCTCCTTCAAAGGGGGCGCTGAAGCGGAACAGCTTGCGGTTTGACCCCCAGCCAGCGCTCTCCTGGGCCTCTTCGCCAATGTCGCGCAGGTAGGGAACGGTCTCCTCGCCAAACACCCGGCCGTATTCGATCGTGTTGATCAGCGAATCCACCAGACCCTTGAGGCCCTGGGCGCTGACGATGTCGAAGTAGCGGGTGAACTCTTCGCGGGAGCTGATGCCCCGGCCGAGGAAGTGGCGGAAGGCCAGCTCCACCGCCCGGCTGTTAGAGAAGCGGCCGTAGAACTGCTGGCCGTACTCCTTGCTGTGGCCGAGGGCTCTGATGAACTCCCGCATCGAGAGCTGGCCCTGGCGCAGCTGGGTGGCTTCCACCGGACAGACCACCTGGGAGTATCCCTTGGCAATATCGCGCTCAAACACCTGGCGATAGGCGGCGCGGACCACCTCGGCCTTCTGGGCGCCGGTGAGCACCTTGCGCATGATGAAGCGCTGGGCGCCCTCGGCGGCCAAGGCGTAGGTCGCCGGCAACTGCAGGCCCTGGTTTTCGGGGCTGCCGAGGCGCTGGAGAGCAGACGGGGTGGGAACCTCCAGTTCCTTGATCAGCACGTTGAAGCTGTCGATCACCAGCTGGCGTGCTTCCGGCAGATCCTTGAGCAGGTCGGCGGCGGCGGCGCGCATCTCCTGTAGGGCCACGTTGGTGGCGGCCAGGGAACAGCCCTTTTCGAGCACATCCCGCAGGCCGCGGGTGTTTACGGCCAGGATGCTGGGATCGCCCGCAACCACGGCGTAACCCACGTAGCGCAGGAACCAGGCCAGGTCGCGGACCGATTTCTTCATCCGCTCGGTCCCGTAGATCCCGACGCTGATGGGGTTGAAGCCCGTAGGCAGCACGACGCGCACATCGGCATCGCCGCCTGCCCCTTCCAGCAGGCGCGTGATCAAGTTGCCGCGGCTGGGTGTGCCGCCGGCGAAGGTCTGAACTGAGCGTTGGAAGGCGGCCTGGTCGGTGGCCAGGGGAGTGGCGTCAGCGGCAGCAGGGGTGAGGGGCGCATCCAGATAGGAGAGGGGCGTGCCCCCCACAAAGATGCGGTTGCCAGCGCGGGCCACGATCGCCTCGGCGTTGGCTGAGAGCCGCTTAGCGGCGGCCACCCGCATCTGGCCGCTCTGAAAGAACGTGGTGAGGGTGTCGAGTTCCCCCCCATCGGGGAAGCGATCCTGCTGCTCCGCTTGACGGACGCTGGAGAGCGGCAGGGTGTCGTAGCGCTGGGGGGCAACCCTGCTGCTGCCGCTGCTTGCGGTCACGGTCATGAACGAGAGCGAACCGGGTTTCGGCACGTTACGGCTCGCCGATAGGGCGTAAGGGTCCCCATGAACAAATGTTTGCAGCCTGGGGGGCCCACTCTGTTCAGCCGGGTGGGGTCATGAAAAGCTCGCCAGGTCAGGCCGCTTTGCGCCCCTCAAGCTGATGACCCAGGTCCCCGCCGATGCCGCCACTCCCGTGGTGAGCGCCTTCTACGACCGTTTTCCCTATCCGGGTGACCCGCTCGAGGACGGACCGCCGCCTGGATACAACTGGCGATGGTGTGTTGATGCGGCGCTCGCCTTCTGCACGGGCTCGCTGCCGCCCCGGGGCCCCGCTACTGAGTTCCTGAGAATCCTTGATGCGGGCTGCGGCACGGGGGTTAGCAGCGATTATCTGGCCCATCTCAACCCCGGATCAGAACTGCTGGCGGTTGATATCAGTGCCGGCGCCCTGGCCGTGGCCCGGGAGCGGCTGCGACGCTCCGGCGGCGACCAGCGTTCGGCGGTGCGGATCGAGCAGCGCAGCCTGCTGGACCTGGCCGGCGAAGGCCCCTTTGATTACATCAATTCGGTGGGGGTCTTGCACCACCTGCGCCAGCCCCAGGCAGGTTTGGCCTCCCTGGCGGCCCTGCTCAAGCCAGGGGGGGTGCTCCATCTCTTCCTCTATGCCGATGGTGGCCGTTGGGAAATCCACCGAAGTCAGCGGGCCTTGGCTCTGCTGGCCGTGGGCACGGGGATGGAGGGGCTGCGGCTAGGTCGCCAACTCTTTGACATGTTGCCCGAAAGCAACCGTCTCGCTCGCCATCAACGGGAACGTTGGGCCCTGGATACGGCGGCGGATGCCAACTTCGCCGACATGTATCTCCACCCCCAGGAGACCAGTTACAACCTGGCCAGTCTCTTCGCTTTTGTTGAGTCTGTTGATCTGGACTTTGTGGGCTTCTCCAATCCCCAGATTTGGGATCCCGCCCGCTTGCTGAAGGGGGAGCTGCTGGAGCGGGCCCGGGCCCTGCCCCAACGCCAGCAGTGGCAGCTGGTCGAGGAACTCGATCCCGACATCAGCCATTTCGAGTTCTTCCTGAGCCGTGGGCCCCTAGCCCAGACCAACTGGCAGGCCGACGACGCCTTGCTGGCGGCCCAAGGTCGGCGCAATCCCTGTCTTTGGGGTTGGCCGGGTACGGCGTTGCTCGACTCCGACATGGCGCCCCTGGATCTCAGCGCCGAAGGATTCACCCTGCTCCAGGCCCTCGAGGCGGCTGGGCCGGATACGGCCCTCGGCCAGCTCCCCTTGGGCTGGTCGGAGTCGCAGCTGCTGGCCACGGCCCGCACCCTTCTGGGCCAAAGGGTGCTGCTGCTGCGGCCCCCTGGGACTGGCGCCAGTGCTGCGTGATAGATTCCGCGCGCTTATCAGAGCTTCTGTGCCCTTGCAGGCAATCTCCGTTTCTCCTTCCGAAGAGGCCCCCTCCCAGGGGGTCAAGCTCGGTTTGGAGAGCCGTGATGAGCCGCCTGGAGGCGCCTCCCTACCGGCTGCGACCATCCCGGCCGCGGCCACTCCGATCGTTTCGGCTGTCGGCAGTAATGGAATGGAGGACTACGCGAGGCTCAAGCAGCGCCTGATCCTGGCCACCTTGATCGTCTCCGCTGCGGCGGTGGCAGTCACGGCTCTGGTCTTTGATCTACCGACAGCCGGCAGTGTGTTGGTTGGAGCCCTTGCCGGGGTGCTTTATCTGTGGCTCCTTGCCCGCAGTGTCAACAAGCTCGGCAACGGCTCCAAGAAGGTGAGCAAGATCCAATTGCTCGTGCCTGCGGTGCTGGTCCTGGCGGGATCCCGCTTCCCCCAGCTGGAGCTGTTGCCGGCCATTCTCGGCTTCCTGCTCTACAAGCCAGCCCTGATCCTGCAGGCGCTGTTCGACTCCTGAGCGTTCGCCCCACCCCCACCGGCTTCGCCGGCCCCCCTACCGGCCCCGCCGGTTGTTCCCGACCCGTCGCCTTAGCGACACCGCACCTCTCAGCCAGATGCTTCCCTTGCCTCTCGCTCTTCCCCTAGCCGAACTGGAGGTGGGCCAACACCTCTACTGGCAGCTCGGGAATCTCAAGATCCATGGCCAGGTTTTCCTGAGCTCTTGGGTTGTGATCGGTGCCCTACTGGCCCTGGTCATTGCCGGTACCCGCAAGCTCGAGCGCGATCCCCGCGGTGTACAGAACCTCCTGGAGTTTCTCTGGGACTACATCCGTGATTTGGCTCGCGAGCAGATTGGCGAGAAGGCCTACCGCGATTGGTTGCCGTTCATCGGCACCCTCTTCTTGTTCATATTTGTCAGCAATTGGGGTGGGGCCCTGGTGCCGTGGAAGCTGATTTCGCTTCCCCACGGTGAACTGGGAGCCCCCACCGCTGACATCAACACCACGATTGCTCTGGCCCTTTTGGTGTCGCTCGCCTACTTCTATGCAGGCTTGAGCCGCAAGGGTTTCCGGTACTTCGAGTACTACGTGGAACCCACTCCGATCATGGTGCCCTTCAAGATCGTCGAGGATTTCACCAAGCCTTTGTCCCTCTCTTTTCGTTTGTTCGGTAACATCCTTGCCGACGAATTGGTTGTGGCGGTGCTTGCCTTCCTCGTGCCACTTGTTGTGCCCCTGCCTGCCATGCTGCTGGGCCTTTTCACCAGCGCCATCCAGGCCCTGATTTTCGCCACCCTTGCCGCCTACTACATCGGCGAAGCGGTGCACGAGTCTCACCACTGATCAGCTGCTGATCCCGCCAGGCCGGTCCGCCGGTCTGGCAAACTCCCTTCGCGCAGGTCCGGTTTGCATCGGGCCCATCTCAGCACTGAGATGTCCTTAGCGCAGGGTTTCGTCCCCGGTCCGTCCCGCGCAATCCCAGCGCCCCACACTCCCCGTTCCACCATGGATTCCATCACCTCCGCTGCGTCTGTCCTGGCTGCTGGCCTGGCTGTCGGCTTGGGCGCCATCGGCCCCGGCATCGGTCAGGGCACCGCTGCCGGCGGCGCTGTCGAAGGCATCGCGCGTCAGCCTGAAGCCGAAGGCAAGATCCGCGGCACCCTGCTGCTGTCCCTGGCCTTCATGGAAGCTCTCACCATTTACGGCCTCGTGGTCGCCCTGGTGCTGCTGTTCGCCAACCCCTTCGCCTGATCGCGAACGGAGGTGATTGGGGGCAGGAGCTCGCCGCCGTTGATCGTTCCCTGATCGACCCGGCCATCCTCCCCTGATCCCCTTCCCCTCGCCTTCTGCTTTCCGGCCCCTTCGCCCCTTCGGGCGACAGCCACCCCCATCGCCCCCTAAGGGCGACGCCACCGCCGCTCCGCTTCAAGCCCGACGCTCCAGATCTCCTGGTGCCGAGGATTGTCTGGAGTGACGGCCTCAAGTCGGATCATCCGCCCGCACCCCCGCCTCATGACCAGCTGGCTTCTGCTAGGTGCCACGGAGGGAGGTCTGTTTGACCTCGATGCCACCCTGCCGCTGATGGCGGTTCAGGTGGTGCTCCTCACCTTGATTCTCAATGCTCTGTTCTTCCGCCCCGTTGGTCGCACCGTGGAGGAGCGGGAGGGCTACATCACTACGAGCCGTGCCGACGCCAAGCAGAAGCTTGCCCAGGTCCAACGGCTCCAAGCCGACCTCAAGGAACAGCTGAAGGACGCCCGCAAGGCCGCCCAGGCCCTGATCCTTGAGGCTGAGCAGGAATCCGACGAGCTCTATCGTGAGGCCCTGGCCGTAGCAACGGCATCTGCCAATGCGGCCCGGGAAGCCTCCCGCCGCGAATTGGATATCCAGCGTGATGGGGCCCTCGGCCAGATTCAGGCCGATGCCAAGACGCTCGGAGACCTGATTGTTGACCGTTTGCTGGCAGCGCAATGACGTCCTTGACCGCCCTTGTCTTTGCCTCCCACGGCAGTTTTGGCCTCAATCTTGATCTCTTCGAGACCAATATCATCAACTTGGCGATTGTGATCGCCATTTTGGTGAAGTTCTTGCCAGGCTTCCTTGGCGGGATTCTCCAGCGTCGTCGGGATTTGATTCTCGCCGACCTCAAAGAGGCTGAAGAGAGCCTGGCCCAGGCCACCACAGCCCTGGCTGTCGCCCAGCAGGACCTGAGCACTGCCCAGGCCAAGGC
>CAMAVE010000038.1 GCA_945861595.1 Synechococcus sp. UW140
AACCTCACGTGATACACCAAATTCGTTCGATTCTTTGCATTCCCCTCTGGCGCAATGGATCTGAAGGGATCTGGGCCCGGGGCATTCTTTCGATTCTTTGACATTCTTTGGCACCCAGGAGATCAGGGCGACGCCGCTGAAAGAAGGGAAAGAAGGTGAGAAGAACACACCCACGCAAATCGCTCAGAATGCCTGCGGCGCAATGGAGAGGAAAGAAGACAAAGAATTCAGCTCTCTCTCCAGCACTCGCATCAAGCTGCGGCGGAGCAACGGAAGGCAGGGGGTCGCCAGCAAAGAATCCAAAGAATCCCCAAAGTGTCATCCCGCCATAGAGGGGCAAATGGACTGCGCTGGAAGGGGATTCAAAGAATCGCAAGAATCCACCCCTACAAGTCGAACTCACGCGCCAGCCACTCTGCGCCGGCATCGCTGAGCCCGTAGCGGAGGTAGTAGCTCTGGCCGCTGGTGCCGACCCGGGTGGTCGTCACCAGGCCATCGAGCTTGCTGAGGAAACGGCCGAGCGCGTTGTAGGTGCTCAGCGCTTCACCCTCCAGATCCCGTTTCAGGCGTGCCTCCGTTGGCGCCGCGTCGATCGCCTGCAGCAGCTCCAGGAGACCAATACCTGCCAGGCCGCTCGCATGCAGGGCCTGGAGATAACGCAGGGCCTCCTTCTGCTTCTCGCTGGCCTTGCGCACCCGCTGGCCGGCGCGATCCAGATCGCTCTCCTGCTCCTGTTGCTCCTGCAGGTCGTCGTAGGTGCCCAGACGCGAGAAGGTGCCGGTGGTGCCGTCGATCGCCACCACCAGATCGGCCGGTGGGCCGGAGCGGGCTTCCCGCACAAGCCGGCGCTGGGGCGAGTCCTTGATCAGGCGGTTGCCCTTGGCCAGGTAGTGGAGGGTGAGGATCGTGTTGGCCGCCCCGGCGATGGCGTTGTGGCCGGAGAGGGCCTCGGTGCCGGTGGTGTCGTTGGCCTTGTTGCAGTGGTGGATCAGCAGCAAGGTGCCGCCGGCATCGGTGATCTGGTGCTTGAGGTCGTAGATCAGCGAACCCATCTCCGGGTCGTTCTCGCCAAAGCAGCAGCTGCGGGTGATCGAGCGCAGCGAATCGAGGATCACCACCGCCCCAGGGTGTGCGGCCAGGCAGGCCAGCAGGGCATCGAGGTTGGCCTCCGTGGCCCGGAACCGGCGTGACCAGAGCAGCAACGGGTGATCCCAGATCCCCAGCTGCTGCAGCATCTGGGCAGTGTCGCCGTCGCCCTGGTCATCGGTCACCAGGATCACCGGCCTTGGCGTATCTGGGGCCCCAAAGCCCAGGAAGTCCTCGGCGCAGAGCAGGCAGCGGGCCAGGGCATGCACCAGCCGCGTCTTGCCCACCTTGGCCCGGCCGCCCACGATCGAGAGATCGCGGCGGGGAATGCAACCCGGGATCTCCCAATTCACAACGGGTTGCGGCATCGCCAGCCGCTCGGCCTGATCGAGCTCGCGGAAGCGGTTGCCGTTGCGCAGGTCGTGGGCCTCGAGGATCAGCTGGCCGATCTCCTGCAGCCGCAGGGCCGTCTTGAGTTGGAGGGCGGCATGGGCCTCGCGCACGCGGGCCGAGCGGCGCAGGCTGTTGCGCTCGCGGCCCACCAGGGAACGGATGCAGTGCTCCAAGGCGTTGAGGCGGCGGTTGATCGGGAGGTGCACCTTTCCCCAGCGCACCCGAGTGTCTGGCCTGGGCGAGAAGCGCTGCGGGCCTGCGCCAGCTCCAGCTCCCCTGGTGCCCCTGGCATTGCTGCTGCGGTCGCTGCTCTTGCCGCCGGGATGGCGCCCGCCGGTGTCGTTCTGGTTTCGGTGGTTGCCTGGGGCCTTCGTGCCAGGGGGCCTGGGGGTGTGAGCCGGCTGCGGCGGCAACCAGCCGTGCTGACGGGCGTGGAACCAGAAGGTGGCGGCGCTGATCTGCTCACCGCCGGAGCTGGCCACCTGGCGGATGTCCCAGCCGCAGCTGGCTGAGGGGCTGTGGGCCTCCATCAGAGCGATCGCCAGCTCGCGGTCATGGCCGGCCTGCTCGCAGGCCTGGATCAGGCCCCAGAGGATGTTGCGGTAATCGGAGTAGGTGTTGCTGCCGGCCACGCGGCGGGGGATGGCAGCCAGGGCGGCGCTGATCTGTTCGAGCGGCCGGGGCGGCCCGAAGTCCTCGTCGCCCAGCTCGGGCAGCGAAATGCCATTGGCTGAACCCTCGCTGGGCTGCTCCAGCGGAACCTCTTGTTGCGGTGCTGTGCCTGCAACGGGCTCGGCGAACTCATCGGGCAGCAGCGCCAGGGCGATGTCATCCGGCGCGTAGCGATGTCCGCTCACGTGCACCAGCTCCACCAGAGCGGTGGGCTCACCGCTGGCGTCGACATACCAGCAGCCCGGCAGGCGCATCACTCGCGAAGCGTCCTTGCAGTGGGGATCGCCGCCGGCGTAGGCAATCAGCTCCGCCTGCAGTGGTCCCCACTCCTGCGGCGGGATGGGGTTCTGCAGCAGCCAGTAGCAGTGGGCCGACTTGCCGCCGCTGAGCACGATCAGCGAGGGCTCCGGCAGCCCCAGCTGCCGCCAGGCGTTCAACTGCCAGTCGATTGGCCGGTCGTCCCACTCCACGAAGAACGCCCGGCAGGCCGTGATCTCGCTCTTGCGGTCACCGCCATCGTTGATCACCAGGTAGATGCCGCGGCCTTCCTGCTGCCACTGCTCAGCCGCCTCAAGATCAAAGGGGCCTTTGCGAGCCCCGATCCGTCCCTTGGCGGGGTTGGCGCGGTGGGGGAAGGCGCGCAGCCGGGCGCTGGCGGGGTCCTTGCCCAGCAGGGAGAGGAACTGATTGGCGGCGGCGCGGTCGATGCGTGCCTGCGTAGGGGCAGCGGCCGGCTCAGCGCTGGCCATTGAGCCCCTGGCGCTTACCGGGCTTGCTGGCGAGCTGGTCGCGTTCCATCGCCTCGGCCACGATCAGGCGAATCACCGAGGAACGGGAGAGCACACCGCCGCGGGTGCGCGCATCCAGCCAGTCGCGCTGCTCAAGCGTGAACTGCACGGAGAGCGGGGTCATCATCGAGGGCATGGGAGCCTCGGCATGTCGAATCAGTTTATTCATGCTGGCACAGGCTCGCTAAGCTGATTCAATTGACGAACAGAGCATGGTCGACAGCGCAGCTGCGGATCGGGCGGCGGAGAAGGTCCGCAAGCTGGTGGCGATGACCGCCTCACCGCACCTGGAGGAGGCGCGCACCAGCGCCTTCTTGGCCTGTCGCCTGATTCGCGAGCACGGGCTGCAGATCGCCACCCATCGCCCTTCACCCGCCAAGCCAACTGCGGCGACGGGAGTGGAGGAGGGGCAAGGCCCGGCGGGCTTTCGCCGCATCCGCGTCCGCCATCCCGGCCATTGCCGCTGTTGCGGCAACCCGATCGTCCCAGGGGAGTGGGCGCTCTGGTGCCGTGGCAATGGCCTGCGTCACCCGCTCTGTTCCCCCTGAGCCGTTGCTGTGCCGCCGAGATCCAGCAGGCCTTGCTGGACGTTCTGGCGGGGGAGGCCTTCCTGGCAGATAAGCCCTGGAGTGAGATCTGGTGGGGGCGGATGCAGCTCGATCTCTCCAGCGGCTGGCGGTTGCAGATCAACATCGACCGTGATCGGCTTGGGGCCTTGATGTGGGCTCGATCCCCCGATGGGCGCAACTGGGAGTACGGCTGCCAACGCGACGACTGGACCCTTGGCCCGGACAGCCGCATCGTCGAGCCCGTGGCGTTGCTGGAGCCGGAGCAACGCCAGCAGCTGGAGTGGCTGCTGCGCGAGGCCATCTGCTGGCCAGCGCCGCTGACCTCAAGCAAGCGGGTGATCCTGGCCAGCCCGATGGAGCCTTTTGACAAGCGCGGCCGGAGAAGGCGGCGGCAGCAGCGGGGCAGGCCCATGCCGTTCTGGCATCGGGCTGATGCAGTTTCACATCCGCATCCAAGGCCTTAGCCTTTCGCTAATAGCCAGATCCCAGTCCTGATGAGCTCTGAGTACCGGTACATCGAGGCCAAGCAGCTCGAAGCCGGTCAGGAGTTCGGGCGCATGCTGCGGCGCTGGCGGGAGCTCAACAACTGGACCCAGTACACGGCCTACAAGTGGGCCAAGGAGGCTGGCTTTGAGGTGATGGCCCCCAGCACCTTGAGCGTGTTCGAGAACGGCAAGGCGCCCAAGCCGCGGCCGGAGAGCTTCTTTGCCCTGGCCGAAGTCAATCGCCGCCTGGCCGCCAAGGATTTCAGTGGCGTGCGCACCCGGGCCCTCAAGGACCTGATCAGCCAGGCAAGCCCCTTAATGGATGACGAGGGGCAGGTTTGGGGGCCAGCAGAGTTCTGGAGCTGCCACCTGGGCCTGCTGCCGGTGCCGACCGCCTACCAGGCGCCGGAACTGCCTGCCCAGCCGGTGGTGGATGAAGCGGAGGCCGCCCGCCTGAGCGAGCAGTGGCGCTCGGAGCTGGTGCAGACCGCCAAGCAGCAAGGCCTTGGGGTGATGGAGGCCCTGACGTCCGCCGCAAAGGCTGCGCCGGCTAAGCAGCGGCAGACCTTTCAGGCCGTGCTTGCGGGCTTTGAGAGCTACACCCCTGAGCAGCTGGAGGGACTGTGGGACGGAGAGGCGTGGCTGCCGCAGCGCTGGCTGGAGGAGTGGTCGAGCAAAACGGCTGCCAGCTGAGGCAAGCACGATCAGACCCGGGCCGAGCTCGGAGTACGCCATGTCTTGCGTTGCGCAAGATACAGATTCGGATTAGCGAGCCGCTAATATCCGAGGCAAGCGGGCGCCGGTCCCGCAGTGCCTTCGATGACCACCACCCCTTGCGGGCGGATGGAGCCGACGCCAGGTCCCACCTCCGCCTTTGATCTCAACCAGGCTCTGCTGCAGAGCCGTGAGCAGGCCCGCGCCCAGTGGGCCGAGGGCTTGGCCCAGTTCCAGGCCCAGATGGCCGCCATCGCCGAAACCTCCATGCAGGAGGTGGTTCAGGCAGCGGCGCCAGCCTTTGCCCTGGGCTTCTCGTTCAGCGCCCAGAAGTTGATCAATGAGGAGCATGAAGTGCTGCGGGTGACGCTGCGGCACCGCGGCGGCGCCGAGGAGTTCAGCGAGGCCCAGGCGCCCCAGGAGGGCAGTGCGGCCTGGCATGCGCTGACCGCTTCTCTGTTGGCGGGCTTACTGGGCATTCCCGTGGGCGGACCTCCTCGGACTATCGAGGCAGATCAGGCGCGGCCGCAGCCGCGGCCGTCGGTGCCAGATGCCACGGCCTCGAGCGCTACACCCCCCGCTGCTGACGACCCTGACTCCGCAGACGACGAGTGGGACACCGGCGCTCCCGATGGCCCGGAAGCCAGCGACTCCGGCCTGGAGCCCCTGACGGCAGACGAGATCGCCACCCTGCACAAGTTCCTCGGCGCGATGCCGCAGGAGGCGCGCAAGCGGTTCACGATCGAGTTCCGCCATCACTTCCAGGTGCCCAGGGAGGTGCGGACGATCAAGGACCGCATCACCCAGCGGCGCCATAAGGACTTCATCGACGTGTTCGAGCGCGAGCTTGGCGGGGGGACGCCATGAGCATCTGCCGCCGCGCCTATGCGCGTCCCCAGCCGCGGTCACAGCACGGCCGCCACTACCTCTGCGTCTGCGTGCACAGCGACGTCTACCGCCAGGTGCGGCAGCTGTCGGCCGAGCACCAGCTGAGCCTCTCCGGCGCCGCCCATCACCTGTTGCGGCTGGGCGCCGGCCTCGAACCCCTGCTTCCCCTGACCGTTTCCCCCTCCACCCTGAACAGCAAGTCCCATGGCGATTGAACTCAACGACGGCAGCCGCATCGCGGCGCCGGTGATCCGTCAGCAACGACTCGGCGAGGTCGCCTACCTGGCGATCGTGCGACCCGAGCAACGCGACCGGCTGCGCAAGAACCTCTCCACTGGCGCGATGGAGCCGATCCCCAACGGCACTGACCGTCAGGGCCGGCCCAAGGTGAAGCAGGAAATGGTCATCCATGCGATCGCCATGCCGGGAACGACGATGGAGGCCCGCATCGGTGATGAGGGGGGTGTGCCCGCACCGGGAGATCGGGTGCGGCTGATCCTCAAGGCCAAGGGCTTTGGCGAGTGGATCGAGGCAAGGCGGCAGCACCGCCGCGGCCGGCTGAACGTGGGCGATGTGCTGGTGCTGGAGACCCGCTGGGCCCAGCAGTACGACCAGGACGGCAACCCCAAGGGCCCCAAGATCGAAGACCAGGCCGCCGCCGATGCGGTGCCCCGCAACGTCACGATCGGCTTCTACGGCCCGCTGAGCATCCGCGAGGGCACCGACCCAGCCTGGATCGATGCGGCGGAGCAGGCCTACCGCTCCGATGAGGCGGCGGCCCGTCAGCAGCAGGCGATCCCGCTGGCCGATGGCGACGACTTCGGCGATGAGTTCGCCGATGAGGAGGTGCCGTTCTGATGGGCTATCCGAATCACCCAGGCCGCATGGAGCGACCCACTGCCAAGCCGCAACTGCCGGCCTTCTGCCGCACCAGGGCCCTGCGTTCACTGAACGGCACCTGCCGGGCTGGTGCCTCCCTGCCTTTGCTCTACGTGCTCCTGGCCCTGCAGCTGAGCACCGTTCTGTTGGTACTGGCCGGGCCCGTGCCCCCCGCTGCGGCTCCGCTGTTGCAACAGGTGGAGAGCAGACCATGAGTGGAGCCGCCAATCGCCGGCTGCTGCGGTTGCCGGAAGTGAAGGAGAAGGTGGGGCTGTCGCGCACGGCGATCTACAAGCTGATCGCCGAGGGGCAGTTCCCCCGGCAGGTGTGCATCGGACCCCGCACGGTGGCCTGGTGCCTGGACGACCTGGAGGCCTGGATCGAGCAGCGCATCCAGGCAGAGGTGCAAGAACCGAGTGCCCGGTGACAAGCCAACGGCGCCGCCGCCCGATCAGTAGACCTGGCCGGCCCTGCAAGGGGCCGGCTTTTTTGTTGGAAGGCGGTGGTCCCCGTAGACGTTGTGTGGCTCAGGCGACCTGGTCGAGCAGGTCGGCCCAGCGCTGCATCATCTCGACGCGCTGCGGCCAGTACTCGGCGCGGTTGTAGGCGGCGGTGACCTTGTTCTTCTCGATATGGGCGAGCTGGCGATCGACGATGCGCAGGTCGATGCCCAGCTGCTCCTGGATGTTGGTCATGGCCAGGGAGCGGAAGCCGTGGCCGCACATGCGGCCATCGAAGCCCATGCGCTTGAGGGCCATGTTGACGGTGTTGTTGCTGATGAAACCGGTGGCGGTGCGCTGGCTCTGGAAGACGAAGCCGCTGGGGCCGCTGATGGCGTGCTGGGCCTGGAAGAGCGCCGCGGCCTGACGGGAAAGGGGAACCAGATGCTCGCGGCGGTTGCCCCTGCGGCCCTTCATGCGCTCGGCCGGGATGGTCCACAGGGCCTCCTCGAAGTCGAACTCCTCCCAGCGGGCAGCGATCAGCTCACTGGTGCGAACGAAGGTGAGGGCCAGCAGGCCCATGGCATGGAGGGTGGAGGCATCGGCGCCGATGGCGTTGGCCCGCATGGCGGTCAGCAGTTCGGGCAGCTCACTCCAGGGGATGCAGGGGTAATGGCTGGTGGTCTGCTTGACCGGGGCGTGGCGCTTGAGGGAATGGGCGGGATTGATGGTGCAGTGGCCGATGGCGACTGCGTAATCGAGCACCTGACTGATCACACCCAGGGAGCGCTTGGCGGTTTCGTTGGAACCGCGTTGCTCGATCGAGCGCAGCACAGCCAGACAGTCCTGGGCGTTGATGGCATCGATAGCCATCCCGCCGATAGCGGGAAGGATGTCCTTGTTGAGCTTCTTGAACACGTCATCGCTGTGCCGCTCGGTCCAGGTGCCGGCCGTCTTGGTGGCGTGCCAGTCGAGCGCAACGGCCTCAAAGGTGAGCTGGGCGTGCCTGCCCCAGCGGTGATCTTTGCTGCGTTTCTTGGCATCACAAGGATTGATTCCGTCTTCATAGAGAAGACGTTTCTGCTCATCACGGATGTCGCGAGCAGCCTTGAGCGAAATCCTGGGGTAGGGGCCGATGCGCAAATCCTGCCGTCGGCCGTCCTTGGTGGGCGGGAAGCGGTGCCGCCAGAGCCAGTACTTCCCGCCGGCGGGGTCGACCTCCAGGAGCAGGCCAGCACCGTCTGAGACCCGGTATCGCCGAGAACGCAGTTGCAGAGCGCGAACTTCCCTGTCGGTTAGAGCCAAGAGCCCATTTACACCACCACCCCAGTTTTACACCACCACTTACACCACCACAATTTTTTGCTTCCCTGGGTTTTGCCGGGATCTCACGGGACGCCCCCAAAGCAAAAGACCCACTGCAGTGCAGCGGGTCTCAGGCTCTATTGGGACATCACGGGAACCTTCGGGAATCCCCGTTTTGAGCCCTAAAACGGAGAGGGTGGGATTCGAACCCACGGAAGGTTTCCCTTCAAACGATTTCGAGTCGTTCGCTTTCGACCACTCAGCCACCTCTCCAAAGTGTCTTAGTGACCAACGGGCTAGGCACCCCTTGGCAGGGGCGCGATTGAGCGCCATTGGCTGGTGAGCCCAGCGGTCGCTGGCTGCACCACGGGCAAGACCTGGCCACCTTAAGCAGCCGACGGGCCGCCTACACCGCCCGCCATCCGGGCGTTGAGCTGGCCGTAATCCAAAGGTGATCGGGCCGTAGCTTGGGGAGTCGGGCACGGTCTGACTGCCGCAGCCCAAAGCCCAGCCACAGGCCCGAGATTGGTTCCCTAGTCCCTTGGGGCTGCCCCTGCCAGCTCCGCCAAGACTGCCGATCCGGAAGCAGCAGCCAGCGCAGCCTGCCGGCTTGCAGTACGGCCGCCTGGCTGTCAGCGGCCAGGGGCCGCAAGCTCAAACCCGGGCTTTGCAGCTGTTGCCCCACTTGAAGGGAAAGGCTGGTGGTGGCCCTCGACTGGGGGGCCCAGGGATTGGCCTCGCTGGCTCTCGCCCCTTGGGTGCCGGCAGCCTTGGCGTTAGGGGTAGCGGCGAGATCCGAGCCCGCTTCACCCATGGCCGAGATCACGGTGTTGCTGATCTCTTGCCAGCACTCGGGCACCAGGGAGGCCACCGGATCGCTGACCAGAACCCAGTCGAAGCGCTGCAGGCCCAGGCCCGTGGCCAGCTGGCGGGCCCGGCCGCAGCTGAACCGATCGGCGGATCGGCTGACCAGGGCTCCCCGGCCTCCGTGGCGGGCCACCAGCAGGTCCCGTTGGCCCTCGTGGACCAGCAGCAGATGATCTCCGGCGCTTCTGGCCAGATGGAGGGCCATGGCTGCGGCCAGGAGTGCCAGACCAGCGCCTCGCCAGTGCCTGACTTTGCTGGGGCCAGCCAGCAGCCAGGGCAGCAGGCCGGCGCTGAACAGCACCACCAGCAAGGGATCCAACCGCCCCAGCTGCCACTGGGCCAGGGGTAGGGCCGCGAACTGGCGGCTGATCCAGAGCAGCAGCGCGGTGAGAGGCAGCAGGGGCCAGGCGATCACCCCTAGCAGGGCTGGAACCGTGACGGCGACGAGGGCCATGGCCATCGCCCCCAGGGTGAGGGGGGTGAGCAGGGGATCAACCGCCAGGTTGGCGGCCACCGCATAAAGGGGCACGCTGCCGAAGTGGAGCAGCTGCAGGGGCAGGGTCCATAGGGAGGCCGCCAGGGGCACCGCCACCGCCACCGCCAGCCACTGGCGAGCCTTGCTTGGGGAGGGGCCCGCCAGCTGCTCCTCCAGGGGCCTCGCGGTGAGCAGCAGCCCAGCGGTGGCGGCCACGCTCAGCTGGAAGCCCACATCCAGCAGCCAACTCGGCTGCCACAGGAGCATCAGCAATAGGCAGAGCAGCAACACCCCCAGGGGTCGGTTGCGGCGCCCACTCTCCTGCACCAGGAAGGCCATCGCCCCCATCACTACGGCCCGAACCACCGAGGGTTGGGGGCCAGCCAGCAGCAGAAACAGCACCATCGCCCCCAGGGCAAGACCCCAGCGCAGGGGCCTGGGGCCGCCCCGGGCCAGGGCCATGACCGCACCCAGCAGCACCGTGAGGTGAAACCCCGAAGCCGCTAGGGCATGGGACAGGCCTGACACCCGAAAGGCGTCCCGCACCTCCAGGGGGACTGGCACCACGGCACTGCCGAGGACTAGGGCCGCCAAGACACCGCCGGCCTCGGGGCCGCCCCGCTCCAGCAGGGCCTGGGCCATGCGTCGGCGCAGGTCGGCCACAGGCGTGGCCGGTTTGGCCAGCAGGCTCCACTGCTGCACGTCCAGCACCGTCCAGATGCCCTGGCGGGCCAACCGTTCCGCCGGGCCAGCCAGCAGGGGATGGGGAGCCGCCCGGGGCCGCCGTAGTTGGCCGCTCACCTGCAGGCGCCAGCCCTCCTGCAGCGTTGGGCAAGCGCGGAAGCGCAATTCACTGCGCCCCTGATGCCATTGCACGGGCACCCGGCAACCCGTGCCATCGAGGTTGGCCTGGGGATCGGCCAGGAGGGTGCCGATCCGTTCGATCGCCACCCGCTGGTTGGCGTCGCCCTTCACCAAGGCCACCGGATCGGTCGGTCCCGGTCCGGGCTGGTGGCCCAGGCCCCAGACCAGCAGCAGGGGCAGGAGCACTCCCAGTCCCCAGCGGCTCCGCTGGGGGCGACAGAGCCAAAGCCCCAGGCCCACCAGCAGGCCCGTTCCGCCCAGCTGCAGGCCCAGCGGCAGGGGTAAGACCCCCAGGCCCAGGGCCAGCAGGGCCAATGACACCACGACGGCCGCCATCGGCGCTGCCCAGGGGGAAAGGGACCCTGAGGGTTCCCTGCTGCAGCCGCCCTGGTCCCAGGCGCTGGTTCTATGGGAGCCCCCATGGCAGGAGCCCCGCTAGCTGGGGGGGCAGGGGCCTTAGGGTTTCGGCCCTAGGGGTTTTGCCCCGATCGGCCGCGATCCCGCCGGAGCCGACCCCGTGCCCCCGTTTCCCTTGCGCCTGGCCGTGCTGCGCCGATCTCTGCTGAGTTCACCGGGGCTGGAGCTCGCCGCTGGGCCCCTCCGTCCATGGCGATGGCGTCGGGTGATCCAGGGGCGATGGCGCCGGCCGCTTCCGGTTGCCCTGGGGCGATGGGCCCTGGGGTTTGCCCTGTTGGTGGCGAGCGGCAGCGGCTTTGGGGCGGCCTGGGCCCAGGCCCGTTCCATCACGGTGGGGGCCGGCGACACGCTGGAGCAGCTGGCCCTGCAGCAGGGGGTATCCGTGCAGGCCCTCATGGCCTTGAACGGCATCCGTGATCCCCGCAGCCTTCAGATCGGCCAGCGCCTGCTGGTGCCGAATCGCTCCAGCCCGGCCCGCCAAGCACCCGAGCCCCAGGGGCCGCTGGAGCCGCCAGTGGATGGCACGGGCCTGGCAGCCAGCGCCGCCCTGTTGCTGAGCCCGGCTGAGCGACGTGACCGGGCGGAACTGGCCCTGCGGGAGCAGTCGGGGCAGGCCCGCTGGAAATGGTTCAACCGCACGGCGGTGGACTGGGCCGGTTGGAAACTCACCGCCAGTGGCGCCCGTTTCACCTTGGTGAAGGGCTCCGATGCCGACTTGGGCGTCAGCCGCGGCGCTGCTTCCGCCGTGGCCGTGCAGTGCGAAACCCTTCGCCAGACCTGGCGCGTGAACGGCCAATGGCTGCCCTGGGGAGCCGCGGCGCCCGGTTCGGTGGGCCAGCGGATCGTGCTCGACCTCTGCAGCAACACCCTCAACGACCCGGCGGTGCCCCTGCCCCCCGCTCCGCCGGCTCTGCCTGGGGCGGGCACGCCAGCCCCCTAGGGGCTAGGCAATTGGAGAATCAGGTCACAGACCTGCTGGCTGGGCATCTGCTTGCCCAGCAGCGGCGCCACCAGGGCCGCCAGGGGCCGCAGTTTGCAGGGGGCCACGGCGCTTTCTGCCAGCCGCCCCCCCTGGAAGGCCAGCACCGCCACCACCAGAGTTAGGGCCAAGCGTCTCATCGATGTCGCCTCATGGTTGGGTCCTCATCGCCTTGCTTCAAGGGCTCTCGCTAGGGACGGCTTGGCTGCGATGGCTGGGTTGAGTCGTCAGGCGCTTGGGCTAGGGCCTCGCGCTGTTCGGGGCTAAGCAGGGGGAAACCCAGGGCCTGGCGTTCCGCCAGCCAGGCTTCGGCCACCTGGCGGGCCAGGTGGCGGATGCGGCCGATCGTCGCGGTGCGCTCGGTCACCGAGATCACGCCGCGGGCCTCCAGCAGGTTGAAGGTGTGGCTGCACTTGAGCACGTAATCCAGGGCCGGGGCGGGCAGCTTGGCGGCGACCAGATCCGTAGCTTCGGCCTCATAGAGGGCAAAGAGTTGGGTCAGGCGCTCCGGGTTCGAGGCCTCAAAGTTGTAGGTGCACTGGCCCTTTTCGAAGGGCAACCAGATGTCGCCGTAGCTGCGCCGCCCATCCCAGCTCAGGTCCCAGATGCTCTCCACGTCCTGCAGGTAGGTGGCCAGGCGCTCGAGGCCATAGGTGATTTCTATCGACACGGGCCGGCAATCGATGCCGCCGCATTGCTGGAAATAGGTGAACTGGGTCACCTCCATGCCATCGAGCCACACCTCCCAGCCCACCCCCCAGGCCCCCAGGGTGGGCGATTCCCAGTTGTCTTCGACAAAGCGGATGTCGTGGTCGGCGGCGCGGATGCCCAGGGCTTCGAGGGAGGCCAGGTAGGTCTCCTGGATGCCCTCAGGCGAGGGTTTGATCAGCACTTGGTACTGGAAATAGTGCTGGGCTCGGTTGGGGTTATCGCCGTAGCGGCCATCGGTGGGCCGGCGGCAGGGTTCCGGGTAGGCCACGGCCCAGGGTTCCGGTCCGATCGCCCGCAGCACCGTGTGGGGACTCATGGTGCCAGCCCCTTTTTCGGTGTCGTAGGGCTGCAGGATCAGGCAGCCCCGCTCCGCCCAGAATCGATTCAGGGTGGCGATGATGTCCTGGAAATGCATGGGCGATCGGGGAGGGGTGGTCCGGGCGACGGCGAGTCCATCGAGCCGGCGGGCCTGGATTGGGGTCATTGTGACTGGAAGCGTCAGGCCCCCGGCGCCTTGAAGCGATGCCAGGTCCACCACTTCCCCGGGGGCAAGGGCTGGGCCGGCCCCCCGCCCAGCTGCACCTGGACCCGTTCCGGCCGGCCGGCCTTGAGGCTGAGCCCGGCCCCGAGGTTGAAGCGTTGGCGACCCTTCAGTAAGGCCCCATAGACCTTTCGCCCTTGGGGATCCCGCAGCTCGATCCAACTGGGGCCTCTGGCGATCACCAGCAGCTCCTTGGCGCGAGCTGGCCCGGCCGCTTGGGCGGGGGATCCCGGGGCGCTCGCCTGGATCGGGCCGGCTGCAGCGGGTGCCTGGGGAGTTGGCTGGGTTGCCCCCAAGGGCGCGGGGTTCCGTTGGGGGCTAGCCGGTGCCATCAGCCGCTGGACCAGGCCAAAGGCACCCAGGGCGGCCACCGCGGCCCCTAGGGCCAGTCGGTAGGGCAGGGGCCGCCGCCCCGGTGCCTGCCCTGGAGCGGAAGCGGCCATGGCCTGGCCAGGGGCACCCGGGTTTGGCGGTTCGGGAGCCGCTGGCGGTGCGATGGGGCCGGTTGGAGGTTCTTCGGCTGGGGCGGTTGACGGTTGTGGGACCGGCTGGCTTTGGGCTGGGGGCTGGAGAGGGCCTACCCCTACCCCTACCCCTGGCCCTGGAACGGCGGGCGGCTGGTCCGGGGAGGCAGGACCTGGGGCGGGCGCTGGAGCCAGGAGCCGTCGCGATGCCGACGCCGGTAAGGCCCGTTGCAGTTGGTCGCGCAGGAGCAGGTTTTGCTGGCGCAGGAGCCGTTCTTGTTCGAGCAGGGGCTGGAGCTGTTGCTCGAACTTGCGCTCATAGATCGTGGGGAGCTCGCCGATCAGCGCCTCCAGCTCGCCAATGTGCTGGCGGGTGTCCGCCAGCTGCCGCTGGATCGCCTCCAGCTCCCGTTGGTCCCCTTCGGCTTGATCGCTCATGGCATGGCCGGCGGGCCGAGCAGCAAGGGGGCAGAGGACGGCAGCTTGGCAGCCCTGGCCGAGCCGCCGCAAGCAGGGCCTTGCCCGCTCAGGCCACCAGTTCCAGCAGTCCCATCTGGCCGCCCGCCAGGGGACGGTGAACGCTCCGCGTAAAGCCCGCCTGGCGCGCCAGGGATTCCTGTTCGGAGCCCGTTGGGAAGCGAGCCAGGCTCTCTTCCAGATAGGCGTAATGGGCTTCGAGATCGGCTTGGCGGGCCAGGGGCACCACCAGCTGGCGCAGGTAAAAACGCTGGAAGCGGGCCACCAGGCCGGCGGGATCCTCGGGCCGGTTGAAATCGAGCACGGCGGCGCGGCCGCCGGGGCGGAGCAGCCGCCGCAATTCCCCCAGGCCGGCCAGGGGATCGGCCAGGTTGCGCAGGCCGTAGGCGACCACCGCCCCATCGGCCCAGCCATCGCTCAGGCCCGTGGCCAGGGCATCGCCCAGGCGCCAGTCCAGGTTCAACCAGGGCCTACGGGCGGCCCGGCGCCGGGCCAGCTCCAGGGGTGCTTCCGCGGCATCCAGGCCCAGCACCTGGCCTCCCGGACGCACTTTTTCGGCCAGCAGCAGGGCCAGATCTCCCGTGCCGCAGCAGAGGTCGAGCAGGCGCTGGCCTGGCCTGGGCGCCAGATAGGCGATGGCCTGGCGCTTCCAGAGGCGATGCAAGCCGAGGCTCAGGGTGTCATTGAGGCGGTCGTAGGTCGGCGCGATCTGTTCAAAGAGCTGGCGCACGGCCGCCGGATCACCGGGTTGCATGGAGATTGGGGGAGCCATCCCAGGGAAGGGAAATGGCATCCAAGCTGATCCCCGTCTCACTGCCGTTGGCAGAGGGCAGCAGGCCGCGGGCTTCGAGCCGATCGGGGCTGGTGAGGGTAAGCACCATCACCGTGGCCAGGCCCACCGCCGCCGAGCAGACCATGCAGCCGGCCAGCATTAGCGAAAACTCCCGGCGCTCATTGGCCGCCTCCATCAGCTGCAGGGCCCAGGCGACCAGGCCCACCACCAGCACCACCAGCACCACCATCAGCACGCCGAGGGCCGTGGCAGGGGTGGGGAGGGACGGGAACACGGCGGTGGGGGCGTTGGGCGGCTGGAGCGGGATTAGGGCAAGCTCAAACGGAAGAACTCCCCTGGTAAAACAAGCAGGGGGACTGGCGTCTGCCGTTTGCTTAGGCACAATGTAACCAGTGATTAAGAGCTGCGCGATCGCCTGGCTGCCCGCGGCGGGCCCTAGCCAGTCGCCCCGGTGCCGGTGCTGCGGTTTCGGGGCAGTTGGCCGCGGCGGGGCAGCGTTGGCAGGGTGAGGAGGGGCAGGTCTGAAGGGGGCCCCAGGGTTAAGCCCCGGCCGCCAGCTCCAGGGGTCGCAGGTTGACCCCCTGGGCTAGCAGCTCCGTTTTGATCTGCTCCACCGTCAAAACTCCGTCGTGGAGAAGCGAGGCCAGCAGGGCCGCCGAGGCCTTGCCGTCCCCCAGGGCTGCGCCGATATCGGCAATCGAGCCCGCCCCACCCGAGGCGATCACGGGCACGGCCACCGCCTCGGCCACGGCCCGGGTCAGGGCCAGGTCGTAGCCGGCCTGGGTGCCATCGCCATCCATCGAGGTGAGCAGGATCTCGCCGGCGCCGAGGGCCACCACCTGTTGCGCCCAAGCCACCGCATCGCGGCCCGTGTTCTCGCGGCCCCCCTTGACGAACACATCCCACCCGCCGGTGGGGCTGCCGGAGGAATCGCGCCGGGCCCGGGCATCGATCGCCACGACGATGCATTGGCAGCCAAAGCGCTGGGCCCCTTCGGCCACCAACTGGGGATCGGCCACGGCCGAGGAATTGAGGCTGATCTTGTCGGCGCCGGCCCGCAGCAGTTCGGTGATGCCCTCCACCGAGCGGATGCCGCCGCCGACGGTGAAGGGGATCGTCACCGCCTCGGCGGTGCGGCGCACCAGCTCCACCAGGGTGCTGCGGCCCTGGTGGCTAGCCGCGATGTCGAGGAACACCAGCTCATCGGCGCCGGAGGCGCTGTAGCGGCAGGCCAGTTCCACCGGGTCACCGGCGTCGCGTAGGCCCACGAAATTGACCCCCTTCACCACCCGGCCATCGGCCACGTCCAGACAGGGAATGATCCGTTTGGCAACCATGGCAAGGCGGCGGGGAGGCACTGGTAAGGTTGCGCAACTTTTCCGTTACGCCGGTTATGTCCCAGGCTGCCATCACCATCGGCTCGAAGGTGCGGGTCACCCGGGTTCGTGACCGCATCCCCGCAGACCTGGTCGCCGCCCTCCAGGCCGATGCCACCGGCACTGTCAAGGATTTCAAGCTCACCGATGGCAAGGGCATCGGCGTCGTCGTGGAACTGAGTGGCGGCACCACCACCTGGTTCTTTGACGACGAAATCACCTCCGCCTGAGGCCAAATAGTCCGTGAGTGATCTTCCAGGCCCAGCCAGCCCCGCCCCAACCCAGCCTGGGGACCAGGGTCCCGGCGGTGGGGCCCGCCAATTGCTTGGCATGAAGGGTGCCAGCGGCACCTCCAACATCTGGAAGATCCGGCTGCAGCTGATGAAGCCTGTCACCTGGATTCCCCTGATTTGGGGGGTTCTCTGTGGTGCCGCCGCTTCGGGCCGTTTCCACTGGACCCTGCCCGAGGTGGTCGCTTCCTTCGCCTGCATGGTGATGAGCGGGCCCCTGCTGGCTGGCTACACCCAAACGATCAACGACTACTACGACCGCGAGATCGACGCGATCAACGAGCCCTATCGGCCGATTCCCTCCGGGGCCATCCCCTTGGGCCAGGTGAAGGCCCAGATCTTGATCCTGCTGTTGGCGGGCTTGGGGGTGGCCTATGGCCTCGACCTCTGGGCCGGCCATGGCACCCCGGTGGTATTCCTGCTGGCGTTGGGAGGCTCGTTTGTGAGCTTCATCTATTCGGCGCCGCCCCTGAAGCTCAAGCAAAATGGCTGGCTGGGCAATTACGCCCTCGGCGCCAGCTACATCGCCCTGCCCTGGTGGGCCGGCCAGGCCCTATTCGGCCAGCTCACCTGGACCACGGCCCTGCTCACCCTGGCCTACAGCCTGGCGGGCCTGGGCATTGCTGTGGTGAACGACTTCAAAAGCATCGAAGGCGACCGGGCCCTGGGGCTCCAATCCCTGCCGGTGGTGTTTGGCGCGAAGCGGGCCAGCTGGATCAGCGCCGGCATGATCAACCTCTTCCAGCTGGCCATGGTGGCCGTGTTGATTGCCATCGGCCAACATTTTTCGGCCGTGTTGCTAGTGCTATTGATCGTGCCCCAGATGACCTTCCAGGACATCTGGCTGCTGCGTGATCCGGTGGCCTTTGATGTCAAATACCAGGCCAGCGCCCAGCCCTTTTTGGTGATCGGCATGCTCGTGACGGCCCTGGCGATTGGCCATAGCTCCCTCACCACGGGCCTGGCGCCGGTGGTGGGCATGTGAAAGGGCGCAGCCGCCAGCTGCTGGTCGCTGGCCTCTGGGCCGCCGGCATCGGTGGAGTGGTGGCCGTGGGTCAGTCCCTGCTGATGCAGGGGCTCGACAAGCTGCTGCCCGATGTGCGTCACATCAACAGCTTTAACCGGCCCGGCACGGTCACGGTGCTGTCGGCCGATGGCCAGGTGATCCAGAAACTGGGGCCCGCTACCCGCGACAAGGTGGCGAGTGGCCAGATGCCAGAGCTGGTTAAACGGGCCTTCATT
Source organism: Synechococcus sp. UW140 (assembly GCA_945861595.1). Classification (GTDB taxonomy): domain Bacteria; phylum Cyanobacteriota; class Cyanobacteriia; order PCC-6307; family Cyanobiaceae; genus BAIKAL-G1. The sequence goes on from CAMAVE010000038.1 coordinate 17,716, forward strand.
GCCGCCGAAGATCGGCGCTTTTACCAACACGACGGCATCGACCTGGTCGGCATTAGCCGGGCCGTGGTGCGCAATATCACCCGTGGCGCCCTGGAAGAGGGGGCCAGCACGATTACCCAACAGCTGGCCCGCACCGTCTTCCTCAGCCAGGACCGCACGATCACCCGCAAGCTCGAAGAGGCGGCCCTGGCCGGCAAGCTCGAGCGCCAACTCAGCAAGGAGCAGATCCTTGAGCAATATCTCAACTACGTGTATTTGGGCTCCGGCGCCTACGGCGTGGCCGATGCGGCCTGGATTTACTTCTCGAAAACCCCCGCTGAACTCACCCTGCCCGAGGCGGCCCTGATCGCCGGCCTGCCCCCTGCCCCCTCGGTCTATTCGCCGCTGGTGAATCCCGACCTGGCCCTGCAGCGGCGCCGGATCGTGCTGCGTCGCATGCGGGAGGCCGGCTTCATCGACGATCGCCAGCAGCTTGAGGCCCTGGCCACGCCGCTAACACTCAAACCGGCCGTGCCCAAGTATTGGGAGAG
>CAMAVE010000039.1 GCA_945861595.1 Synechococcus sp. UW140
AGGACCAGGTGGCCTCCGTGCAGCAGCAGGTGGCCGCCAAGCGGGCCGAACTGGAGGAGCAAAAGCGCACCCTGCTGGAGCAACAGCGCCAGGTGCGCGAACTGGAGATGGAGCAGATTGTTGAACAGGGCCAGCTCGAAAGTTTTACCGATATCCAGGTTGGCGACAACCTCGTGGAGAAGTTGCAGGTGGCGATTGTGGTCCGCGATGGCGTGGTCGAGGCGATTGAGGCGGCCTGAGCGTTGCCCTTAGGCCACTGCACTTAACTGCCAACACTTGGTCTGCAAACCAGTTTTTGTTGATCGACCTGGGCTGATGCCTGGGTCGATTTTTTGTGGTGATTGCTTTTGAGAAAAGGCGATTGCCATGGATGTATTCCGCCCAGAGTTTGGGGCGATGTGCGGTTGTGATCGGAAATCGAATCTGGGGGTGATGGCCTTTGCTAAGGGCTGATGGATGGTTCGTCCTGCATGGCTGGCGAGGGGCAAACTCCTGGTGTAAAGATGCCATGTGCTTGTCTAATGTGGCCGCCAAGACTTATCAGTAAAATTAAGTTGTTAAGCCAAGCCTGCTGCTGCTATCGCTGATAAAAACTGCATTTTTTGGGGTTTCGAGTTATTGATCTACGGCGCTAGGTGGGCCTTGGTTATTGCATTTCTCGCAGTGATTGTGTTGATCTGTTCGGCATCTTGCCTTGGTAGAGGAACCTCTATGCTGGCCAGTCATCGGTTTGAAGACTACCTTGGCCCTTGGCCCTTGGGCCCCTCCCCTTAGGCCCCTAAGGGTTTGCTCCTAGGGCTGTCTTCGATTTGATCGCGTCCCCATAGACAGTGCCAATTTGTGATTTATTTGCTAGAGTTTTAACAATTAATCTTCTTGGGGCGATGTCTGAATTGCTGGTCTGGACTGCTGTTGCGGCGGCCTGCTCCGCCGGCTGCGGCTTCTTCACAGCTCGCCAGCGCGGTCGCTTGCGCAAAATTCAGGCAATTCGCCCCGTTACTATTGAAGAGCTGCATGCTTTGCAGCAGGGGGTGGCCAAGGAGATCGGTGCCGGTGCCTTTGCGGAGGCCGTGAAACTTCAGGCCGATTTGGTTTGTGAGCAGCCCCTGATTGCGCCCTTTAGTGAGGAGAGCTGCATTGCTTATCAAAATACAATTGTGGAAATCTTTGAGGAGTTGGTCACAGCAACTGATTCAGAGGGTAAAACCACGCGCTCCTGGCAGAAGAAAGAACGCAGTATCAGCAATGAAGAGCGCCGCTGCGAATTTAGTCTCCAACAAGGGAGCTATCGCGTTCCTGTTGATCCTGATGGCGCCGAGATCGATCTCATTGAGATCATCAACAGAATGGAACCGGGGCAATTGGGGCAGCTAGGTGGCGACGCCGGCATCGAAGGCGCTGCCGGCGTCGCCTTGCAGCTCGCTTCAACCATGATGAATGCCAATGCCGGTCGTCGGCAAGGACAGTCGTTTCGTTTGATCGGCTACCGCCGCCAAGAATCAATCTTTCCGGCTTCTGGATCCGTCTTTGTTGTGGCTGAAGCCTCTGATGCTGGCGGCTCTCTTCAGCTGCGTCAGCCCATGAAGTCTGGCTTGTTCCTGATCCGCAATGAGGGTGAGGAGCGCTTGCTCAAGAGCTTGCGAAACAGCACAAATCTATGGACAATAGGCTGGGTTGGTTTTGCTGTGATTGCCTTAATTACGTTGATTTGCGGCGTGCTGGGCATGGGTTAAGGACAAAGAAGATATGGCGGGTGGCTACAATCAATGGCCATTGTTTGTCAATAGGCGAAAATGCTTCCATAGAATACAAGTTATTGGGAACTATTTGCGCTGGGGCCTTGCTTGCACAAGGCCCGCATGTCAATCAACATCTAATGGGCTATTGCTGGGCGCCGAACCACTTGACCTTGAGTTCGTCAATTACACCCATCTCATTAAGCCTTAGCATGGCTTGGTTGATTGGTTCTCGCAGGGTACTATTGTTTTGCAGGCCGAAGCCATAGTTGTTTTTCTGGAAGAGATTGCCAACGGTTTCATACTTATCCGGTCCAAGCTTATTGACGTAGTAATGGAGGATTGGTGCGTCATAGACGACTGCCTTCACCTTGCCCTTCTGGAGTGCCATTAGGCAGCTAGGCACATCCGGAAAGACCTGCACCTTGATCGTCTCCCCACTCCCACTGAGGGCTCCGTTCAGCCAAGATTCGGCCGTGCTGCCTTCGATGGTTGCCACAGACTTGCCGTAAAGATCATCGGGTCCATTGATCTCACCGGGCAGGGCATTCACTGTTAAGGCCGCACTCAGGGATGCGGTTAATAGCGATACGGCAACGACACTGGCAAACATCCAAACAGTGGCCACAATGCGTCCACCGGTTCCGATCGGCCCTTTGTTGTCGGCCCCGCCGACCAGGAAAATGCTGATGGTCCACCAAAAGGATTCACCGATGCCAGAACGGTAGGGTTTGGGCCACATCTCCTCATTCACTGGGTGTTCATATTTCCAGACGAGATGGGAGATGGCGAACATCACAGTGAGAGCGACACCCAAGCCTGCCGCCAGCTGCCATGTGAAAATATTGGCCACCATGGAGCCCAGCACCGCTGCCGTGCCGGCTGGCTTCTTGATGATTAGAACCTGAAGACCTGATTCAAAAAAAGGTTGGGAGAAATCAATCGATTTTTCGCGATCGGAGGTGATGCTTAAGGCGCCTACGGCAATATCAGCTTGTTTGTTTTTTACAGTGGCAACCATACTATTGGCACTAGGTACAACGGAAAAATTGCTGTCTAGTTTTAGTTCGCGGGCAATCAGATCCCATAATTCAATTGAATAACCAGTCTTGGCTCCATTCTTCTCAAAAGAGAAGGGTTCAATTTGGCGGGTTACGACACTGATCTGTTGGGCATGGGCTAGACCGCAGCTGCCCAGGCTGATCGAGAAACAAAAGGCAAGTGCCCAAGTCCTTGGGGCTAGCTTGACTCGGCGCCGTAATTCCGTGGGGCTGGCCAACCGTTTCAGTTGCTGAATTAATTTCAAGGATAATTAATGAGAACTTTCTGAAATGGTAGCAGAATTGCTGCGGATTTGCTGTCGCAGCGCCGTTGTCTTGCCTGGGGCCCAATGGCCGCAGGGTCGTGCTTGGGGGGCTCACCCCCTTCTGGATTGGATCGATCGATGGCCCTTCCCTTTGGGGTCTTGCTGTTGTTTGGCCTGGATGGGCGCTGGCAGGGTGCCGATGGCTGTCCTTTTTGTCGATATCGATCAGTTTAAGCATATCAATGATGCCTATGGCCATGCAGGTGGTGATTGTGAGCTTAAAACTATGGTGCAGCGGATCAATAAAGCGCTTCGCAAGCGTGATTGGGCCGCCCGTATTGGTGGCGATGAGATGTTGGTTGTTCTCTATGGCTTAAATGATTTAGGGAAGGCAATGGCAATTGGTGAAAAACTACTACTTGCAGCCCATCAACCCATTGATTTTGGCGCACAACAAATTAAGGTGAGTATTAGCGTAGGTGTTACTTTGGCAGCCTCTGCTGAATCTGCAGACTCAATTATTGCACGCGCTGAGCAAGCTATGTATTTGGCTAAACGGCACGGGCGAGATCAGATCATGACTGTACCAGTCTAGTCCAACAAAAGTAATCCTCGATAGCCCTGTTCAAACGTGTTAGGGCTGGTGGTTTTCGCTGCTGGGTTGGGCGCAAGGCAAGTCCGAGCTGCTGCTTGTTGGGTGGTTATCTCTTGGCTTGTGTGTCTATGTTGATCCTTATAGTTAGATTCTTGGTTGAGTATGGAGCGCTGTGGATTGCCCCGATTCATCCTCCTGTGCCTATTGGTCTAACCCTTGTTCCAGTAAAAAGCTGGCAAGATTGGAGATGCTGCGTCCCTCCTTGTCACTGCGTTCTTGAAGGCGGCGGCAGGTTTCCCAGGCCACCGTGATTGAGATCCGTTTTGGCGTTCGCGTTAAGACTTCGCGGGGGTTGGGATTGGGGGTCTGGGGAGCGTTCATCAGCGGATGGCGGCCGAACCGCAGCGCCGGACTCCTTCGTTGTAGATGATATGCAGGTGATTTGTGGTTTTTCTTCGCGTTTGGGCTTGGCCTCGGGACGCCCGTAGGCAGCAGCCTATCTGCTTGCACCGGTTCTGCTAGGGCTTGGGAGGGGACGGCTCTAGCCTCGCTTCTAGCTGCCCTAAGCGTCGTTCCAATTCTTGGACTCTCTCACCCAGATCATCGCGCCTGCCCCGGGTGGTCTGATCTAGGTCATCACCAATCAGTCCAAGCACATAGGCGGTCACTGTTAGGCTTCGCTCTGCGGCCCGATCCTTAACTCTTTTGACGAGTTCGGGTGTGGCAAGGATACTCAGCTGGGATCGTGCCATCCAATAAAAGCCTGGATTTAGTGTTAATTTTAGGCCTTATTTGCCTGTTGATTGACTGAGATCGTTGAATCTAGGGACTTGTCTGACTCCTAGCCTTGAACTGTGATGGCGCCGAGGATCAGAACCCAGGCTGCTTTGCAAGCTATATGTAAGAATTGATCGACGGCTAAATTGAAGTATCCCTTACATTTGCATGTATCAATAATGCAGTGAACAATGAATTCGGCGCTGCCAAGCCAGATGTTATTGGTTAACAGGGCAACAACCAATGCATGGGTGCCCGCATGGCCAGCCAGCCAATAGGTCCAGTGCACACCGGCAACGGAAGAACCTGGGCACTTTCCGACAGCAAGTTTATCTGTTTGTAATGGGTAATCAGCGAGGCAGTGGCCAAAAAGCAGAAGAATAAAAAGTGGGAGGCCGGCAACCCCAATCATGATTTACTTGGATTTGGTTTACAGCTTAGCGCATTTGGAGCCTAAGCTTGATGGTTCAAGCCATTTTAGCTGTGTGCCATGGGCTGTCAAGTCAATGGTTCCCACGCCAATGTTGCACAACTTAAGGGAGCCAGTGCAACGGCTTGACGCCCGTTCATGGGGCATGCTTGACATTGGCGCTTCGATGGAGTGTGATAGGGAGTCGAAATAATTTCCATTGCATGGCGACCCCTTACATCATTGCCACCCACAGTTATAGAGGAGGCACTGGCAAGTCTAATGTCACAGCCAATATTGCAGCCGAGCTGGCTCTCTCTGGTTTGAGGGTGGGTGTTGTTGATACGGATTTGCCCTCACCGGGCATTCACATTCTATTTGGACAGGATGAGCCTGCCGTGACAATCAATGGTGTGATCGATCAGGAGTATGGCATTGCCAAAGCGTTTATCGACGTTACCCCTGCAGGGCCAAGCTTTCTTGGCAAGATCTTTTTGCTAGCGGGTAGTCCCAAACCTGCGGATATTGCTAAAATTGTTAAAGAAGGTTATACCATGGACCAAATGATAGACATCTATCGGGGATTTATAAAAGCTGCTGCTTTGGATGTTTTGTTGTTGGATACGCACCCAGGTATTAACGAAACGACCCTGTTTTCTATTACTGTCTCTGACCTGTTGTTAATGATTCTGCGCCCTGATCGACAGGATTATCAGGGGACTGCCGTCACCGTTGATGTGGCCCGTAAGCTCGGCGTACCAGATTTGCGCCTGTTGATGAATAAGGCCTTGACCAGTCTCGATTGGCAGACGATTAAATCAACAATCGAGGCCACCTATCAGGCTCCTTGTTTGGGTATTCTGGCTCAAAATGACGACATAATGCGCTACGGAGGTAGCGGTTTGTTCTCGCAGCAGGAGCCAAACCACCCCTTTACGGTTCAGCTGAAAGCCGTTGTTTCCCAACTCTTGCCCCTAATTTCGGCTTGATTACCCTCTTCCCACCCACCATTCTCCTGGATCATTCTGATGAGTATGTCACTGCAAGTATTTAATCTTTTTCTTGCCAAGAGTCCATCGCCTGCTAGCGAGCCTTCCACGGATTGGCTTGCTGTCAGCTCCGTGTTGATTTTGTTCTCGATTTTAGTACTACTAACCCAGTTTGCGCCGACTATTTTAGAATTTATCAATAGACATGAGTCCAAGCTCTCTAACAAGTTCCTGGACTTACCCATAGCCTTGCGTTCCTTTTCGTCTGGATTGGCGGTGGCCTATGTGTTGATCATGCTAATCCCTGAGTACCAAATATTTAATGAGAAGGTTGCCTATGGCTGGATTAATGCCTATAAGCTATCCCTTTTTGGCCTGCTTGCCTACAAGGGTATACAGCACTATTGCCTGTTAGTTGCCAACAAGAGTTCTAAGGCAATGGGCGAATGGGGCTTTGTAAAGGCGCGTCAAGAGGAAAAGCTATTGGGCTTTCGGGTCTCAACCTCGGTATTTGCCGTGTATGCATCACTTATTCTGCTGACCCTTCCTTACCAGCTTACTTATCTGCATGGTCCGGCCGATAAAATACTCTACCTTCTGACTTTTGTAATGCACTTGGGCTTCAATGTATTTGGTTTGTTCGAAGAAAATGAGAAGCACTTTAAGCGCCTCGTCCCTCCTGTAGTTATCACTGTGCTTAGTGCTTCACTGGTACTCACCCTGTTTAATGTTTTGTCAACGGCCTTGCTGCTTGGTTGCTTGAGTGTATTGGCGGGAATTATTCTTTATAATGTTTTCAAGAATGAGCTGCCTTCGGCCGAGAATTCTTCGTTTGCCTGGTTTGCAATCGGCGTACTTATTTTTGTCAGTGTTGATAGTTTGACGGTTCGGAATTTAGTTCATTAAAGAGCTTTGTATTGATTTGTTTTAGTTGCCTTTCAGGCGGTCTCTGAGGCTGCCTGACTGGCTTTTAAGCTTCTGGAAGATAGGGTCGCTTTCGATGCTATTAACTTCTTTTGCGGCCCTGGCATGGTCGATCTCGATCGTGAGAAGTTGAATTTTATCTTGAAGTTCAGCTTCCCGTGCCTTGATTCTGGCAAGCATCGCTGCAAATTCCTTTCTGGCGGCCTTGACAGTGGCATCGTCTCCGGGAGTTTCTATATTAATTTGGGATTGGACGCTAGCCAAATCGCCAGCACTTATGAGTCGTGTTAAATAGCTGAATTCGTTGATATACTGAAGCATCGATCTTGATCGCTTTGTGAGCTCTTTGACCAGGGCATGTCTTGCCTTCGTGTCGTTATCAATGAGCTTGAGTGCTGTGTCGTTTTCCAGGCTAATGAGCTTAACATTGTTGCCTCTGGCGGAACAGGTCGCTGAGCGACGGGTTTCGCCAAACAGCGTCATCTCCCCAATCACGGCGCCAGGCTTGAGGGTGGCAACGGTTGTGCTCTCCCCGGATTGGTTCTTAATCGACACGATTATCTCGCCTTCTTCCAGTACATAGATTCGATCGCTGATCTCGCCTTCATGAACCAGGTTCTCGCAGTCGCCAAGGGTGATGAATTGGCCATGCTCTCTTGCACCATTGCGTAGGAGTGCGGCCAGATCACTCCCCTGTTCGGGCGTATTGCCTATTGCCGGTTTGCCTGCTGGCAACATGCCGTGATTCCCTGGGGCTAGGTTTGCGTCTATTATACGGAAAATCAGTCCTCCAATGATTCCTCTAAGAATTGCGCTGCTGCTTGTCCTGCTAATTGTTACCTTCCCGCTTGGTAAGGCGAAAGCTCGAGGCAAGGATTCGCGTCTTCGTTGGCTGCCAAGTATGCGCGTTGTGCGCTTGGTGATCATCGCTCGTATAGCTAAAGTCGTTGAAACTGATCTTCTTCACCTAAATCCTGATCTTAGTACTTGGACGACTCTAATCAATACCGCAGCCATTTCCTTGCTGGTCTTGGACCTGACCATTGATTACGTCTGGATGATTATGTTTGCCCTGGGCGGAGCGCGTAATACCCCGCCAAAAATCTTTCGAGAGTTGCTTTTTCTCTCAGGCTGCTCGGTGATTATTGGCTATACTCTCTATAACACTGGTACGATTGGCGGTTGGGGTACGGCCGCTGGCGCTTCCGTATTGGCATTTGTGATTGGGCCTGGTACAAGTGGCCAGTTGCAAAACCTTGCTTCGGGGTTGTCAATCCAGCTTGAAAAGCAATTTGTGGTTGGCGATTGGGTTGAATTTGAAGGATTTCTTGGTCAGGTATCATCGATTTCCTGGAGTAATACTACGCTTTTTGATGATCTCTCTGACCGGACTATTGTCGTGGCCAACTCCACGATTGACCAGTCTATCATTATTAACCATTCCAAGGCGGCACCGTCCTACAAGGTCCATGTAGCAGTAGGCCTTCCCTATGAAATGCGACCCGAGCTTGCCCATGAGTTGCTTGTGGAGGCTATTCAATCCCATGGCAATGTCCTATTGGCCAAGCCCGTAGAAGTTGTGCTGAAGTCATTTGGGGCCTCATCAATAGACTATGAATTGTATTTTTATATTCGCGACTATGCTTTGCGCCGTCAAGTGCTCACTGAGGTGCGTTCCCGTATCTGGTATGCGGTGCAGAGACGAGGCTTCTCGATCCCATTCCCGATTGTAGATCTCCGGCCCATCAGTACGGAGCGGCGGCTTGCCCAGACAGAGCTCTCAAACCAGAGGCAGGAATGTTTCTCTGCCCTACGCTGCCTTGCTCTGCTCTCTCCGCTTTCCGATCAGGAGTTGCAACGGTTGGCCCTCTCCGAGCCGGTTATTTTGTATGGCGTGGGTGAATTTATTATTGCCAGAAATGATTCGGATCGATCCATGTTCGTGTTGCTGTCTGGCGAATGCGATGTGATGGTGGGTGGTGAGCATGAGGATGGCCCCTTGCGCCAGGTGGCGACACTTGTCAAGGGAACCCTATTTGGTGAAATGTCTGCCTTTACGGATAGTCCCCGCAGCGCCTGTATCGTTGCGAAAACCTCGGTGTCTGTTTTGAAGATATCCCAAGCTTCGATTCAGCAGATATTTGTTAACAATGAAAAGGCTCTTGAGGGGATTGTCGAATTGATTGCTAAGCGGGAGGCTGGTCTTAAGGCGTTCACGGCCACCCAAACCCGCGACCTCGAAGAGAGCCTGCTAGCCCAAATGGGTGCAACCTTGCGGCGCTTTTGGGGCTACGGAGCTGATGAGGTATAGGCAACTCCCTTGCCAACCCTTTGGCTAGAGATTGTCCAAGCCCGATCACGACACTGTGCTTGTGCTCCCCCTAGATTCCCCATTAATGGGCTTCCTCGGGCCGGCTCCCAGCGCTCTGAAGGGCTCCCATGCTCAAGCACGCTTCGTCTGTGGGTGTTGGAGCCCGGAAGTGCCGTTGGGCTCAGCCCAATAAAAAACCGCTTCTGGGGAGAAGCGGCTTAGGAACTGAGATTTGCCGTTGTTAATAAATCGGAGCGACAGGATTTGAACCTGCGACCCCCACTACCCCAAAGTGGTGCGCTACCAAGCTGCGCTACGCCCCGGCAAAACGAAGTTATCACAGCGCCAATCCCTGGCGCAGGAACTGGTTTTGGCCTTTCTGGTCTGCCCCGAGCAGCGCTTAGCTTCGGCGTAACCAGGCCGGCAGGCTCTGGAGCCATTGCAGCCTCTTCAAGAGCCGAATCGTCAGCCGGTCGCGGCGCAGGCTCGCGTAGCCCTGGATGCCCATGGCTTTGGCTAGTAACCGCAGCTCTGCCATCCCCATGGCGGCCAGGCGCAGTTCCGGTACCCGGCGCCAGGCCGAGGCCGTGACCGGCAGCTGGCTGCCATCGCGGCCCTCCTTGAAGCCCACCAGGGCCCCTCCGGCCACCCATTCGGGCACCAACACGAACAGGACAGCCAGTAGCCCGTAGAGCTCTACCAGTCCCTTCGGCAGGGGATGGAGCTGGCGGGGCGGGAGGCGCGGCTCTGGCGGGCTCAGGTTTGGGTCCAAAGTGACTGGGGGTGCAAGGGGCGGGTTTGGGCCCCGCGGCAGGCGCTGCTGCATTGTCCAGCAAAATGGCCGAGCAGGCCCAGGTTCAGGTTTTGATCAGGGGATGGCGTTCTAGGGCGGGGGAGTCTCGCCACAACAACGGCAACTCCTGGGCGGGGTGGAGCCGCACGAACCAGAAGACCAGGGCGGCGACCACGCCGAGGGTGCAGGCGATGGCCAGGATTGCAATCCGATCGGAGAGGGGAGCCATGGCTGGGCTCAAGCCCCCAGGATCGGACTGTTGTCGCCCCGCAGGATGCAGTGGCTGATCGTCCAGTCGTAGTGACTCCAGATAGCGGCCGGTAATTTGTAGTTGGCCCCGGCAAAGTCGCCCAGGCTTACGCCACTCGGTTGGGCTGAGCAGTAGGGCCTGGCACCGGGCCGGGCCAGGTATTGCTGGTGATGGGTTTCAGCAAAGTAAAAGGGTTTACCGCTGGCGATTTCCGTGGTAATTGCTGACAAACCAGCCTGCCTGAGTTGGCCTTGATAGTGGTCACGGCTGGCCTGGGCCTGGGCGATTAGGGTCGGGTCATCGCTGTAAATAGCGGAGCGATATTGGCTGCCGCGATCATTGCCCTGGCCCATCCCCTGGGTGGGGTCGTGGCATTCCCAGAAGAGCTTGAGGAGGTCGCTGAAGTCGATGGCGTTGACATCCCAAACCACTCGCACCACCTCCGTATGGCCGGTGCGGCCGCTGCACACTTCTTCGTAGCTGGGATTGGCGGTAAATCCGCCTGCGTAGCCCACGGCCGTGCTGACCACCCCGGGCAGGCGCCAAAAGCCTTTCTCGGCACCCCAAAAGCAGCCGCAGCCGAACAGGGCCTCCTGTTGGGACGTGCTCAGGGGCGCTTTCAAGGCCGTTCCCAACACCACGTGGCGCTCGGCAGTGGCGATGGGGGTGGGGCGACCCGGGAGGGCTGCCTCAGGGGCAATCAGGCTTGTTTTGTTCGCGGCCTGGCCGCTGAAGAGTCCGAACACGCCCTTTGGGTGCAGTGGCTTCCAAGGGTAGGAAGGCTTGAAGCGGCATCGATGCGGTCGGTGAGCGGGCCCCAATGGCTGGATGGTGCTGCGGTTGTCTCCCTTCGCTTCGTGCTGGTGGCGTTCCCCTAATTCGCCGGTTCGAGGCTGATGTGGTTGAGCAGGGTGGTGGTGAAAGCGAACAGCAGGAAGGGCAATGACAGCACCAGGATCAGGCCGACTCCCACCAGGGCCAGCACGGGTTTGGTCGCGCCCATCAGGGCCAGGCCGGCGGCGAGGCTGGCCATGATCACCAGGATCCAAATCAGGATCTGGGCATAGATGTCCCCAAAGGTGAGCGTGCAGCGGAGTGTGTAGCCCTTCTCGCTCCCCATTTGGCCTGGCCTGCAACTGGGACTAGCTAAGCGAGTTCTGGTGACGCCGCTCCGGCCGCTCAACAAGACTTGAAACTGGATCCCGCCGCGGAGCCTGGAACCTGAGCCCTTGGGGAGTGCCCGAAGGCGGTGCCCCAATCCGGGTTGGACTCCGAGACAAGGGAAAAAACGGGACTGGATCTACCCCTGATTGTCGTGGCGACGATCGCCGATCCAGCAAGGGGAGAGGGCGTTTAAACAGCCTCTAGCTGTTGTTTGGCCTGCTGCCGTTCCCACAGGCGCCGGTAGGTGCCTGGCTGGTTGACCAGCTGATCGTGGTGTCCTTCGGCCACCAGCTTGCCGTCCTCGAGCACCAAGATCCGGTCACAGGCGGCGGCGGCCGAGAGCTGGTGGCTGATCATCAGGATCGTGCGCCCCTGCTGTTCGCGGATCGAGCGCAGAATCTCCGCCGCCGTGTTGTTGTCGACGCTGGCGAGGGCGTCATCGAGCACCAGGATCGGTGCGTCTACCAGCAAGGCCCGGCCTAGGGCGGCCCGCTGCCGTTGGCCGCCACTCAGGGTGATGCCCCGTTCGCCAACCAGGGTGGCGTAGCCCTCCGGGAAGCCCTTGATGTCTCCCGCCAGGCGGGCCTGGCCGGCGGCCGTCTCCACCCGCTCCTGGCTGGCCTCCGGGTCGCCATACCGCAGGTTGTCCGCCAGGCTGGCCGTGAACAGATAGCCCTCCTGGGGCACCAGGGCCACCAGCTGGCGCAGCTCTTCGAGGCCCAGTTTGGTGACATCGCAGCCGCCGATGGACAGCTGGCCTGGCGGGACTTCCACCATCCGGCCCAAGGCCCGGGCCAGGGTGGTTTTGCCGCAGCCCACCGGACCCACCACCGCCACGAGCTCCCCGGGCTCCAGGCGGAAACTCACATCGCGCAGGGCCTCGCGGCTGGCGCCTCCGTAGCTCACGCTCAGGTGGTGGGCCACCACAGAGCCAGACCTGCCGCTGCTGGGGCGGGGGGCCGGATCCGTCGGCGATTGGATCTGGGGTTCCCGGGAGAGCAGGTCTTCGACCCGTTCCAGGCTCACCTGGCCGGTCTGGAAGGTGTTGAGCGTGAACCCCAGGAGGGCTGTGGGGAAGACCAGGCGCTCCACATAGAGGATTAGGGCCACCAGGTCGCCAATGCTGAGACGGCCACTTTCCAGTTCGCCGCTGCCGAGGGCTAGCAGCAACACCAGGCTCACCGAGGAGATGCCCTCCAGCAAGGGGAACAGGGTGCTGCGGGTGCGGGCCAGGTTGAGGGCGTCGTTGCGGTAGCTGCGGTTGCGTTCGGCGAAGGCCTGGCGTTCGGTCTTCTCCTGGCCGTAAATCTTGATGGCGCTGATGCCGGAGAGGTCCTCCTGGATCAGGTCGCTCAGCTGGGCCAGGGATTCCTGCTGGCGCCTCTGTTGACCCATCATGCGGCCGCCGAATAGGCGCACCGTCATCAGCATCAAGGGGTAGAGCCCCAGGGCAGCCACGGTGAGCCAGCCGTTGATGCCAAGCATGGCCGGTAGGGTGAGGGCATAGGCCAGGGCGGTGTTGGTGAGGCTGAGCACGGCGAAGCCCATCAGCCGCCGCACGTTCTCCACATCGCTGGTGGCCCGACTGATCACCTCGCCACTGCCGGTGCTCTGGATCCAGCCCGGCTCCTGTCGGAGCATGTGGTCGAAGATCTGTTGCTTGAGGTTCGCCTCCACCTGGCGGCCCACGCCGAAAACCAGGGTGCGTGAGAGCAGCCGCATGGCGGCCATCACCGTGGCTAGGGCCACGATCAGGGCCGCCTTACGCAGGACATCCACCTCGCTAAAGCCACCGTGCAGGTCGTTGATCACCCCGCGCACGAGCAGGGGGATGCTGACGCTCAGCAGGTTCACCACCACCAGCGCCGCCACTCCGTAGCCCACCTGGCGGCGGTAGGGCCGTAGGTAGCGCTGGATCAGGCCAAAGCGCAGGGCGGCCATAGGGATAGGCAAGGTGCTGCCAACCTACGGAGCCCGGGTCCAGGCCGGGGGTTGGGCTTCGCGCGGCGCCGTTGGCGGGGGAATCCCTGGACCGTCTACCGGCCTGGGTCAAGCTGGCGGCGGAAGTGTTCGCCCGATCCCACCATGGCCGAGCTGCAGCAGGCCCATCCGCTCTATGCCAAAGATCGGGACCTGGTGGACCAGCTGCTGGCCGTGCAGGTGCCCGCTGAAGGCCATCTGGTGGACCTGGCCCGGTTGCTGAGCCGTTACGAGGGCTTCCCGGGGGCCGAAGACCTGCGCGATGACCTGGCCAAAACCCTGCGCCTCTGGACCCTCAGCCGCGATGAGCTGCACCAGCGCACCCGGGCGATCTGGGCCGCTGGCTACCGGCCCGGCGCCCAACCGGTGGCAGAAGCCGTGGGCTCGGGCTTCGATACGGCCGATCAGGACAGTCCCTGAGCTGGGGGCCTCCCCCATCAGGGTGGTTTTGGTGTGGCGCGGATCGGCTTGCATCCGAAGCGATGTTCAGAACGGCCCATTCGGGGTGATAGTGGGGGAGTCCCCATCACTCGGCCCGGCGTGTCTTGCACCCGGGCTTTTTTTTGGGAACCCCCTGACTTCTCACCCTTGCCGTGACCCAACCAGCCCTTTGGACTCCCCTGCTGGAGCAGTTGCTGGCCGGGGAGGCCCTCTCCGCCGCCCAGGCCGCCCAGTTAATGCAGGGCTGGTTGGCGGAAACGATTGAGCCGGTCCAGACCGGCGCCCTGCTGACCGCCCTGCGGCTCAAGGGGGCCAGCGGCGAGGAGCTGGCGGCGATGGCGGCGGTGTTGCTGGAGGCCTGTGCCCTGCCACCGGGTCGCCCCAACCGTTTGTTGGTGGATACCTGCGGCACGGGCGGTTCCGGTGCCGACAGCTTCAACATCTCCACAGCCGTGGCCTTCACCGCAGCGGCCTGTGGGGCCTCGGTGGCCAAGCACGGCAACCGCAGCGCCAGCGGCCGGGTCGGCTCCGCCGATGTGCTCGAAGCCCTGGGGCTGAACCTGGCCGCCCCCCAGGACCAGGTGGTGGCCGCCTTGGGCGCGGCGGGTGTGACGTTTCTGTTTGCGCCGGGCTGGCATCGGGCCCTGGTGGGCCTGGTGCCGCTGCGCCGCAGCCTGGGGGTGCGCACGGTCTTCAACCTGCTGGGACCCTTGGTGAACCCCCTGCGACCCGATGCCCAGGTGCTCGGGGTCGCCCGGGCCGACCTGCTCGATCCCATGGCCGAGGCCCTGGCCCGGCTCGGCCAGGGCCGCGCCGTGGTGGTGCATGGCCACGGCGGCCTAGATGAGGCCAGCCTGTCGGGGCCCAGCCAGCTGCGTCTGCTGGAGAACGGCGCCCTGCGCAGTGAGGAGCTCGATCCCCAGGCCCTGGGCCTCGAGGCAGCGCCGCTTGAGGCTCTCCAAGGCGGTGACACCGCCACCAATCGGACGATCCTCGAGGCCGTGCTCCAGGGCGGCGGCACGGGCGCCCAGCGGGATGTGGTGATCCTCAATACGGCCCTAGTGCTCTGGGCCGCTGGCCTGACGGACCGCCTCGCCGATGGGGTGGCCCAGGCCCGCACCAGCCTGGCGACCGGTCAACCCTGGCAGCGCTTGGTGGCCCTGCGCCAGGCCCTGGCTGGGCCCTCCTGAGTTGGCCAGCCTTGGGTGATGATCGTCTCAATGGACGTGTTGATGGAATTGGCGCCATCCCCCCAAGGCGAGGCCCAGCAGGGCTCCCCGCAGAGCGGCCCTGACGCCGCCTTGCTGGTGTTGGCCGATGGCCTGGTGCTGCGCGGAGAGGCCTTTGGGGCCCGCGGTTGCGCCATCGGTGAAGTGGTCTTCAACACCGGCATGACCGGCTACCAGGAGGTCATTACGGACCCGAGCTACGCGGGGCAACTGGTCACCTTCACCTATCCGGAACTGGGCAATACGGGCGTCAACCAGCAGGACCAGGAGGCGGATCGGCCCCACGTTCGCGGAGTGATTGCCCGCCAGCTGGCCCCTAGGCCCAGCAGCTGGCGCTGCCAGCAGAGCCTGCCCGCCTGGCTCCAGCAGCATGGGGTGGTTGGTATCGCCGGGATCGACACCCGGGCCCTGGTGCGGCACCTGCGCGAGGCCGGCGCCATGAACGGGGCCATCTCTAGCGATGGCAGTTCGCCCCAGCAGGTCCTGGAGCGGGTGCGCTCGGCCCCTTCGATGGCGGGGCTGAACCTGGCGGCGGCGGTGACCACGGCCGAGCCCTACCAATGGCAAGCCCTCTGCCCAGCAGACTTTGACCAGCGGCTCATGGATCCCCCCCCCACCCCCTACCGGGTCGTGGCGATCGATTTTGGGATCAAGCGGGCCATCCTCGAGCGGCTGGTGGCCCACGGTTGCAGCGTCACGGTGTTGCCAGCCACGGCCAGCCTCGAGGAGGTGTTGGCCCTGGAGCCCGAGGGGGTGTTCCTGTCCAATGGTCCAGGGGATCCGGCGGCCGTCACCAGTGGCGTTGCCCTGGCCCGGGGCCTGGTGCAGCAGGAGACCCTGCCGGTGTTTGGCATCTGCCTGGGCCACCAGATCCTCGGCTTGGCCCTGGGCGCCCAGACCTACAAGCTCGGCTACGGCCACCGGGGCCTCAACCACCCCTGTGGCAGCACCGGCCTGGTGGAGATCACTAGCCAGAACCACGGGTTTGCCATCGATGCCACCTCCCTTCCGGCCGAGCTGGTGGAGGTGACCCATTACAACCTCAACGACCGCACCGTGGCGGCCCTGGCCCACCGCCGCCAGCCCCTGTTTGGTGTGCAATATCACCCGGAAGCCAGCCCTGGCCCCCACGACGCCGACCACCACTTCGGCCGTTTCGTTGCCTTCATGCGGCAGCGCCGCGCCTGATACTGGGTTGAGGGCGGCACCCTTTGGGGCCACCGGGCGGTGACGCCTCGGATTTTTGTTGCGAACTCCCCCGTTTTCGGATCGCTGCCTACACTTCGAGCGCTCGATCCATTGGGGGCAGGACCGATCATTGATCTGCAGAGATTGACCGTGTCCCTGCGGGGCGGCTCTGAGCACCAGGCTGGTTGCTTGTTGTTCCGCTTTACGGGCCAGTTGGATGCCTATTCCGACAAGAATTTCCTTTCATTCATCAGCGAGCAGCGAGGCACGAGCCCCTTGCCGATCGTGATCGACCTCAGCCGCATTGATTTCATCGATTCCTCCGGTCTTGGGGTCTTGGTGCAGTTGGCGAAGCAGTGCCAGGACGCCGGCATCCAGTTCCTGGTGGTGGGCAATGCCCGGGTCGTTCAGACCGTGAAACTGGTGCGTCTTGAGGAGTTTCTCCATCTCCAGCCCGATCTCGAGACCGCCCTGGCTGCCCTGACTCCTTGAGCGTCCCCCGCTGAGGTTCCCCCTTGGCCCTCGGACCCCCAGGCGTGAACTACTCGGTTGTGCAGTGTCAGTCGGTTAAACGCCAGAAACGGCAAGGCCCCAAAGGCAAGCCCTCAAAGGCAAGCCCCTGACCAGGCAAGGCCTGAATGGGAAACGTTCGAAAAGGACATGTCGCAAAGGGAAATGATCGAGGGTGAGGGGGCTGAACGCCCAATCTCTGGCAGCGATGCGGTAGCCGTTTGCCCTGGCGCGAAGGCGTCCCCGGGTCCTTCCAGCGCCGCCTGGCTGGCGGGCTTGTCAGGGTTGCCACACGCCTTGGCCGGCCAGGAGTTGGGTCCGCTCCAGCTCGCCTGGCTGGGTGATGCGGTGTGGGAATTGCATCAGCGCCTCCGCCAATGCCAGCGCCCTGGCCGCAGCGCCGACCTGCATCGGGCCGTGGTGGCAGCGGTTCGGGCCGATGCCCAGGCCCTGGCCCTCGAGCAGCTCGAACCCCTACTCACGGACCAGGAGCTCGATTGGGTGCGGCGCGGCCGCAACCGGGCTGGCCGCGGACCCCGGGCTGGCGAGGCCGGGCTCTATGGCCGGGCGACGGGATTTGAGACAATGGTGGGCTGGCTCTTTTTGCAGAATCCGTCGCGGCTGGCTGAGCTGCTGGATCAACTGGAGGAGAACGCCCGATAACCCTTTGCCTGTTTGCCATGAGCCCCCGTTTTGATCGCCGCCGGGACGAGGCCCAGGGCTCCGGGTCCGGTTCCGGCGCTGGGGGGGGCTCCCGCGGCGGTGGTGCCGGTCGCCCGGCCCGCCCCGGCAAGCCGTCCTTTGGCGCGTCCCGGTTCTCGGGGGGTGGGGGTTCCCGCTCCTTCGGTCCCCGGCCGGAATGGAATGCCGATGGCCTGCCCGATCGGGGCCCCAGGCCGGAGCGGGGTTCCCGTCCCGAGCGCGGGCCAAGGCCAGAACGGGCCGGCGGCTCGGACCGTCCCCGCTTTGACGGTTCCGCTGCAGGCCGTTCCGCTGCAGGCCGGTCCGCCGGCGGCCGGCCGTCGCCGGACCGGCCCCGCCCCGATCGCTTCGGCTCGGATCGGCCCGACCGTCCCCGTTTTGATGGTGGCCGGCCCGAGGGGGGCCGCAGTGAGGGCCCCCGCTTTGA
>CAMAVE010000040.1 GCA_945861595.1 Synechococcus sp. UW140
TGCCTCAAGGCGGTGGAGCAGCTCGAAAAGGAAGGCGTGGATGTGGAGCTGATTGATCTGATCAGCCTCAAACCCTTCGATATGGAGACGGTTGCCCGCTCAATCCGCAAGACCCACAAGGTGCTGGTGGTGGAGGAATGCATGAAGACCGGCGGCATCGGAGCCGAGCTGATTGCCCTAATCACGGAACACTGCTTCGACGATCTTGAGGCCCGGCCGATCCGGCTCTCCAGCCAGGACATCCCCACCCCCTACAACGGCACCCTGGAAAACCTGACGATCATCCAGCCCCACCAGATCGTCTCGGCGGCCAAGCAACTTCATTCCGGCCAACTCTGAAATGGCACGTCAACAGGGGTGGTTTGCCCTGATCCTGGCCCTGGCGATTGCGGCTGGCGCCCTGCTGGCCAGTTTCCCCCTCCAGCTGGGGCTCGACCTCAGGGGCGGCAGCCAGCTCACCCTTCAGGTGCTGCCGAGCGGCCGGATCAAAACCGTGGAGAAGGACCAGCTCGACGCCGTCAAGGACGTGCTCGAGCGCCGAATTAACGGCCTGGGCGTGGCCGAATCCACCCTCCAGACCGTCGGCAACGACCAGCTTGTCCTCCAGTTGCCTGGTGAACAGGACCCCAGCCGCGCCGCCAAGGTGTTGGGCACCACGGCCCTGCTCGAGTTCCGGGTCCAAAAGCCCGGCAGCGAAGCGGAAATGCAGGGGCTGCTCAAGCTCAAGCGCCAGGTGGATGCGGTGCTGGGACTACGCAAGGCCAAGGCTGCTGCCGCTGCCGCCAGCACTGACAAGCCGGTTGAACCGAAACCAAGCCTTTCGGCCGAGGATCTGGCCAAGGCCCTCACCTCCCTGGGCCTGAGCGTGCCCTCCGGCGCCTCGGAAACGGACCAGTTGGAACTCCTGCAGAAGGAGGTCAATCGCCGGGTGGTGGCCCTGTTTGAGTCCTCCAGCCTCACCGGCAAGGATCTGGTCAGCGCCGGCCGCCAGCAGGATCAAAGCGGCAGTGGCTGGGATGTAACCCTGGCCTTCAACCGCGAGGGGGGTGAAAAGTTTGCCAGCCTTACCCAATCGATCGCCGGCACCGGCCGGCTGCTGGGCATCGTTCTCGATGGCCGCTCGATCAGTGAGGCCAGTGTCGGACCGGAATTCAAGGCTGCCGGCATCGCCGGTGGTTCGGCCAGCATCTCGGGCCGTTTTACAGCCGATGAGGCCCGGGATTTGGAGGTTCAGCTGCGGGGGGGCTCCCTCCCCCTACCGGTGAAAGTGATTGAGGTGCGCAGCATCGGACCCTCCCTTGGAGCCGAAAACGTTCGCACCTCTTTGCTGGCGGCCCTGTCCGGCCTGGCCTTGGTGGCGGTGTTCATGGTGGTGGTGTACCGGCTGCCTGGAGTCGTATCGGTGCTAGCGCTGAGCCTCTATTCACTCTTCAATCTGGCTATCTACACCCTGATTCCGGTCACCTTGAGCCTGCCAGGGATTGCTGGATTTATCCTCTCGATTGGCATGGCCGTGGATGCCAACGTGCTCATCTTTGAGCGCATCAAGGAAGAGCTGCGCGCAGGCAACAGCTTGATTCGCTCGATTGATACGGGCTTTGCCCTGGCCTTTTCCTCGATTCTCGATGGCCATGTCACCGGCCTGATCAGCTGCATCGCCCTGTTTGTCTTGGGCACGGGCCTTGTCAAGGGCTTTGCGGTGACCTTGGCGATTGGCCTGCTGCTCAGCCTGTTCACCGCCCTGACCTGTACCAGGGCCCTGCTACGGCTGTTGATGAGCTATCCAACCCTGCGCCGCAGCACCTATTTTCTGCCGTTGGCCCAGCTTCCACCGGCGTCCACTTGAGCAAACTTGAGCCCAACTGAGCCCACCTTCAAGCCTGTGACCGTGACCGAGAGCCCTACCCCCCGTTTTCGCATCAGCCAGTACAAGCGACTGGCCTGGTGGGGCTCGGGCCTGGCCTGCTTGCTCAGTGTGGTTGGCCTTCTGGTTAGCTGGCTGACCCCTGGCATTGGGGCCCCCTTGAAGCCGGGTCTCGACTTCACTGGCGGCACCCAGATCCAGCTGGAGCGCCAATGCGTTCAGCCCGATTGTGGCTTGATCACGGTTGACCAGCTTCAGGCCGGGCTTGGGGCCCTCACCTTGCCAGCGAAGGCTAAGGAGCAGGCCCCTAGCCTCTCCAGTGCCAAGGTCCAACAGCTTGATGGCGGCCAAACGCTGGTGATCCGCTTGCCTGTGCTGGCGGCAGACCAGAGCCAGGCGGTGATTGCCGGTATCGATCGCTTGGCCGGGCCCCTCAAAACCACCGGGACCTCGGTTAATACGATTGGCCCAACCCTTGGCTCCCAGTTGTTACAGGGCAGTCTGGTGTCGTTGCTGGTCAGTTTTGCGGCGATCGCCCTCTACATCACCTTTCGCTATGACCGGGTCTTTGCCTTCCTGGCGATCGTGACCTTGGCCCATGACGTGATCATTACCTGTGGTCTATTTGCCTGGCTAGGTATCTTTTTTGGTATTGAGGTCGATTCGCTCTTTGCGGTTTCATTGATTACCGTGGCCGGCTATTCGGTCACCGACACCGTGGTTGTGTTTGACCGGATTCGCGAACAGAAGAAGGCCCTCGGTCAGCTTCCTTTGATTGAGCAGGTTGATGTGGCCGTAAATGCCACCTTGACCCGCTCCCTCTACACATCTTTGACGACCCTCTTGCCCCTGCTGGGTCTGATCTTCTTTGGCGGTGCCAGTTTGTTCTGGTTCGCGGTGGCCTTGGCCGTGGGGATTGCCGTGGGAAGCTGGTCCAGCATTGGTGTCGCCCCCACCCTGCTGCCGGTGCTTTCACGGCGCTGATGGGGCGGATTTCCTGGCTTGCTGTTGTTCTGTCCGTTTTAGCGATTGTTGATTTGCGGAGCGAATTGCAACTGCTTGCTGAGCACTTCACCTGGTCTTCGCTGGGCTATGCAGTTAGTCAGCACCCCCTGGCTGTGACGGTGTTGCTGGTGCTGATCTTGATGCCGAGGCGACTGCGCTAAATCGGTCGTTCTAGAAGGCTGATTGCCAAGGCTGATGAAGACGTTTTCGTCTGACGGCAAGGGGGTTCACTAGCTTCCCAGTCGCTTACCAGTTGTCCATGATCTCTTCCACCAGCACCTTCTGGGCGATCACCTGCAGCACCACCACCCCAGGCAGGGCCAGGAGCACCCCGGGCAGGCCCAGCAGGGCCCCCAGGCACAACTGGGACATCAGGGCCACCGTGGGCAGCAGGTTGACCGTGCGGCTGAGCAGGATCGGCGTGAGCAGGAAGGCTTCGCCGTTCTGGAGCACCATCCGCAACACAAACACCTGGGCCACCTTGGCGGGCGACACCAGCAGGGCCATGGCCAGGGGCAGCAGGGTGGCCACGGTTGGGCCGATCGTGGGCACGAAGGTGAGCAGGCCGCACACCAGGGCACTCAGGAGGGCCAGGGGCACCTTCAGGGCTGCTAGGCCAGCCCAGGTGAAGAGAAACACGCTGCTGGCTGAGATGGTCATGCCGGCCAGCCAGCCGCCCAGGGCCTGGCGGCAGTCCCGCAGCAAGTCGGCCACCAGGGGCCGGTAAACATTGGGGGTGGCGGCCAGCACCAGGCGCTGGTGACTGCGGGGATCGAGGGCCAACAGGATCGCCAGTAACACCATCAACAGCAGTTGAATCGTGCTGTTGGCCGCGCCGCCAGCAAAGCCCAGCAGCTGGCTGCCCAGGGGTTGCAACTTGTCCCAGCTGGTAAAGGAGGTGATCTGTTGCTCGATGCTGTTCAGGGCTGGCACTTCTGTGGCGAAGTGGCTGAGTCGCTGCAGCAGGATCGGCGCCAGGCGCGTGAACTCCTGGGCCTGGGCAATCAGATCGGGCAGCAACAGGCCCCCCAGGTTCCAGCCCAGCAGCACCAGCACCGCAAGCACAATCAGCAGCGCCAGGGGCCGCTGCAGCGGCAGGACACGCCGCACCAGGCTCACGGGCACATCCAGGGCCACCGCCACCACCACGGCGCCAAATAGCACCAGCAGGACCCAGCGCAGTTCCCAGGCCAGAAGCCCTAGGACCACCAGGGCCAGCAGGCCGAGCAGGGTTCTTCCGTTCATGGGGACCGGCTTAGGGCGGTTCGATCAGGCTGCTGGACCTGGCTAGTTGACCAGGGTGGTCCTTTAGGGCAGGCGCCCTAGGCCCAGGTCTATTGATGTTGCCAGACGCTGCTGTTTCCAGGGGTCCAGGAGGTCATGGATCAGTAATTCCCGCACCAACACCTGCAGGCAAACCGCTAGGGGCAGGGCCAGGACCAACCCCAGGGGTCCGAATACCACCGTGAAGCCGAACTGGGCGATCAGGGTGAGTCCGGGCAGGAGTTTGACCTGGTGATGCATCACCGAGGGGGTGATCACATAGCTCTCGAGGTTCTGAATCAGTACATAGAGCCCCAGCACGGCCATGGCCTTCCAAGGGGACACCAACAGGGCCACCGACATCGGGAATAGGGTGCCCAGGGTGGGGCCCACGTTGGGGATCACATTCAGCAGCCCAGCCAGCAGGGCGTTGGCCACCACCAACTTGACCCCCAGCAGGGACAGGCCGATACCGGCCAGCAGCCCCACGCAGCAGGAGCTGATCAGCACTCCTCCCATCCAGCTACTGAGGGCTTCACCGCAGAGCAGCAGGGCCTTGCGGAAGCGCCGGCGGTAGAAGGAGGGCACCAGCAAGATCGCCACCTCCCGGTAGGCGCCTGGTTGGGCCGCGATCATCAGGCTCACGGCCAGTACAAACAGCACCTGAATCAGGGCACTGCCCAAACTGCCGGCAAATCCCAGCAATTTCAGGGCCCCTCCGCCGAGGCCCGCGGCGAGTGCGCCACCTCCGGGCGGGCCCCCGGGCTGGCTTGGGGTCAGCCATTGGCTGGCGGATGGTCCTCCTTCCAGCAGGCTCTGGCCCTCAATGAGATGGGTGGTTTGGTCGAGACCCTGCTGAATCAGCCGGAGCAGCACCGCAAAGGCCGCCGGTAGTTGGTGCAGCAACTGGCTGAACTGACCCACAAAGGGGGGAATCAACAGGGCGCCCAGCCCCAGGCCCAGCACTAGCAGCCCGAGCAGCGTCACGCCCAGGGCCAGGGGCCTAGGCCAACCCAGCCGGCGTTGCACAACCCCCACGGCCGTGCAAAAGGCCATGGCCAGCACGATCGCGGCAAAGACGTGGATCAGCACGTCCCGGAGGCTCCAGAGCAGGACTAGGGCGGAGGCCGTGCCCAGCAGGGTCAGCCAGTGGCCGAATTTCAAGCGTCCTCCTGGCCTGCCTCGTCGTTGTCGTCGTCGTCTTTGCCGGCAAAGCCCATGCCATGGCTATCGGCGTAGCGCTGGGCGAAACGCATGAAACGCTCGAAATCGGCGGTGGTTTTCCAGGTAAAGGTGGCTTCCAAGGCACTGGCCTTGCCGTTGACGAAGCGGGCATTGACCTCCCGGGTCACCAGCTGGCCCTCCTCATCGACCAAATACATGCCGCCGATGTCGCCCATGGACTCGGGTGCCAGGGCTTCAGGACCCTCAAACACGAACAGGGCCTGGCCCGTGCGGCCATCGCGGGACCGGGTCAGCCGGATGTCGGGCACCACCGGCTCGTCCACACCGGGGAAGAACTGAATGGCGGCCATGCCGGTGCCCACAAAAAATGATCTTAATCAGGCCCCAGCCGCGGCGAAACGGGGCCGATCAGTCCTGCGGCCAACAGCTGCTCGGCCGCCTCAGGGGCCGGGGCAAGGCCCATGTCCCAGGGCCTGGGCTGTTCCCCTGCCGGCCCTGGGGCTGCCTGGGCTGATGGCCCAGGGGAACCGGCCGATTGGCTAGGCGCACCGCTGATGGAGACAAGGGCGTGGCGCCCTTGGAGACCATGGTCGTAGCAGCGGTCGTAGTAGTCGAGGATCTGCCGGCAGGCGCCATGCCAGTTTTCCTGGGCAATCGCCTCCAGGGCTAGGGCGGTGCGCTGGGGTCCCAGCCGCCTGGCGATCCGTTGGGTGGCCTCGGCCAGCCCCGCTTGCCCCTGGTTGCCGTAGAGGGTCACCAGGTGATCAAGACGCGCCTCCAGGGGGCGCTGCACCGCCAACAGCGGCGCCTGCTTCATCTGGCTCCAGAGACCGGCGGGAATCCGGCAGCGCCCCACCTGGGCACTTTCATCCTCCAGCCAGATCGTCTGCGCCTGGCGCAACGGCCAAAGGGCCGTGGCCAACAGGTTTTCAAAGTGCTCGCTGCTGGGTTGCTCGGCCTGGCCTAGCCCCCCGAAACTGCTGCCCCGGTGGTTGGCCAGCCCCTCCAGGTCGATCACCGCCACCCCGCGCGCTTGTAGCTCCAGCAGCAGCTCGGTCTTGCCGCTGCCGGTGCGGCCCCCCAATAGGCGCAGGGGCCAGGTCCGCCCAAACAGGGCCTGGGCCCAGGAGCGATAGGCCTTGTAGCCCCCTTGCAGCACCACCACCTCTAGATCCAGGCCCTGGGCTAGCCAGGCGACGCTTTCGGAGCGCATGCCGCCGCGCCAGCAGTGCAGCCGCAGGGGGGCTGCCGGCGTCAGCGCGGCCAGGCGCACCAGCTCTTGGCCGAGGCTCTCGAGGCGCGGGCCGACGAGGGCCAGCCCCTCCAGCACGGCTGCTTGGCGTCCCTTGTGGTTGTAGGTGGTGCCCACCTGGGCCCGTTGGCCGTCATCGAAGAGGGGCAGGTTGTGGGCGCCAGGAATGTGGCCTTGGCGGAACTCGCCGGGGCTGCGCACATCGACCACGGCTCCCTGGCCGCCAAGAAATGTCTCAATGGCAAGCCGCATCTGCAGAGGTGCCTGGGGCATCGGCGCTTGGTCTGGCCTGACATAGTGTCCCCACGCTGGCGCACCGTCAGGCCGGCCCGTGCCCATGCTTTCCGGACCACCCGCCATCACCACGGCCAGCCCCGACCAGCTCCTGGACCGTTTTGTTAGCAGCTCGGCCCGCCAGCGCCGCGGCCTGCTGGCCGCCTTAGACCAGCAGCTCGAGCAGATCCGGCCCCTGATCGGCGAGCGGCTTGACCGGCTCGATGCCACAGGCGATGACTGGGCGGCTGGCAGCCTGATCCAGTTGCTGCTCCAGCAAGACGATGGCCTTAGCCAGGCCTTCCGCCAGCGCCATCGCTCCGGTTGGCTGGCCGTGACCAGCGCCCAGGGCCTGGACTACGTCCCCCTCGAGGGGGCCCTGATGGCCCAGGACTACGAGCTGGCCGATCGCATCACCAGTGAGCGCTTGCGTCAGTTGGCGGGCCAGGCTGCCGTGACCCGGGGGTATGTGTACTACAGCGAAGTGCCGCCGATCGTTGCGGTGGACCTCGAAAGTCTCGATCGCCTCTGGCTCACCTATTCCCAGGGCCGTTTCGGGTTCTCCGTGCAGCTGCGCCTCCTGCGCAGTTGTGGCGATCGCTGGGACCTGCTCTGGCCCAAATTGGGCTGGAAACTCAATGGCACCTGGACGCGCTATCCGGGCTCCTTCACCTGGTCCTTGGCCGCACCGGAGGGACACCTGCCCTTGGTCAACCAGCTGCGGGGGGTTCGTTTGATGGATGCCCTGCTCAGCCATCCCGGCCTTAAGGGTCGCCTGCGCTCCTGATTTCAGGATTGCCAATTGGGCTTGATCAATTGTTGGATGCTGGCTCCTGCGGGCTAGGTTGAAACCGGTCCATATCAAGCGGCGATGCTGTTGCGCTGGACTGATTTCATCACTCCCTCGACGCTGCAACTGGCGCCGTTGGTGGAGTTACTGCTGGAACCGATCCAGGGCGGCCAGCAGCTCGACAGCCTGCAGCTGGGGCTCCAGGAAGTGTTGGTCAATGCGGTGCGCCATGGCAATGGCAATGACCCGCGCAAATGCTTGCGGGTGCGCCGGATTCTCTCCCCCCGTTGGCTGATTTGGCAGGTGCAGGATGAGGGCCGGGGCCTGACGCCCCAGCAACGCGCTTGCGCCTTGCCCCTTGAGCCCCACGCCCGGGGCGGCCGGGGCCTTTTCCTGATCCACCATTGCTTCGACGACGTGCGCTGGAGCCGCCGCGGCAACCGGGTGCAAGTGTCGGTGCGCCGCATCGGTTGGGCTGGCTGATCGGATCGGGCTTGATCCCAGGCCAGGGATCGCCTTCACCGCAAGGGCGACACCACTGGTACGCGGCCGGGGCTGCCCGCGCTTACCCGTTTGCCTTAGCCCCAGGGGCGGCTGGGCCGTGCTGGGGGCAGCCGGGATCGCGCAGATCCCCCTTCAACCAGGCCAGGCCGTTCTCGACCAGGGCGATGCTGGCCAGGCGTTGCTGCGTGGCCACGGGGGCCTGGGGTGGGTTGGCCGGATCCAGCAGCAGCACCAGGGCCGCTGCCAATTGTTCGGCGGCGCGCCGTTGGGGCTGGCCCTTGAAGGCGTGCCACTGGCGATCGGTGATGGTCAGCAGCTGATGCAGCTGGGCGGCGCTGGCAGCGCTGTCCTCGGGCCAGCGGGCTGGCTGCGGCGGTTGGGGCCTCTCAGGAACCACTGGACGGGGGGCGGCGGGTGGCCCCATCCTGGCGCCATGGCCAAAACCCGACGGTCCCCAACCCAGCGCCCCCCAGCCCAGCCGATTCGCTGGTTGCACCAGCTGGCAGCTCTGTTGGCCGAGGTCAGCCGGGCCGAACGCTTGGACGAAGGCGACAGCAGCCTGGCCAGCCGCCGCCTGCGCCAGCGGATGCTGCTGGCCCAACGGCTGTTCGATCCCCTGCCCAAGCCCCTGCGGGCCAACCGTTGGCCTGAGGAGGTGGTTTGGACGGCCCTGCGCTGGGGCGGACCCGCCCTGGTGCTGGCCTTATGGCTGCACCGCTAGGGAGCTTGATGCCCCGCAGCCAGGCCGCCCGCAGAGTCTTGCGGCGGCGGTCTTCCGCCAACACCGGCCGGTCAGGACTTCGTCGCTGTCCAGACGCGCGTCATGAGGTGGGATTCGGCGCGAACGGCCTTGAAGCCGGCCGCCGTGAGGCGGGCGTCGATGTCGTCGCTGATGTAATCGCGGTAGTAGGGCTCATGGAACATGCGGCGGAAGTTCTCCATGGCGGGGCGGAATTGGGGCGCATCGGCTAATTGAACCGAATCCGCCAGCACCAGCACGCCGCCGGGTTCGAGCACACGCCAACAGTCGTTGAGCACGTTTTGGCGTGCCTCAGCCGGCAGCTCATGCATCAGGAACACGCAGGTCACGGCCTGCATGCTGGCGTCGGCAAAGGGCATGGCTTCGCCATTGCCTTGGACGAGCTGGGGCAATTCGTTGGGCAGCTGGCTGAGCCAGCGGTTGGCCTGGCGCAGGTAGGCGCTGGAGAGGTCCAGGCCCACCAGGCGGGCCTCGGGCAGGGCGGCACGGATCTGGCGCAGGGTGCGGCCCGTGCCGGTGGCCACATCGAGCACCCGCAGCTGGCTGGCGGGCCGATCGGCGAAGGCCCGCAGGCCCCAGACCAGGGGCTTGAGGATGCGCCGCCGCATCGGATCGGCCGTGCCGTTAAACAGGATTTCCACCTGCAAGTCGTAGAGGGAGGCGGAGTGGTCGCTCAGGTAGCCGTCGGTCTGGTGGTGGAAGTTCTGCAGGTAGTAGCTGGGATAGTCACTGCGGTTCACCGTGGCCGGTAGATCGTCGACGCGGCGTTGTTTGCGGCGGTTCCAAGTGGCGGGTAGATCGAGCCAGACCAGGGGGTAGCGGCTGGCCCATTCCAGCCAGGGGGCATCAAAGAGCAGGGAGGGGGGATAAATCCCCTGCTCCGCTTCCTCCCAATCCACATCGAGTAGGCGTTGGAAGGAGGCCTGCATGGCCTGCAGCATCTGGGGCGGTACCGCCACCGAGCTCGGAGCTCCCTCCGGCGCCAGGGCGCCCATGAGGCGCAGGCTGACTTCCTTGTGGGCCAGCCCCATCAGGCTCTTGCCCTGCTGCAGGGTCTGGTAAGCCAGTCGGGTCAAGGGGGCTGCCATCGCGCGTTAACAGGGCCGTTGCTGGCCCCCATTCCAACGGATTGGTCGGCTAGGCGTGGCTTTTGGCCCCGGGTTGGTAGGCCTGGCTTTCGCCCTGGCGGTCCAGCCAGCCCAGGCCTGCCTGCCCATCCAGCCAAGTCCGGCCCGCCGGCGGGCACGAAGTTTGATGTCGCAACCAGCGGTTTCGTAGCAACGGCTACAGAATGTGGGCAGTCGATTCCTGCGAGGTGGTTTGCCATGGCGTTCCCGACCCCGACCCCGACCCCGGCCCTCCATCCGGTGGATCCGGAATTCCTGGCCTGGGCTAGGACCAACCAGCGCCAGAAACGCCTCAAGGCGGCCCTGTCGGCCCAGCTCATCGGCCACCCCGATCCCTTTGACAGCGGCGATGTGGCGGGCCAGGTGCGGGCCTGGGCCAAGCGCCATGCCCAGGCCCGACGGCTGCAGGCCAGTGCCATGGCCCACCTGCGCCACAGCTAGGCCCCCCATGGGGGGCAACTAGGGATGGCCGCCCCGCTGGGCAAGCAGGCCCCCCGCTGGACCAGGACCGGAAGCTGGAGCGGGAGCAAGGTCGCGACCACTGCAGTCGGCGGTCAGCCCTGGGCGGATTCCGGCATGATCGGATCACCCGTACTGGGCGGTCCAGCGGGATCCTCTCGATTGGGCCTGGTGCTGGTTGACCAGGGACCTGCTGCCGGCCCGCCTTGCCCTCCGAATTCCCTGCTTGCCTTCACCTGGCACCGCCGGTTCCCCTAGTGCTGGTCCATGGCATCTGGGATACGCCCCGCCTATTTCGGCGCCTCGAAGCCGCCCTGGCTGGCCGGCGGGCCCCCCTGTTGATCCCCCACCTCCCCCACGGCCTTGGCTTTCGGCCCCTGGAGGAGATGGCCGCCCAGCTCGATCAACTCGTTGCCAGCAGCTTTGCCCCAGGGCAAGCGATTGACCTGCTGGGTTTTTCGATGGGAGGGGTGATCGGCCGCATCTGGATCCAACTGCTAGGCGGCCACCGCCGCATCCGCCGGTTCTTCAGTGTGGGCAGCCCCCAGCGGGGCACCCTCACGGCCCAGCCTTGGCCCCGTAGGTGGCTGCCCACGGTGGCCGATATGAAGCTGGGTAGTCCGCTGCTGCGCCAGCTCAATGGCGATTTTTCCTGCCTTAAGGGGATCGAGTGCCACAGCTACTACTGCCGCACCGATCAGGTGGTGATCCCCCCTTGGCGCGGGGTGTTGCCGGTGGGGTCGGTGCGGGCCTTGCCTGTGCTGTCCCACAAGGACCTGATCATCAACCCCCAGGCCTTAGGCCCGATTGTGGCTGATCTGCTGCTGCCTTAACGGCAGGGTCTAGCTGGAACGCCGTCGGCCCCATCAGGCGGCCACCAGGCCGGAGTGGCGGATCAGGGCCTCGCTGGAAGGCTGGCGTCCGCGGAAGGCCTCAAACACCTCGGCCGGGCTGCGGCTGCCGCCCAGGCTGAGCACGGTGTCCCGGAAGCGACGGCCCGTGGCCTCGATCTGGGTTTGGTTCTCCAGGCCGCCCTCTTCAAAGGCGCTAAAGGCATCGGCACTGAGCACCTCGGCCCACTTGTAGGCGTAGTAGCCGGCCGCATAGCCACCGGCAAAGATGTGGCCGAAGGAACAGAGGAACGCATCGGCATCGATCGGTGCGAGCACCGTGGTGCTGGTCGCGATGCGTCGGCGCAGCTGCTCAGGGGTCTCCCCGCAGTCCGGGGACCATTCGCTGTGGAGGCGCAGATCGGTGAGGGCCAGGTGGACCTGGCGCAGGGTGGCCGATCCGCCCATGAAGGTACGGGCCGCCTGCAACTTGGCGAACTCGGCCTCGGGTAGGGGGGCTCCGCTCTGCCAGTGGCGGGCCATGCCCAGCAGGGTGGCTCGGTCGTAGCACCAGTTCTCCATGAACTGGCTGGGGAGTTCCACCGCATCCCATTCCACGTTGTTGATGCCGGCGGCCTGGGGGCGATCCACGGTCGTGAGCATGTGCTGGAGACCATGACCGAACTCGTGGAACAGGGTTTCCACCTCTTCAAAGGTCATCAGGCTCGGGGTGTCCCCCACCGGCGGGCTCTGGTTGCAGATCAGGTAGGCCACGGGCAGCACCGGCGTGCCATCGGGGCCCAGGGATCGCACCAGGCATTCGTCCATCCAGGCACCACCGCGCTTGCTGCCGGGACGGCTAAAGGGGTCGAGGTAAAAGGCGGCCAGGGGCTGGCCCGCCCCGGCTGGGGAGCCGGTCGGCTTGTCGGGTGCCGCTCCCTGGTCGGCTGCGGATGCCGCCCCAGCACTGCCCTCCAGCACCCGGAAGAAGCGCACATCGGGATGCCAGATCGGGGCCTGGCCGTCGGCGGCCTCGATGCGGATGCCAAACAGGCGGCCGCAGAGGGCAAACAGGCCTTCCAGCACCGCCGGCAGGGGGAAGTAGGGCCGCAGGGCTTCGCTGTCGAGCGAGAAGCTTTCCTGGCGCAACACTTCGGCCCAAAAGGCCACATCCCAGGGCTGCAGGTCGCTGGCTTCGGGAGCGCCGTGGCGGGCGGCGCACTGGCGCAGCTGCTCCAGTTCCGCCTCGGCCATGGGAAAGGCCGCGGCGCGCAGCTCCTCCAGCAGGGCCTCAACGCTGGTCACCGAGTCGGCCATCTTGGCGGCCAGGCTCACCTCGGCCCAGTTGGCAAAGCCCAGCCGGCGGGCCTGGTCGCCCCGCAAGGTGAGGATCCTTTCGATCAGGGGCCAGTTATTGAGCGGGCCCGCCTTGGGGGCTTCATGGCGACTGGAGTCGCTGCTGGTGGTGCTCCTGGCATCGGCGGCCTCGCCCTGGCCGGAGGCCCGGCTGACATGGGCGCGGTAGAGCTGCTCGCGCAGGGAGCGGTTGCGGCTGTATTTGAGGAAGGGGGCGTAGCGGGGCATGTCCAGGCCCAGCAGCCAGGGGCCGCCCTCGGAGCTGGGCTCGGCGCCATCGGCGGCCTTGAGCTTGGCGGCGCGGGCTGCCTGGGCCAGCTGGTCGGTGAGGCTGGTCGGCAACCCCTCGGTTTGGGCCGGATCCTCCAGGGTCAGGGTCCAGCCGTTGGTGGCATCAAGCACCTGGTTGCTGAAGCGGGTGGAGAGTTCGGCCAGCTCCTGGCTGGCCTGGTTGAAGGCGGCCTGCACCTCACCCTCCAGGCCCACACCGCGCAGCTGCATGTCCCGCAGTTCCGCCGCCAGGATTCGCTGCTGGGTGCCATCGAGCCGACCCGGGGCCCCGGGATCGGCGGCCTGGTGCTGGCGTTCGAGCGTTTGCAGGGCCCGGAAAATCGCCTGGCTCTGGCCGGCCCGGCTGCCGAATTCCACCACCGCCGCCTGCTGGCTGGCATGGGCGAGCCGCAACTCCGGGCTGTTGCAGACGCCATTGAGGTGGCCAACCACGCCCCAGCTCCAGCGCAGCTGCTCGCCTAGCCGTTGCAGCGGGTCCATCACTTCGGCCCAATCGAGTCGTCGTCCTGCGGCCAGGGCTTGGGAGAGCAGCGCTTCGAGGGCATCGAGCTCGCCGTTCAGGAGCGAGAGCAGTTCCGGAATGTGCTCTTCGACCTGGGCGGCCGTGATCGCCCCAAAGGCGGGCAGGCCCTCGCCGACTAATAGGGGAGCCGGAACAACCTCGGGACTGCCGCTCATCGGGTGGGGCCATGACTGCCCCTATTTCAACCTGAGGTCTTGCGGCAGCGTGGTTCAGCCGAGGGCGGGAAGCCGGCCCAGGGCCACCAGGCTGTGGCGGGCTAGATCATTGGCCAGGGCCGTGGTGCTGGCTTCGTAGAAGTCGATGGCGATCCGGGGCCAGAAGCCGATCGTGAGGGTGGGCACCAGCAAGCACAGGCCAATCACCAGCTCCCGAGGTTTCATGTCTCCGACCACGGCCAGGGCCGGAATCCGGGGGCCAAAAAAGACCCGCCGGCAGAGGGACAGCAGATACATGGGCGTCAGCACCAGGCCGATCGCCGCCAGGACCACCGCAATGATCCGGAAGGGCACGGTGAAGGCGTTGTTGCTGGTGACCCCGAGAAACACGGTGATTTCACTAACGAAGCCACTCATGCCCGGCAGGGCCAACGACGCCAGGGAGCTGGCCAGAAAGAAGGCGAAGGTGATCGGCAGCACCTTGGCCAGGCCGCCCATGTTGGGAATCGAGAGGGTTTTGGTGCGCTCGTAGAACACGCCAGTCACAAAGAACATGGCGGCGGCGATCAGGCCATGGCTGATCATCTGCAACATGGCTCCGCTGAGCCCCAGGCTGTCCACGGCCCCGATGCCCAGCAAGACAAAGCCCATATGGCTAACTGAGCTGCAGGCAATTCGCCGCTTAACGTTGTCCTGGGCAAAGGCATTGAGGGCCCCATACACAATATTGACAATCCCAAGCACAATTAGGGCCGGCGCTAATTGCACATGGGCCTCAGGCAGCATTTGCACGTTGAAGCGCAGGAGGGCGTAGCCGCCCATCTTCAGCAACACCCCCGCCAGCAGCATGGACACCGGTGCATTGGCCTCGCCATGGGCATCGGGCAGCCAGGTGTGCAGGGGGAACATCGGCAGCTTGACGCCGAAACCGATGAGGAAGCCCAGATAACAGAGCAGGCCAAAGGTGCCCCCCGGGGAGCGGGCCGCCAATTCGGACAGGTTGAGGGTGAAATGGTCACCAGAGAGGGCCAGGGCCAGGCCGCTGAGCAGGATCAGCAGCGAGGCGGTGGCGGTGTAGAGAATGAACTTAGTGGCTGCGTACTGACGCTGGGTCCCTCCCCAGATCGCGATGAGGAGATAGACCGGCACCAGCTCCAGTTCCCAGGAGAGGAAAAACAGCAGGAAGTCCTGGGAGAGAAACACCAGGGCCTGGGCCGAGGCCTGCAGCAGCAATAGGGCGAAGTAAAGCCTGGTTTTTTGATGGATGTTCCAGCTGGCCGCCACCGAAAGCAGGGTCACCAGACCGGAGAGCACCACCAAGGGCGCCGAGAGCCCATCGGCCGCCAGGGACCACTCCAGCCCCAGGGAGGGCAGCCAGGGCACCCGCTCCACCAATTGCAGGGCGCTGCTGGAGCCGTCGAAGCGCTGGCTGAACACCCAGACCATCAGCAGGAGATCGGCCAGCAGCACTGCCAGGGCGATGCTGCGGGGTAGGCGGGGATCGTTGGAGTCGCCGGGGAGCAGCATCAGCACCGGCGCCATCGCGGCCGGCAGCAGGCAAATCAGGCTTAACCAGGGCCAATTGCCAGAGGAGAGGGAGGACGCGGCCGACAGGGGCAAATTCGCGTCCATCACAACTTGGCTGCAGGGAGAAGTGAAGGTGGGCTGATACCCAGCTCCACCCCAAGATCAGACGAATCTAACAGTTTGAGTCTTTTTACTCAGTCCAGCGCAAAAGCCCCAGCGGTGTTGCGAGGGGGTCTGCCGGGCGCATCAGAGCCCCGCCAGCCCCACCCGTAGCCCACCGGGGAGCGGCTTCAGAGGGGTCGCCAATGGCTGCCGCTCTGCTGCAGGGGCAAGACTTCCGAGCGGGAGGCCACGCCTTCCGATTCCCAGGCCCGAACCATGGCCCGGCTCACGGCCTGGGCCTGGGCTTCGCAGCTGAGGGCCATCAGGCTCGGGCCGGCGCCGCTGATCACACAGCCCCAGGCCCCCGCTTCCAGGGCGGCCCGCCGCACCTGCTGGCCCCCCTGGATCAGGCCCCAGCGGTAGGGCTCATGGATGCGGTCGTGCATGCCATCGGCGATCAGGTCGCCATTGCCCGTGCGCAGCCCCTGGAGCAGCAGGGTGAGGGAGCCCAGGTTGATGACCGCATCGGCCACGGAGATGAGCTTGGGCATCACCCGCCGGGCTTCGCTGGTGGCCAGGCGAATGGCCGGGATCGCCACCACCACCTTCACCTCCGGCGACCACTCGCAGCGCACCACCCGCCAGCGGTGGGAGGCGGCCTTGGCGGTCATGCAGAGGCCGCCCAGGAGGGAGGGCACCACGTTGTCCGGGTGGCCTTCGATGTCAATTGCCAGTTCCAGTAATTTTTCGCGGCTCAGGGGTTCGCCGATCAGGGCGTTGGCGCCAATCAGGCCGGCCACGATCGCCGTGGCGCTGCTGCCCAGGCCCCGGGCCGGGGGCACCCCGAGTCGCACCCGGGCCTCAATCGCCATCGGCTGAACCCCAGCCTCTTTCCAAACCCGCTGGGCGGCTCGATAGACCAGGTTGTCTGGGCCGCCGCGCAGGTGGGACCCTTCGCTGCCTTCAATGATCAGGTCGAAGCGCTCCTGATCACCTTCGATGCTGCGCAACTCAAAGCGGTTGTTCAGTTCCAGCGCGGCGCCCAGGCAATCAAATCCCGGGCCGAGGTTGGCTGTGGTGGCTGGAACATCGACCACAACCCCCTCTCCGATGTCGGGGCGCACCATGGAATCCCTACTTCTAGGTTTCAGTGTCCCACTCCCTGGGACGGCAATCGAGCCGTTGGCCGGGGTGTGGGGTGGCCTGGCTACGGCCCTTGGGGGCTCAGGCCAGCAGCATCCGGGCCCTGCAGGCGGCGCTGAATAGGCCGGCTTCCGGGTCGATCAGCGCCTGGATCGGCACCTGCTGCACGATCGCGCCCATGCGACCTTTGGCCAACAAGGGATCGAGGAATCGGGCTGAAGCGAGTTCTGGCAATAGTTTTGCCGCCGTGCCGCCGCCCACCCAAAGGCCGCCAAGGCAGAGGCTTTGCAGGACCAGATCGCCCGCTGCCGAGCCGTAGGCTCCCAGCCACAGGCTCAGGGCGCGATGGGCCAGGGGGTCACCGGCTGCCGCTGACTGATGGGTGCGCTCGGGCAGGTCGGCCAGGGGGACAGTGGCGAGGTGGTGGGGATCGCTGGCCTGGTTGCAGCTCAGCACCCACCGCATCACTTCTCCCAGGCCCGTGCCGCTAACGATGCGCTCGATCGAGACCCGCTCCAGGCCCAGGTCTTGGATCAACCATTGCTTGAGCTCCCATTCGTCCCGGTTGCGTGGGGCGAATTCGGCGTGGGAGGCCTCGGTGGCCAGGGCCACCAGGCCCCTGTCCGTGGGCACCCCGAGGGCCACGCCCAGGCCCGTGCCCGCCCCCAGGATGGCCACTGGCGCCAGGGGATCAGAGCCACCGGCCGGTTGCCAGAGCGGGGCCTGCTGGTCGGCGGCCAGGTGGGGCAGGCCGTAGATCAGAACGGCGAAATCATTGACCAGCTCCAACTGCTCCAG
Organism: Synechococcus sp. UW140; assembly: GCA_945861595.1. Classification (GTDB taxonomy): domain Bacteria; phylum Cyanobacteriota; class Cyanobacteriia; order PCC-6307; family Cyanobiaceae; genus BAIKAL-G1. The sequence continues at coordinate 17,208 of CAMAVE010000040.1, forward strand.
CCCCAAGGCCTGGCCGAGGGCGTCTTCGTCCAGCTGCCAGGGCAGGTTGGTGAGTTTCACCCGGCCCTGGTGCACCGGCCCGGCCACGGCCAGGCAGCCGGCGCTGGGTTGCACCTCGCAACCCGCCAGGAAATGGGCCACCAGGCCGCTGAAATCGGGCCACTGGCCCGAGGCATAGCGCTCCGATCGGGTCTTGATCAGGCGTG
>CAMAVE010000041.1 GCA_945861595.1 Synechococcus sp. UW140
CGAGAAACTGGAATCACGACAAGTGCTACCCATGCCCCAGACCCTGCGGGACCGCCGCTCACCGCTCGTGAGTCTGCGGCCGGCCACCAGCGAGCAAGCTGAAGGGGCCAACGCTGAACCCAACTCCAAGGCCGGGGCATCCAGTCGGCACAATGGCTTTGGAGGGGGCTCCAGCAAGGGCTCGGCAAAAGCCGGCAAGCCGGGTGCCAAAGGCCGCAAGAAAAAGGGGACGGGCCTGAGCGCTGCCGATCGCGGCCCCCTGGGCAAGGATCCTGACTTGGAAGCGATTGTGGCCCGGCAACGGTTGCACCTACCCCTCTCCGGCCGGCTGGGAGAAGCCGAAGTGACCCGGGCCTGGAAGCTGGCCGCCGGCGAGCACCATCCAGATCGGGGCGGCCTGCACGACACCATGCAACTGATTAATGGCGCCCGGGACCTCCTCTTGGGCAGGGGCCTGGTTTGAATAGTTGGTTAACTGCCGCTTCTTTCTAAGGGCCTCTGTATCCGAATTTCACTACAATTTCCAACTGCAGGCTTGGCCTCGAAGAAGCCCATGCGGGCGCTTTAGTTGTTGTCTGGTGACTGCATAGAGAAGTGCAAACGCTGGGAATGGGCCGATGACAGAAACCTGCGTAGTCGCCTGATCCGTACGGGACCCTGTGGCCAAGCCCCCCTATCCACCACCACCGGCCCGGCCCGATTTCCCGCCGCCGGCGCGGCCGCCCCGACCTGGGGAGCTGGAGGGGCGATTGCCCTGACGGTCCCTGGGCACTGGCCGCCCACCACTGCTTGGCTCCTTGCTGCCCCCCCTGGCGCCAGCACGGCTGCTGGCGGCTGGAACAAGCAGGGCCTCCAGGCGTTGCGCCTCGGCCCCCTCTGCCAGCCGCCATTGCCCGGCGGCCAAGCCATCGAGGCTGAGGGGGGCGCCGCCATCCATTAGATCCATCGCCACCCGGATCAGCCGCAGGGTGGGCAGGCCCACGGCCGCCGTCATGCGGCGCACCTGGCGGTTACGCCCCTCGCGGAGCTCGATCTCCAGCCAGGCGGTGGGCACCTGCAGCCGGTGGCGGATCGGCGGCTGCCGTTCAGCAATGGCCGCCGCCTCCAGCTCTGCCGGCTCCAGCGTGCGGGCCCTGGCCTGCAAGGTTGGTCGACCTTGGATCAGGAGCCCCTGGCGCAGGTCCGCAAGCGCTGCCTGGTTGGGACTGCCCTCGACCTGGACCCAGTAGCGGCGCCAATGGCCCCAGGCCGGATCGGTGAGCCGGTGCTGCAGCCGGCCGTTGTCCGTCAACACCAGCAGGCCTTCACTATCGGCATCCAGGCGGCCGGCTGCGTAGATCTCAGGAACCTGGATATGGTCGGCCAGACACCCCCAACGACTCCCCGCCTCAGGGGTGAACTGGCTGAGCACCCCGTAGGGCTTGTGGAACAACAGGGTGGTCAGGGGCTCCAGGGGAACGGGGGATTTAGGAAGCCTGGCGGGCCTTCCAGAGATTGACAGCGCCGATGCAGATCAATAACAGGCCCAGGTCCATCGACAGCGGAGGCAGGATCATCGAGGGAAGGGCCAGGCCGGCACTTGGGATGGTGGCGTGACCCTAGGCGCCAGAACCGAGGCGCGCGGATGGGTTTCTCCCCCCTGGCCGGGATTGGCGCCACCTAAGGTAGGTGGTTCAGTTCGCAACGTACTTGGCGGCACCGCATGATCGAGACATCCGGCGTGATCGAGAAGGAGCAGGGCAACGGGTTCTACCTGGTGACGCTCGAGCAGCCGGCCGGTCACCAGTGCCTCTGCCGGGCGGCGGGGAAACTGACGAAATTCCGCATCAAGCTGTTGGCTGGCGACAAGGTGCTTGTGGAAATCAGCCCCTACGACCTGACCCGCGGCCGCATCACCTACCGGGAGCGCAATGCCGGAGCCACCGGTCCCCGTCCTGGCGGCAACAGGCCCGGCGGTCCCCGCCGCCGTTGAGATCGCGGCCCTAGCAAGCAAGCTGGCCCCACAAGGGCTGGCTTGGCTAATGGGCCCAATTTTTTAGGGACGAACAATCAGCGGCCTAGGCCGATTCAGCCCAGGGTTGATCTGTATAGCGCTTAAGCCCTGGACCCCTACCCCCTCCCCAAGGGCTTGGGAGGGGTCCCGCGGCTCCAGCCCTACAGCAGGGCCTCAATCGCAGCCTTGAATTCGCTGCGCTGTTTCACGCCCTTGAACTGCTGCTTGAGTTCCTTGCGGAAGAACAGCTGCACGGTGGGGGTGCCCGTCACCCCGGCCTGTTCAGCGATGGCCTGGTCGGTCTCAATATCAATCTCCACCCCCTGGGCGGCGCCGCCGAAGTCGGCAAGCACCCGCTTGAGCTGGGGCTTGAGCACATGGCATGGGCCGCAGCTGGGCGATGAATAGACCACAAGTAGGGGCTTATCGCAGTCGTGATAGAGCTTGCGCAGGGCATAGCCGCCCTTCTGCCACAGGGCCGAGGGGTCGTAGTTGGCCTCATCGCTGATCGCCGTGCGCACGGGCTCTCCGGCCGGGGCTGGATCGACCGGGTTGTGGCTGACGGTGACCGCCAGGTCATGGTGGGTGAGCCAACGTTCTGCCGCCAGGGCCGCCTGGCAGCCACTGCCGGCGGCGGTGATCCCCTGGCGCCATTCGGTGTCGGCTACGTCACCGGCAGCAAACACCCCCTCGACACTGGTTTCGGGCCGGCCGGAGCGCACCTGCAGGTAGCCCTGGCTATCGAGCTCCATCTGGCCGGCCACCAGGCCCGTATTGGGGGTGTGGCCGATCGCATAGAAAAGGCCTTTCACGGCCAAGGTTTGCTCCTGGCCACTGGTTGTGTCGCGCAGCTGGATCGTTTCAAGCCAGTCGCCACCGGCCACATCAACCAGATCCTGGTTCCAATGCACGCTGATGGCGGGGTTAGCCAGCACCCGATCGGCCATGGCCTTGCTAGCCCGCAGGGCATCGCGGCGCACGATCAGATGGACCTGGCTGCCGTATTTGGTGAGATAGACCGCCTCCTCACAGGCTGAATCGCCGCCGCCAACCACGGCCAGTTCGGCGTTGCGGAACTGGGGGGTGGCGCCATCGCAAATGGCGCAGGCACTGATGCCCCGGCTCCAAAAATCCTGCTCATGGGGCAGGCCGAGGCGGTTGGCACTGGCGCCCGTGGCCAGGATCAGGGCCTGGGCTTCGATCACCTGGCCCTCCACCGTGACGCGATAGGGCCGCTGGCCCAGGTCGATCGCATCGGCGTCAGCCTCGATCAGGCGCGTGCCCCAGCGCACGGCCTGGGCCCGCATCCGGTCCATCAGATCGGGGCCCAGGATCCCATCGGGGAAGCCGGGGAAATTCTCCACATCGGTGGTGGTCATCAACTGGCCCCCGGCGATGCCGCCCGCCTGGAAACCCGTGATCAGCAGGGGGCTGAGGTTGGCCCGGGCGGCATAGATCGCGGCGGTATAGCCAGCGGGCCCGGAACCGACGATGACCAGGTTTTCCGGGGCGACCTGGGGAGCAGCGGCAGAGACCATGGGCTTAGGCGGACTCACTTCGCATTAACTCTAGGGCCCAGGGCCTGGACATCGAGGCCAAGACCCTGTGCGAAGGGAGAAACGCCCAAATCAGAAGCAGGGCGGCTAGCGAATTCAGCGACTTTGGCGCCGAGGCGCTGCAAATCGGAAAAAATGCTTTAAATTTCGATTCGTCCGTCAGGCTCCCGGCCAAGCCAGTCGCCCACACCATCGCCGCTCGGGCGATCGGCCAGTGGGGTCCCTGGCAAAGCCACCGGAACCATCAAGACGGATTCGGCGAGCAGCTCCGGCTGGTCATCAATGCAAAGGATCCACTCGCGAAACTCCTGGGTGAGGGCAAAGCTGTCCTCATAGCGCTCGCGGGCGTCCAGGTTGGCAATACGTGCTACTGACCAGTTCATCGCCACCGAGAGGCGCCGCTGGATCGAACCGTGCATGATTCAGCTCCGTTAGGGGCCACGCTGGTCGACGCAGGGCCAGACCAGGGAGGCAAGTTCGCAGAAGTTCGCATTTTTTCTGGATTCGAACTGTAATCACGGATGCAGCAGAAAGTTCGGCAGTTGGGGACCGCGCAGCCGAATCAGCTCACCGGCCCCCTCGGCCATGGCCTCCAGGGGCAGCCCCGGCGCCCGGCCCCACCCCTGGGGGTCGGCCGTTTCGGCCACCCCAGGCCTACTGCGCAGCAGATAGGGCTCACTGATCGACCAGCTGCGGGCGTACTGCATTAGCAGCGGATCCGCCGGAGCGAACACATAGGACGGATGGCGGGGCACCGATTCCAACTGGCTGCGCTCCCCATCCATGCGCACCGCCCGGGTGATCGCCTGCACGAAGCGGCTGCGGGTCACCACCGTGGTCAGGTAAGCCACCACCCGCAGCCGCGGCGCATCGAAGCCTTCCGAGGCCATGTCGATACTCACCAGCCAGTCGGCTCCGCCGTTCTGGAACTCGGCCAGGCGGCTGGCCGCCTCCGGGTCCTGGGAATGGACGAGCAGCACCTGGTCCCCCTCCTCCACCAACAGATGGCTGAGACGCCTGGCGTGGGCGATGTCGCGGGCAATCACGATGCCGCCGGCGCCGGGATGGTGGCGCCGCACCATCTCCAAGCGTTTGCGGGCATTGAGCAGCACCCGCAGGGCGATGCTGCTGCCATCGCCCAGGCGGATCGCCCGCCGCAGGTTGCGGGCCCGCCAACTCTCGCGGATTTCAGCGGAGAGGGGTGAGCGCTCTAGCTCGGGATTGGTGCCCTCCTGGCGGCCGTGGTCGATCCAGCCATCTTGAAAACGAAATTCCAGGGGGCGCACATCGCCGGCGGCGATCAGCTGGCGCGGCTCCACGCTGAGATCAGGGGCGATCAGCTCGACCCGTTCGCCGGCCTCTTCCACTTCGATGCGGCGGGCGGAGCAAAAACTGAGGTTGTCGGCCCGAAAGGGGGTGCCGGTGAGGCCCAGCCGCAGGTTGGCCCCGGCCGTAAGGCTGCTGAAGGTTTGGCCCCAGGCGCTGGCTTCCGGTTCCTCCGGATCAAGGCCCAGGTGGTGCACCTCATCGGCAATCGCGAGCCAGGCCCCCAGCCCGGCGCCACCGAGTTGCTCCTGAAGAACCGCCTGGTTGCGGCTGGCCGCCTGGTACGTGAGTAGGAGGCCTTGCCAATGGCCTGGGCCCTCGCCTGCGGGGGCTAATGGCGTCCCCGGGTCCCAGTCGCGCAGCTCCAAGCCCAAGCGGCCGGCGGCCTGGCGCCATTGGCTGGCAATCGAGCTGCGATGGGTGAACACCACAAACCGCTGCAGGCGCCCATCAGCCGCGAGGGCCTGATAGCCCAAGAGGGCACCCAGGGTTTTGCCGGCGCCCGGGCCGGCATGGATCAGCACGTCCTGGCCGCCGGGGTCCTGGCGCTCCAGGCGACGGCGCAGCAGCTGGATCAGCTGGCTCTGCCACTGGCGCGGCCGGGGGGGCATGGCCCCCGGTACGGGCCCGGACGCCAGGGTGAAGGACGGAGCTGCCATGGCGCCATTGTGTCGCCGGCCCCAGGTGCGCCATCGGCGCCGCCAATCCAGCGCCAGATCGCTGAACTCAATGGGTGTTTCAGCCCATTCCCATCGGCGCCAGCGTCCCTACTTTCGGTGGATCAGCCTGCATCAGGGCATCGCCCTGCCGGCCCATGGATCCCAGCTTCCCCTTCTCCCTAGCGGTGGACCATTGGCGGGAGCGTTTTGAGCTGGCCTGGGACCAGGAATGCGACATTGATCCGATCATCCTGCGCACCCGCCTGTTGCGCCTACAGGGCCGCTGGCAACAGGCCCGCTGCCTCGATCAGGAATTGCTGCCCTATTTCTAAAGGACTGCTGGCGTCAATCGAAGCGGCGTCCCAGGCCTAAACCAAACTAAAACCCAGGCTTGCGCCTGGGTGGGGAAATCTCCATACATTAGATGCGACATTTCAGCACTTAATTGACATCAAAAATAGCCAATAAGCCCTAAACGAGGGTTGCCCAGTGCCGTTGGGTAGGACCACCAGCTTGGCCATGCACGAGCAAGCTGAATAACCACTCAAAAGCACCCTTTATCGCCAACTCCTTGTTCCGTGGTGGGCTTCATGAATAGGCGCCGAAGCAACTTTGGAAAAAGCTTCGGCGCCCTGGGGCGTTCAACCGATCGCTTCGGCGTGGTTAACAAGGAGGTGCTGCACCTCATCAACCCCTTCGCTCGCCACCTGGCGGGCCAACTCCTGGGGAGCGCCTGCAGTTTCGATCAGCACGGCGGCCATGCGCTCAACCAGGGCCTGGCGTTGGCTGGTGAGGTGGCTGATCAGCTCCTGCTCAATCAGGTGGCGCACAGCCTTGCCCCGCAGGCTGTTCTGGTCAGCTTCGGCCAGGGTGCCTTGCACCAGCTCCTTGACGAACAGGCGCTGCACTTCGGTGCTGCGCAGGAAGCTTTCCATCGCATTGATGGCCCCGTCCACGACGGTGCGTTCCACCTCGGCGGGCTCCTCGTTGAGCTTGAACTCCCAGTCGAGGTGACGGCGCTGCCAGCCCTGCTGCTGCAGGTTGGGCATCACCGTTTGGCAAAAGCTATCAACAGAAATTTCATAGACCCGTTCCGCCAGGCGCTCGCACCAGTCGGAGCCGTGGGCGTGCAGGTTGTCGCGCAGCACTTCGCGCTCCACCGCATGGCCGCCGTGGTGACTGTGGCAGACGCCATCGGGGCATTCGACCGCCGTGATCGCCATGGGGAAAGGGACGCATAGGACAGACCATGGCCTAGCCAGGTCCCGAACTCCGGGCAACAGGGCAAGGGCCAGGAGCGGCAATTGTGCTGGTCTGCGAACAATTGAGCCAGATCGCTTGTCTTGTCTGGAGCCAGTGACGATCACTGAATGGACAGCTCAAGGAGAGCTTGGTTTGACGACTGTCTTAATTGCCCGCGAAAGGCGGGCCGGGGAAACGCGGGTCGCGGCCACACCGGAAACGGTGAAACGGCTGGTCGGCCTCGGTTGCAGCGTGCAGGTGGAGCAGGGGGCCGGCCAGGCCGCCGGTTACCCGGATGGCGCCTATGGCGACGCCGGGGCCGCGCTCTTCGATGGCACCGCGGGCGAGGCATCCGATCGCTGGGCCGGGGCCGATGTGCTCCTGGCCGTCCAGGCCCCCCAGGCCGGAGCTGGGCCGGGCCTGGCCCAGCTTCAGCCAGGCGCCCTGGTGATGGGCCTGCTGGATCCCTTTGCCAACCGGGACCTGATCGGCACCCTGCTGGAGCGCAAGCTCTCGGCCATCGCCCTGGAGCTGCTGCCCCGTATCAGCCGGGCCCAGGCCATGGATGCCCTCTCCTCCCAGGCCAACATCGCCGGATACAAGGCCGCCCTCCAGGCCGCAGCGGCCCTGGATCGGTTCGTTCCCATGCTGATGACTGCCGCCGGCACGGTTCAGCCAGCCAAGGTGGTGGTGCTTGGGGCCGGCGTGGCAGGCCTTCAGGCGGTGGCCACAGCCCGCCGGCTCGGTGCTTTGGTCAAGGTGAGTGACGTGCGGCCGGCCGCCCGGGAACAGGTGGAATCCCTCGGCGCCCGCTTCATTGAACCGCCGGTGATGGAGCAGAGCCCGGGCGAAGCGGGCGGCTATGCCAAGGAGGCTGGGGTCGTGTTCTTGGAGGCCCAGCGCCAACTGCTGGCCCCCCACCTGGCCGAGGCCGATGTGGTGATCACCACGGCCCTGGTACCTGGCCGGCCCGCCCCCCTGCTGATCACCCGCGACATGCTCGGCCTGCTTCGCCCCGGTGCCGTGGTGATGGACCTGGCCGTGGCCCAGGGGGGCAACTGCGCCGCCAGCCAGCCAGACCAGGAAACCGTGGTGGATGGCGTGCGCGTGATTGGCGCCGGCAACCTGCCGGCTTCGGTGCCCTTCCATGCCAGCTCCCTTTACTCCCGCAACCTGGCGGCCCTGCTCGAGTACGTGCTCAAGCAAGGCGGCCTGGCCCAGCTCGATCCGGAGGATCCCTTGATTGATCCCTGCCTAATTACCCACCAGGGCCAGTGCCGGCGCGCCGACCTCAGCCCCGTGGCCCAGGAGGTGGCGGCATGAGTGACTTTTCCCTCAACGAGGCCCTCTGGGTGTTACTGCTCGGCAGCCTCCTCGGCTTTGAGCTGATCGGCAAGGTGCCCCCCACCCTGCACACACCGCTGATGTCTGGGGCGAACGCCATCAGCGGCATCACCCTGCTGGCCGCCCTGGCCCTGATCGGCCAGGCCCCCTCACCGCCATTACAAGCGCTTGGGGCCGTAGCCCTGGGCTTTGCTCTCTTCAACGTGATTGGTGGCTTCCTGGTCACCGACCGCATGCTCGCCATGTTCCGCCGCCGCGGAGGTGCCGCTTGAACCAGTTATTGCTTGATCTCAGCGCCGTCCTGCTGCTGGCCCTGGGCCTGCGCGGATTGGCCAAATTGCGCACCGCCCGCATGGCCAACGGCCTGGCCGCCCTGGCCATTGGCCTGGCGGTGGTGGGCCTGCTGGTGAGCCAAGGCCTGGCCGGCTGGCCCTGGATGCTGGGCGGCCTGGCCGTCGGTGGCGGCATTGGGGTGGTGCTGGCCCTGCGGGTGCCCATGACCGCCATGCCCGAAACCGTGGCCCTGTTCAACGGCTGTGGTGGCATGGCCTCCCTGCTGGTCGCCCTCGGGGCCGTTGGCCTGCCGGGCCCCATGGGCCTGCTGGCGACCGTGTCGGTGTTGGCCTCCGTGTTGGTGGGATCGATCACCTTTAGCGGTTCGCTGGTGGCCATGGCCAAGTTGCAGGAATGGCTCGATACGCCGGCCTGGACCCAGCGCCAGGCCCGCCACGCCGTCAACATCACCCTGGCCCTGGCCTGCCTGGCCTGCTGCGTGGTGGTGGTGCAGGGTCAGCCCTGGGGCCTGGCGCCCCTGACGGTTCTGGCCCTGCTGCTGGGCATCGGCCTGACCCTGCCGATCGGCGGGGCCGACATGCCGGTGGTGATCTCCCTGCTCAACTCCTATTCCGGCGTGGCCGCCGCCGCCGCCGGCTTTGTGGTGGGCAGTGCCCTGCTGATCGTGGCGGGCGCCATGGTGGGCGCCGCCGGCCTGATCCTCACCCAGGTGATGTGCACGGCCATGAACCGGTCGCTCACCTCGGTGCTCTTTGGCGGGGCCCTCGGCGCCAGCGCTGGCGCCGGCTCCGGCGAGAAGAAGGAGGCGGAGTCCTATGGCCGCATCACCAGCTGCAGCGCTGAGGAATGCGCCATGGCCCTGGAGCAGGCCGAGCGGGTGGTGTTTGTGCCGGGTTACGGCCTGGCCGTGGCCCAGGCCCAGCACAGCCTGCGGGAACTGGCCCGCCTACTCGAAGGCCATGGCGTGGAGGTGAGCTACGCGATCCACCCGGTGGCCGGCCGCATGCCAGGCCACATGAACGTGCTGCTGGCCGAAGCCGATGTGCCCTACGACCAGCTGGTCGAGATGGATGTGATCAACCCCGAGTTTCCGCGCACCGATGTGGTGATCGTGCTGGGGGCCAATGACGTGGTGAATCCCCAGGCCAAGAACGACCCCAGCAGCCCCCTCTTCGGCATGCCCGTGCTCGAGGTGGACCAGGCCCGCTCGGTGTATGTGGTGAAGCGGGGCCTCGGTGCTGGCTACGCCGGCATCAAGAACGGCCTGTTCGAGCTGCCCCAAACCGCCATGGTCTTCGGCGATGCCAAGGCCGTGCTCAATGGCCTGATCACCGAGCTGCGCGGCCTAGGTGTAGGCAAAAAAGCCCTGGCGGCGGTTTGAGGCCCTGGGCTTCGGGCCGCAAGGCGCCCGAGGCCCGACCGGTGACTCAGCTGTTGATCGGTTGACGGGCGGTGCCTCTTTCAAGGGGCGCCGCCTTTTTGATTGGGCCGGGATCCACTCCACAGGACTGGCTCAGGGCGTTGGTCCCCTCGCGGCTAAGGGCCTGGCCGGGGGAGTCCAGCGGGCGGGCTTGCTGGCAAGCTGCCAAGCCCAAGCGAGCGTCTTGCCTTGAAGTCGTCCCTGGCCGCCGAGCTGGGTCTGCCCCCGTTTCGGGCGCGCTTTCCCTGGTGGGGCGCCGACCTGCAGACCCTGCGCGACACCCTGCGGGCGGGTGCCCCCTGGCCCGATCCAGGCGAGCCTGTGTTGACGGAGGTGGGGCAAGGCGACCGGCTGTTGTCTTTGCTGGATCGGCCCCTTGATCAGCAGGTTGATCAGCGAGCCCAGAAACCCCCTGAAACCCGCTCCGGTCAAGCCTTGAACCAGCCCCAAGGGGCGGAGGCTGAACTTGGCCAAGCCCGGGGCCTGGTGTTGGTGCTCCACGGTCTGGGCGGGTCGAGCCAGGCCCCAGGGGTGCGGCGCCTGGGCCAGCTCCTGCAGCGGCACGGCTTTGCCGTGCTGCGGCCCAACCTGCGAGGCGCCGGTCCTAGCCGGCCATTCGCCCGGGGCTCCTACGCCGCCCAGTGCAATCGCGACATCCTGCCCTTGCTCGCCCAGGCGCGCCAGCTGGCCGCAGGGCGCCCCCTGCTGGCGGTGGGCCTCTCCTTGGGCGGAACCGTGTTGCTGAATGGCTGCCTGGCCGAGGATCCCCTGGGCTCACCATCCCAAAGCCCCGGTGCCTTGCCCCGCCTCGATGGCCTGGCCTGCGTCAGTAGCCCCCTGGATCTGGTGGCCTGCTCGTCCCAGATTGACCAGCCCCGCAACCGGCTCTACCAACGCTGGTTGCTCCGGCGGCTGCATCAGCAGGTTCAAGGGGATGCCCGGGCCGATGCTCCTGATGGCTTGGATGGGGACCCAGGCGGGCCGGCGCCATCCATCCGCAGTTTTGATGCCCAGATCACGGCGCCCCGCTGGGGGTACCCCTCGGTGGACGCCTACTACGCCGAGGCCAGTCCCCTGGCACGGCTGCTCCAAGGTGGCCAGGGCCTGGGGCCTGGCCTGCCGCCCAGCCTCTGGCTGCAGGCGAGCGATGACCCCTGGGTGCCTGCCGGTGGCACCGAGGCCCTTGGAGCCGCCTTGGCCGATGCCCAGACAACCTGGGCGCCCATTCATGGAAACTCAGCCGTGCTGATCACCCCTGGTGGCGGCCACAACGGTTTCCATAGCCAGGGGGATCCAGGCAGGGCCAGCTGGAGCGATCGGCTGGTGCTGGCCTGGTTGGCTCGGCTTGTGGGAGGAGCCGCTTAGCAGGGCCATGGCCCGCAAGCCCCGCCTAGCCCGGCGCAGGGACTGAAGGGTGCAGGGAGCACTGAGCTGTTGGCGTCAGGGTTGCGCTGGCAGGCTCGCGAACGGGTGTCGCTGCACAATCCAGGCTTCGATCGGCTGGCCACCGACCACATGCTCCTTCACGATCCGCTCGATGCGCTCTGGCGTCACGCCGCCGTAAACGATGCCCTCGGGCCAGATCAACAGGATCGGTCCCTCCCGGCAGATGCGCAGGCAGTCGGCCTTGGTGCGCAGCACGATGCCCCCGGGGCGGCCAGGGGTCTCAAGGCCGAGCTCACGCACCAGGACCTTGAGCCGCTCCCAGCTGGCCAGCCCCACAGCGGGGTCTTCAGGGCAGCAGAGGTTTTTTGTGGGGGTGGCGCAGAGCAGCAGGTGGTGGGCGATCACGGTCGGATGGGCTCAGGGACGAACAGAAGACCTCCAGCCGCCGCTTAGGCGACTCGCGCTCAATCGAAACGTTGAACTAGCGAAGCTGGGGAGTGCCTCTGCCTGGAGATTCGGGGGCTGGCGCGTCACCCGAGCGGTGCCACCACCGGTCGGGTGCCTGATTTGGCGGCAGCTTCGCGCACCGCCTGACGGGCCCAGGCATCGGTGGCCAACACATCGGCCAGGGCGGGATCGGCCTTGAGGTCAACCCGGTGGCGATCACAGACCCGTTCAATCAGCCTGGGAATCTCCACGAAGGCGATCTGTTCATCGAGGAACAGGGCCACGGCTTCTTCGTTGGCAGCGTTCATCGCCGCCGGCATGGTGCCGCCGGCCCGGCCGGCCGCATAGGCCAGCTGCATGCAGGGGTATTTGGCAGGATCGGGCTGACGGAAGCTGAGCTGGCCCACCTCGGTGAGATCAAGGCGGCGCCAAGGGGTTTCTAGACGCTCAGGCCAGCTGAGGCAGTAAAGGATCGGCAGTTTCATGTCGGGCCAGCCCAGCTGGGCCAGCACGGAGGAATCGGCCAGTTCCACCATCGAATGGATGATCGATTGGGGGTGGATGATGATTTCGATCTCGTCGTAATCGATACCGAAGAGATAGTGGGCCTCGATCACTTCGAGGCCCTTGTTCATCAAGCTGGCGCTATCGACCGTGATCTTGCGGCCCATGCTCCAGTTGGGATGGCTGGTGGCATCGGCCACGGTGGCCTTCACCAAATCGGCGGCATCCCAATCGCGGAAGGCGCCACCGGAAGCGGTGAGCTGGATGCGGCGCAGGCCGGGGGTGGGGATTCCAGTGGAGAGCCGGGCCCTATCAGCCCAGGGGGTGCCCTGCAGGCACTGGAAGATGGCGGAGTGCTCGGAATCGGCCGGCAACAAGCGCGAACCGGAGCGGGCCAGCTCCGGCAGCACCACCGGTCCAGCGGCGATCAGGGTTTCCTTATTAGCCAGGGCCAGGTCCTTGCCGGCCCGGATCGCCGCCAGGGTGGGCAGCAGGCCGGCGCAACCAACGATGCCGGTGACGACCAGATCGGCGGTGGGCCAGGCGGCGGCGGCGCAGAGTCCGTCGGAGCCACCGAGCAATTCAGGGAAGGGGGCGGGGCGCTCCTGGGGATCGAGGGCCAGCAGCCGTTCCCGCAGGGTCGCCACCAGCTCGCCGTCGGCGAGGGCTACCACCTCGGGGCGATGGCGCTGGATCTGGCTCATCAGCAGGTCGAGGTTGCGGCCGGCGGTGAGCGCCACCACACGGAAGCGATCGGGAAAGTCCTCGACGATCTCCAGGGTCTGGGTGCCGATCGAGCCCGTGGATCCCAGCACGCTGAGGGCTTTCACAGGCGGATCGGCAACGGTGGCGGCCAGTCTCCCACCGGGACCGCAAGCCAGGCCCCAGGCCGGCCGCCAGCCGAGGAAAGGCTTAACTGGGAGCCCGTTACCACCCACTGGTTGGTGCTGCCCCGATGAGCGCATTCCTGACCAACCTGCAAGGACTGCTGCAGCGCTGGAATTTCATCGAGCGGGCCAAGCTGGAGAGCCAGCTTTGGGAAGCTTTTGAGCGGGGCGAACCGCTTGAAGCGATGGTGGAGCAGTGTCCGCCGGGGTTTCAGAAAGAGGTGTGGGGTACCACCTTGGTGCGTATCCGCAAGATCGAGAAAATGATGGAGGGCCAACAGGCCCCTGCCGTTAAACCGGACTCGGACTAAATCACTCCCAGTGGAACCGGTGCTTTTGCCCTGGTGTTGATGGTGGCTTTGAGCATTGGCTCAAGCGGTTCTCGCCCCTCAGCCCATCAGCTCCGCAGCCAGTCCGTGAGGCCGCCGGGTTTGTCGATCAATTCAATTCCTTGATCCAACAGGCTGGCTCGAATTCGATCGGCTTCGCCATAGTTTTTTGCCGCCTTGGCCGCCTGGCGGGCTGCAATTTGGGCCGCAATCTCGGCTGCATTCGGGCCAGTGGCGCCACCCTCGGGGCCTGATTCGGCCTCCGGTTTGAGGCCGAGAACGCTAGCCAGCTCCAGCAACAGCCTGGCTTCGGCTTGCAACGCTTTGGCCTCGCTGGCGGCCTGGGCATCGCCCCGCTCGCTGCGGTTGGCCAGGGAACGCAGGGGTTTGGCCAGCTCAAACAGCGCGGCCAGGGCCGCAGAGGTGTTGAGGTCGTCGTCCATGGCAGCGGCGAAGCGCAGGCGCGCCTCCGCCAGGGAATTCGACGGGCCGTCGGGCCCATCGCCTGCGGCACCTGTCACCAGTTGGGCGGCCAATTGCAAGGCAGCGTTGAGGCCCTTCCAACCCGTGGCCGCGGCAGCCAGGGCCTCCTGGGTGAAATCGAGCGGCTTGCGATAGTGGGCCTGGAGCACGAAGAGGCGCAGGGTCATCGCCGAAGTACCGCTCTCAAGCAGGGCGCGGATTGTGGTGAAGTTGCCCAGGGATTTGGACATCTTTTCGCCGCCCACATTGACCATGCCGTTGTGCAGCCACCAGCGGGCCAGGGGCTTGCCCGTGGCCGCTTCCGACTGGGCGATTTCGTTTTCGTGGTGGGGGAAGATCAGATCGGCGCCGCCGAGATGGAGATCAATCGTGTCTCCCAGCTCCTGGCGCACCATGGCCGAGCATTCGATATGCCAACCCGGCCGGCCGGGGCCCCAGGGGGAAGGGAAACTAGGCTCCCCCGGTTTGGCCCCTTTCCAAAGGGCGAAATCAAAGGGATGCTGCTTGCGGGCTTCCTCAAGGCCGGAGACCCGACCATCGGCGTTTTGCTGTTGCTCCGAGAGATCGCGGCCCGAGAGTTTGCCGTAGCCAGCGTGTTTCATCACGGCGAAATAGACATCGCCATCGGCGCCATAGGCCGCCCCCTTGGCTTGCAGTTCGCCAATCAAATCGCGGATCGCATCGAGGCTCTGGGTGGCCCGGGGCATGCGATCGGCCGGCAGGATGTTGAGGGCGGCCATATCGGCCACAAAGGCGTCAATGTTGCGCTCACTCACCACCTCCATGGAGCTGCCTTCCTTGGCAGCCCGGTTGAGGATCTTGTCGTCGATGTCGGTGTAATTCTGCACGAACGTCACCTGGTAGCCGCTCCAGAGCAAGTAGCGGCGCAGCACATCCCAGGCGATGTAACTGCGGGCGTGGCCTAGGTGGCAGAGGTCGTAGACCGTGACCCCACAGCAGTACATCGACACCTGGCCGGCTTGCAGCGGCTCAAACGGTGCGCTGCGGCGGGTGAGGGAGTTGGTGAGCCGCAGGGTCACGGTTGTCAGATCAAGGGCTAGGACGGCTGGACCGTAAGGCCCATCCCATGGTCGCCCCCCACGGCACCCCGCCCCAAACTGGCTCCGCCGGCGGGGAGCGATCCGAACCCTCTCCTCGCCACCCTGAAAGGCCCCCGACTCGGGCAGGAGAGGCGTTTTGGTGGCTCTGGGGGGGGCAGCTGGTGTCCAACCTCGGCACCCAGGTGAGCCTCTATGGGCTGGGGCTCTGGCTTTTCCAGATCCAGCTCCAGCTGCTCGATTTCGCCGCCGTGGCGATTGTGGTTCAGGTGGCCAAAATCCTGGTCCTGCCTCTAGTCGGCCCCCACTTGTCACACTGGCGGCGGCGGCGCGTGATGGTGGTGGCCAATGGCATGGGGGCCCTTGGCACCCTGGCTCTAGCGGTGCTACTGCTCACAGCGGACCGGGGTCATGGGGGCCCGAGGCTGATAGCCCTGTTGCCCCTGCAGGGGTTGGCGGCGGCAGCAGAGGCAAGCCTGGTGCTCTGTTTCGCCAGCCTGATCCCCCTGCTAGTGCCCGCTGGAGGGGCCCGCCAGCGTGCCAATGGCCTGTTTGCCAGCAGCGACGGATTGGTCTTAATTGCGGCACCGTTTCTGGGGGCCTGGCTTGTCGGAATCGCAGGTCTGCAAGGCGTGCTAGTGCTCGATGGCCTGAGTTTTGGCCTGGCCATGGCCTGCGTGCTGCTGGCCCCCTGGCCCCAGGCAGCCCTGGTCCCGGCCTCGGTCCTAAGCGACCAGGGCAGGGGCCGGCCCGAGAGGTCCTGGGTCCAGGGGCCGATCCGCTTTGGCCGCGATCTGGCTGCACTGTGGCGCGACGGCTCCCTAAGGCGCCTGGCCTTGCTCGGCACGGCGATGGCCTTTGTGTATGGCGCCACCGAAGTGCTGTTCCCGGCCTGGGTGATCACGGCCCTTGGCCATGGCCGCCTCGGCGGCGCCCTGGTGGTGGGGGGCCTGGCCTACGGGTTGGGGATGCGCTTTTGGCTGGTCCATTCCCCCAGGCTTTGGGGCCGCACCCTGACCAGCTTGCTGGTGATCCAGAGCCTGGCCCTAATGGGGGCGGGGCTGGTGGTGTTTGAGGGCCTAATCCCCTTCTGGTACGGAGGGCTGGGCTGCTTCACCCTGGCCTTACCGATTTGTTTAGCGATCGTGCAAAGCCGTTGGCAACAGCTGGTGCCCGCGGCCGAACTGCCGCGGCTACTGGCGGTGCGCTACGCCCTGGAATGGCTCGCCCGGCTGGCGGCCTTCACAGGCAGCGCCCTGGTGGTGGACCGGCTCCTGCGGCCCGCCCTAGCCTGGCCCCATTGGCCTGGCTGGCTACTGGCTGCCCTGGGAACGGGACCAGGGCGGCCCATGGCCGTGGCCCTCGGGGGCCTGGGCTGGGTGCTGCTACTGGCCTTGCTCAGCCAATCGCTTCAGTCGCCGGGCCTGGGATCGCCAAGGCGCAACCAGGCTTGAGTCGCGACTTTCCCCAACCCTGACCAGGGCGGCCAGCGCTGGTCCAGCCAATGGGACCATGGCCCGATGCGGGTCCTCATCTTCACCTCCAGTGGCGGCACCGCCCACGACGCCGCCGCCGGGGCCCTGGGGGACTGGCTGCGCCAGTGGGATCCGGGCGGGGAGATCGGGATCGAGCAGGTGCTCGAGAACGGCAGCGGCCCCTACCGGGGCGGGGTGGCTCTCTACAACTGGATCCAAAAGCACGCCCCCTGGCTGCATCAGGCCTACTGGTGCCTGATGGAGTTTGAGGACCTGATCAAACCGGGCACCGTCCTGTTTGGCCGCCGTTATCTGGCCCAGCTGCTG
>CAMAVE010000042.1 GCA_945861595.1 Synechococcus sp. UW140
ATCAACACAGCCCACGTGGAGTACGAGACGAACAATCGTCACTACGCCCACGTGGACTGCCCGGGTCACGCCGACTACGTCAAGAACATGATCACCGGTGCCGCCCAGATGGACGGCGCCATCCTGGTGGTGGCCGCCACCGACGGCCCCATGGCCCAAACCAAGGAGCACATCCTGCTGGCCAAGCAGGTGGGCGTGCCCGCCCTGGTGGTGTTCCTGAACAAGAAGGACATGGTCGACGACGAGGAAATCCTCGAGCTCGTCGAACTGGAAATGCGTGAGCTGCTGAGCAGCTACGACTTCCCCGGCGATGACATCCCCGTGGTGGCCGGTTCCGCCCTCAAGGCCCTCGAATACATCCAGTCCGGCAAGAAAGCCGTTCGTGGTGAAGACGAGTGGGTCGACAAGGTGCTCGACCTGATGGATGCGGTTGACGCTTCGATTCCCGAGCCCGAGCGCGAAATCGACAAGCCCTTCCTGATGGCTGTTGAAGACGTGTTCTCGATCACCGGTCGCGGCACCGTCGCCACCGGCCGGATCGAGCGCGGAAAGGTGAAAGTGGGCGAAACCGTCCAGATCGTGGGTATCCGCGACACCCGCGAGACCACCGTCACCGGCGTGGAAATGTTCCGCAAGCTGCTCGATGAGGGCATGGCTGGCGACAACGTTGGCCTGCTGCTGCGCGGCGTCCAGAAGGAAGACATCGAGCGCGGCATGGTGCTGGTCAAGCCCAACTCGATCAAGCCCCACACCAAGTTTGAGGGTGAGGTGTATGTGCTGAAGAAGGAAGAAGGCGGCCGCCACACTCCTTTCTTCGCCGGCTACCGGCCCCAGTTCTACATCCGTACCACGGATGTGACCGGCCAGATCACCGCCTTCACCGCCGATGACGGCACCAACGTGGAGATGGTGATGCCCGGTGACCGCATCAAAATGAGTGCCGAACTCATCTGCCCGGTCGCCATCGAACAGGGCATGCGCTTCGCCATCCGCGAAGGCGGCCGCACCATCGGTGCTGGCGTGGTCTCCAAGATCGTTCTCTGAGGTCCTTAGGACCCTGGGGTGGTGGGATCCCTACCACCCCTTTTGCACCTAGACAATCCGATTCCGGTTTGGCTTGATCCGGCCAGTCCCTGGCATGGTTCCGCCCCAGCGACTAGGCCCCTGGTTCCGCTTCTTCCGCTCCCAACAGATCTCCTCCAATGTCTACCGCCATCGCCCAGCAGAAGATCCGCATCCGCCTAAAGGCGTTTGATCGCCGCATGCTGGATCTGTCCTGCGAAAAAATTATCGAAACCGCCGATCACACCGCTGCCACGGCCATCGGTCCGATTCCCCTGCCCACCAAGCGCAAGATCTATTGCGTGCTGCGCTCGCCCCACGTGGACAAGGATTCCCGCGAGCACTTCGAAACCCGTACCCACCGTCGCATCATCGACATCTACAGCCCCACGGCGAAAACCATCGACGCCCTGATGAAGCTGGACCTGCCCAGTGGCGTGGATATTGAAGTCAAGCTCTGAAGCCGAGCGCCCTGGTTGCTCGGGGCCCCAGGCTCCGATCAACCAGGGGCTAAGGAACCGGGCCCACCCAGGCAGGCTCCATGGGAGCCTGCCTTTGTCGTGAAAGGCGGTTGCTGCGCTTGGGCTGGAGCCTTGATGGACCCTGGATCCGAGCCAGCCAACATCCCAAGGGATTGCGAATCCTCAGGAACAGGAACGATGGATCCAGCCAGAGCAGGCCCCAAGCGGCCCGTTGACTGGACGATCTTCCTAGGATCTCCAAAAGCAAGTCTCGCCAGCGATGGCGCTGCTTCCTCCACCTCTTCCACCCCCAGGTTGCCGCCGTGACCCATCTGGCCGTGAGGGAACTGCCACTCTTCCCCCTGCCGGATGTGGTGTTGTTCCCGCAGGAAGTTCTGCCCCTACATATCTTTGAGCCCCGCTATCGCATGATGCTGCGCTCCGTGCTCGAAACGGACCGGCGCTTTGGCGTGGTGCGCTGGGATCCCCAGAGCAAAACGATGGCGACCGTGGGCTGCTGCGCCGAAATTCTGCAGTGCCAAAGCCAGGACGACGACCGCAGCAACATCGTCACCCTGGGCCAGCAGCGGTTCCGGGTGCTTGAAGTGGTACGCGAAGCCCCCTTCCGGGTCGCCATGGTCAGCTGGATCGAAGACGACAGCGCCGACGGCCACCAGCTGCTCACCGACCTGGCCGCCGATGTGACCAAGGCCCTCAAGGACGTGGTTGATCTGACCGGCAAATTGGTGGGTAAAACCACCTCCCTACCCAGTGACCTGCCCGACCTGCCGCGGGAACTCTCCTTCTGGATCGGCTCCCACCTCGGCGGCCCTGTGGCAGACCAGCAGCAGACCCTGCTCGAAATCACCGATACCGGCGAACGGCTCAGGCTCGAATACGACCTGCTCGACCAGACCCGGCGCCAACTGGCCGCCCGCACCGTGCTCAAGGACACTTTTCAACAGTTTGGCGAGCAGGGTCAGGGCCCAACCAGGGACGAGCTAGCCGACGACCTCGGAGAAGACCTCAGAGACGACCTCCGTGACGAACGCGGTGATGGCCGGGGCGATGGGGTTGGCGCCGATGAGGACTGGACCCGCTGAGTCAACCCCGTTTCGCTGCTCGACCGGCTCCCAGTTCCCCTGACCATGCCCGTACTCACCATCGTCCCCTGGCTCCTAGCCGCGATCCTGCTCTTGGTTCTGGGGCTGGCCTTGCGGCTGTGGCAACGGCGTGATCGCCATTTCGTCAGCAGCGCCACGGTGGCCGAGGCCTACGACCGCTGGACCGCCGATCGCCTGCTGGAACGGCTCTGGGGCGACCATGTGCACCTCGGCTATTACCCAACGGGCCCCCTCCCCAACCCCGGCCAGTCCAACGGAGCCCGCAAGCGAACTGGTCTGCCGGCCAGGGGTAGGGCCGCCGCCGCCGTCGATTTTCGCCAGGCCAAGGTGGATTTTGTCCACGCCCTGGTGCGCTGGAGTGGCCTTGATCAGTTACCCCCCGGCAGCAAGGTGCTCGATGTGGGCTGCGGCATTGGCGGCAGCGCCCGGATCCTGGCCCGAGACTATGGCCTCGACGTGCTGGGCATCAGCATTAGCCCGGGACAGATCCAGCGGGCCCGCGAACTCACAGATCCAGCCCTCAGCTGCCAGTTCGCCGTCATGGATGCCCTCGACCTCGATCTGGCCGATGCCAGCTTCGCGGCGGTCTGGAGTGTGGAGGCCGGGCCCCACATGCCCGATAAGCAGCGCTTTGCCGATGAACTGTTGCGGGTGCTCGCCCCCGGCGGCCGCCTGGCCTTGGCCGACTGGAACCGGCGCGACCCAGCCGATGGCCCCCTGGATCGCCGCGAGCGCTGGGTGATGCGCCAACTGCTCGACCAATGGGCCCATCCGGAGTTCGCCAGCATCGCCGGCTTTGCTCGCAACCTGCGCCAAAGCCCCTTTGCAAAGCCAGCTGCAGGCGGCCAGGCCCTTGCCCCGGAGGTCCCTGAACTAGCCCTCGATACCGGCGACTGGACAGTGGAAACCCTGCCCTCCTGGATCGATTCAATCCTGGAAGGCTTGCGCCGTCCGGGCCAGGTGCTCAGCTTGGGGCCAGGGGCCGTTCTGCAGGGGCTGCGCGAAACCCCCACCCTGCTGCTGATGCATTGGGCGTTCGCCAATGGCATGATGCAATTTGGCGTATTTCGCGCCGTCAAAGCCCCGGCCGGCCGCTCCGGGACTGGATTCGATCTGGCCGGCTGTTCGCCTAGCCCTGGGCCCCATTGACCTGATCGAGGGGATAAGCTCCAAAGAAGGCCAGGTGCTGGCATAGGGGCTTCAGCACAGCCAGGGTTTCCGGCAGGGCTTCCCCAGAACCTTCGGGCAGCTCCAGGTCGACGAAAAAGATGTATTCGCCCATCTCCCGTTTGGAGGGCCGCGATTCGATCCGACTCATGTTCAGGCCCAGCCGGGCAAAACAGGAGAGGGCCTCCAGCAGGGCTCCAGGCCGGTTCGAATGGAGCGAGAAGGCCAGGCTGGCCAGGGGACCCTGCAAGGAACTGGAGCCCCGGTTGAGCAGCAAAAAGCGGGTGCAGTTGCCGGCCACATCATTGATCGGATAGGCCAACACCTCTAGACCGTGCTGACTGGCCGCCGGCAAGGAGGCAATCGCCCCCCGGAACCCGCTGCCGGCCACCATGCGGGCCGCCTCTGCCGTGGACGTGGTGGGCAGCTGTAGGGCCCGGGGCAGGTGGTCGCCCAGCCACTGGCTGCACTGGGCCAGGGCCTGGGGGTGGGAGAGCACCTCACTGATGGCCTCGATCGGGCCAGAGCCCACCAGGGCATGGCGAATCGGCAGCACCAGGGCCCGGGCCACCCGTAGTTCAGGGTGCTCCCAGAGGGCATCTAGGCAGGCCGTCACCCCACCCTCCACGGAGTTTTCCACCGGCACCACGGCGGCGTCACAACGGCCCTCGGCCAGGGCCTGGACCACGGCGCGGATGCCCACCTGGGGGAGCAACTGGGGCTCGGCCCAACCCTCCAGGGCCGCCAGCCGCACGGCGGCCTGCTCCCCATAGGTACCGGCCGGTCCGAGGAAGGCAAGACGCATGGGCAGAAACGGGGACCTAGCTCGATAGGATCATGCCGCGCCGGGCCCCAGTAATGCCCCTGGCATTCCGTGCCTGCCAACAGCTCCAATTACCCGTCGACAGCAATGCCGACCGCCTGCCCACCTACCTCAACCAGGAGGATCGGGTGGTGGGAGCCCTGCTCGATCCCAGCCAGCTCGAGCCCCTGGGCCCCGGCCATTACCGCTACACGGTCACGAAGCTGCAGGTGTTCCAACTGCAGATCCAGCCCGTTGTTGAGATTGTGGCCATCACCAAGCCCCAAACCATCCTCCTAGAAGCGCGGGATTGTGAATTAGAGGGCCTGGGGATTGTGGATGATTTTCGGCTCACGCTGGAATCCCACCTGGAAGCCACGGCCACGGGGCTGGAGGGGGAAGCGCGCCTATCGGTCAGCGTCAGCCAACCCCCCCTGCTTCGCCTGATCCCGGCAGCGGTGCTGGAGGCCACGGGCCGCACCTTGCTGGCCGGAATCCTGCTCAGCATCAAGAACCGGGTCGGTCAGCAGCTCCTGGCCGATTTCGAAGCCTGGTGCCTGGAGGCTGCGGGCTGAACCAGCAGTCCCGTCCGGGCTAGCCCAGACCCGGGCAGCTGGCTTGCCCTCAGCTAGAAGGCTGGGCCGCTAAAACCTTGCGCAGAAAGGAGCGGCGATGCAGGGGCGTCAGCCCCTGCTGCTCGAGGGCGCTGCGGTGCAGGGCCGTGCCGTAACCCGCGTGGCGCTCCAGGCCGTAGCCCGGATAGCGCTCGGCGAGCCGGCCGATCAGGGCATCGCGAGCCACCTTGGCGATCACGCTGGCGGCGGCAATGGCTGGGCTGTGGCTGTCCCCCCGCACCACGCAGCGCTGCAGCCCCGGCCAACAGCGCAACGGCAAGATCCCATCCACCAACACCAGCGGCGGTTCCGCCCCAAGCGCCCCACTGAGGCGCTGTAGGGCCCGCAACATGGCCCATTCGGTGGCCAGCCGGATGCCGTGGCGATCGATTTCGGCCGCCGAGGCCTGACCCAGGGCCCAACCCGAGGCCAGCTCCTCGATCAGGGGCACCAGCTCCTGGCGGCGTCGGGGCGAAAGGGCCTTGCTATCGGTGAGGCCGGCGGCCCCTAAGGGGCCAGCCGCCCGACCAGGCAAGACCACCGCCGCCGCGAAAACCGGACCAAACCAGCAGCCACGACCCACCTCATCCACCCCGGCCGCCCCCCGGGGATCGGGGCCTAGGCCAGGCGATGACGGGCCGCCAGCGCGCCGCAACCGGGACCTCGCTGGCCGAGCGGCCGCCGTCATCGCAGCCGGGACCAGGGGGCCCAAGGGCCGGCCAATAGCCCTTGCCGGAACAGGTCGCTGGCCAACTCAGTCGCTGGCGGAAGAGCGACGGCGGCGGCGGCGGGGTTCGCCGGTGGCATCCAGCTCCGCCTCAGGCTCGACCGGGGGCGGGATCGCCTCCTTGGGGTCGGGCGTGATCGACACTGTGAGCGGGATTGGGGCCCCCTGGCCAGCGTCAGCAACCGACCCAGCGGCAGGCCGATCAGGAGCCTGGGAATCCGCCGCGTAGAGGGGGCTCCCGTCAATCACCACCGGGGCTGGGCCTGGCTGGGCGCGATCGCTGGATTTCAGCGCCTGGCGCCCGCGACTCCGGCCAACCCGGGCAGGAGCGGCGGACGCTCCGCGATCGTCCACCTCCGAGCCATCAATGCCGCCGGCGCCCACCAGGACCGGAATGGGGGCGAAATCATCAACGGCAAAGGGGGTGATCTCCACCATGGCCGGTTCCCGGGTCAGCGGCTCCCGGCTGGGGGCACTCACCGACACCGTGATCTCCTCGCGGTCCCTGCCATCGGAGCGGCCTAGGGATGGGGAACTGGCTTGGGCATAGACACTGGCCTGGGCGTAGGGATTGGCCTGGTCAAAGGCAGCGGCCGGGCCGGCCCCACTGGCTGGAGCTGCGGACTCGCCGCTGCCACCGCGACCGCGCCGGCGCCGGCGTGAGCCGGAGGAGGCCAGCTGCTGGCGGGCTTCCTCCAACACCAATTCGGGATCCTCGCCGGGGCGAACCACCCGCACCATCAGGTTGTCGCTACCGGGGCTGGGATCCAGCAGCAGGGCGGGGTTAAGACCCAGCCAGCCGTAGACGAGCTCCTGATCGGGCTCCATCGTGACGGCCACAAGGTCCGGCTCCTGCCTGCGGCTGGGGGCGTCGCTGGAGCCGCCAGCCCCACTGCCCATGCCCATGCCACTGCCACTGCCGCCATAGGCGGGCATTTCCGAGGCGAACGCTGGCGTAGCGGCGGTTTCGAGGCTGGTGGTGTCGGGGAAATCGGAGCCGCCACGGCCACCGCGGCCACCGCGACGGCGGCGGCTGGAGGCATCGGCTGGGGCCACCGGGCTGGCCACCTCGGCCCGCGCCGAGGCGGCCGAACGCACCAGTCCCGTGGCGGTGGCCAGGGGTAGGAGCGAATCTTTGCCCGGCAGCACGGCCACATGGCCCAGGCCGCCACAACTGGGGCAAGCCCGCCCAAACAACTCGTAGATGTTCTGACCCTGGCGCTTGCGGGTCAATTCGACCAGCCCCAGTTCGGTCAGCTGGGCGATTTGGGGCCGGGCCGTGTCGTGGCGAACGGCCTGGGTGAAGTGCTCGAGCAGCTGCAGCTGGTCGCGACGGGACTCCATGTCAATGAAGTCGATGATCACAACCCCGCCGATGTTGCGCAGCTTCAGTTGGCGGGCAATCTCAATCGCCGCCTCACAGTTAGTCCACAACACCGTTTCGCGCGCATTCGCCGAGCGGGTGAAGGAGCCCGAGTTCACGTCGATCACGGTGAGCGCCTCGGTGGGCTCGATGATCACGTAGCCGCCAGAAGGCAGATCCACCCGTGGTTTGAGGGCATCGCGAATCGCGGCATGCACCCGGAAATGGTCGAGGATCTCGGTGTGGTCGCTGTGGTGCTCGACCAGCAAGTTGGCCTGGTCAGCACCGAGGAAGGCATTGACCCGGCCCACGGCCTCAGCGGTGTCGACGACAACGCGCACCACCTCGGGGTTATAGAGATCGCGCAACACCCGGTGGATGAAATCCTCATCGCGGTTGAGCAACACCGGCGGGCTGGCCGTTTCTGCCGCCTGCTGAATCGACTCCCACTGGCGTAGGAGCATCTCCAGGTCATCGATCAGCAGCTCTTCGCTCACCGACTCGGCTTCGGTGCGGATCAGCAATCCGGCGCCCGGGGGCTTGATCAATACGCCGAGGGCGCGCAGGCGGTTGCGTTCGTTTTCGCCGTTGATACGGCGCGAGATCGTCACCCCCTGGCCATGGGGCTGCAACACCAGAAACCGGCCCGGCAGGCTGAGGTTGCCCGTCAGGCGGGGGCCCTTAGTGCCCGTGGGCTCCTTCATCACCTGGACCAGCACCTTTTGGCGCGGTTCCAGCAATTCGGTGATGCCGGCGGCCCCTTTCCTCAGCCGCAGGGGGCCCAGGTCGGTGACATGAATAAAACCGTTCTTTTCGCCTTCACCAATATTGACAAAGGCGGCATCGATGCCGGGGAGAACATTTTCAACGGTGCCCAGGTACACATCACCAATCTGGTAACGGCCCTGGGCAACCACCAACTCATCAACCCGTTCGTCGTTGAGAACTGCAGCGATGCGCAGCTGCTCGGCGATGACGATCTGCTGGGGCATGGAGGATAGGGGGATGGCTCAGCGAACCTGAACCGGGGTAGCGGCAGCGGTCCAGAGCAACGCTTTCGGGCCAGCGAGCAGGGCCCCGCAGGCGATCGCCTGGGGTCGGGGGGAGCTGGGGGCTGGGGCCAGGAAGCGGCTCAGGGGTGCAACCGGAATTTGTGGTTAGGTCGGATCAATGGGCTGGAATGGTGCTGCAGCGAAGCCACAACGCCGACTCGGTAGGGCCGTGCCTTGACCGCAAGGTTCAGGCGTCAGCAGAAAAACAAGAATTCCAGGTCTGGATCAAACCCGTCTGAACGGCGCCGCAACCTTGGCTCAAAGGAAGCTCGGCTCTCAGGAAAGTTGATTCGAGAAAGCTGTTGCGGAGTTGGGAGGCAGGCTCGGAGTTCCTGGAAGGACGGGTCTCGGAAAACCGGTCGATCGAAGAATCCTCTGCAGCCCAACGGCCGTCTCATTGCAAATTAGCACGCTCAGGCAGCCCTTCTTTCAACACCAGGCCGTCGCGACAGACCCGGCGCAGCTGCATCGACCGGCCCAGCCGGCTGGCAAACCAGTGCTGCAGCTGCTCGGGCCGCAAACTACGGCCGGCCCCATCGATTGTGGCCTCCACCCGCAGGGTGACAGCAGAATCCTGGGGCTCCACCGCTAGGGAGGCCAGGGAGCCACGCAGGTCCCGTTGACGGGGACGGCCCTTCTTATCGGTGTCTGACCAGATCCACTGGGGCGCCGCCAGCAGGTCTGCTGCGGCGCTCTGCCAAGCCTCCCCTGGCGGCGGGCCGCTGGCCCCGGCGTCCGCCTCCCCCTGGGCGTCCCCGGCCCCGGCCCCGTCAAAGGACAAGGGCGAGGGCGGGGCCTGGTCGGACGGGCCCGGCTCCAGCACCAGGGTCCAATGGGCGGCGGCCAGCTCCTGGGACAGGCTGGGCCCGGCCAGGGGCACTTCAGCCACCGCCAGCAGGCTGAATTCGCCGGGCAACTGGGCCTGCAGCCGCTGGCGCACCCAGGCCGGGTCCTGCCATTCGGCCATCTCCAGATCCATCCAT
Organism: Synechococcus sp. UW140; assembly: GCA_945861595.1. Classification (GTDB taxonomy): domain Bacteria; phylum Cyanobacteriota; class Cyanobacteriia; order PCC-6307; family Cyanobiaceae; genus BAIKAL-G1. The sequence continues at coordinate 9,356 of CAMAVE010000042.1, forward strand.
TCCCCCTGGGCCTCGGCCCCCAGCGGCAGGGCCAGGGCGAACTGGAGCCTCGGCAAGGGGTGGAAGCCGCCGGTAAAGCTCACGGGCAGGCCACTGCGGCGCAGGGCCCGCTCCAGCAGGCGCACCAGATCGAGGTGACTGAGCAGGCCCAGGCTGCCGGTCTTGGCAAAGCGGAAGCGCAGGCGCTGCACCCGTTCACTGTTGGGCGGCCGCTGGGGCCGCTGGGGGGGGATCGGCGGCGGTGGGATCACCACGTTGTGGCCCAGGTCCGGACCGCAGACCCCGCAGTGGCTGCATCCCTCGAAGGAGCAATCGGGCACCACCGCCGCGGCCAGGGCCCGCTGCAGGTCTTCAGCCAGCCAGCGCTTGTCGATGCCGGTATCGATGTGGTCCCAGGGCAGGGGCTGGGCGCAGAAGGCCTCCAGGTTGGCCTCGCCCAGGGCCACTGTTTCCGCCCACTCCCCCATTTCAAGGGCCCGGTAGCGCCCCCCCAAACCGGCCGCCTCAATCGCCCCGGTCCAGGCGGCGTAGGTGCGATCCGCCGCCTCAAACCAGGCATCAAGGCCGGCGCCGGCGCGCCAGGCGGCCTCGATCACCGGCGCCAGGCGCCGGTCGCCCCGGCCGACAAAATCCTCCATCGCCGAGAGGCGCACATCGCTCATGTTGGTTTTGATGCCGCGCAGGGGCCGCAAAGCGGCCCGTAGCAACGCCTGACGCCGGCCAAATTCGGCCGTGCTGACGCTGTGCCACTGGAAGGGGGTGTGGGGCTTGGGCGTGAAGTTGCTGATCGTGAGATTCAGCTCCAGGCGGCCCAGATCGGCGCAATCGCGCTGCAGATTGCGGCAGGTTTCGGCGATGCCCAGCACGTCCGCATCGGTCTCACCGGGCAGGCCGACCATGAAATAGAGCTTGATCTTGCGGTAGCCGTTCTCCATCGCCGTGCGAATGCCGCGCAGCAGCTCCCCATCGGTAAGCCCCTTGTTGACGATGTCGCGCAGGCGCTGGCTGCCGGCCTCCGGCGCAAAGGTGAGGCCGGCCTTGCGGGTGCCGCCAAGGATGTGGGCGATGTTTTGGTCGAAGCGGTCCACCCGCTGGCTGGGCAGGGTGAGCGACACGTTCTTATCGGCAAGCCGATTGCGCAGTTCCACCCCCACCGCCGGCAGGGCCAGGTAATCGGAGCAGCTGAGCGAGAGCAGGGAAAAGTCGCTGTAGCCGGTGCGCTCCATGCCGGTTTCGATCGCCTCGATCACCGCCTCCGGCTCCACATCCCGGGCCGGGCGCGTGAGCATGCCCGGCTGGCAGAAGCGGCAGCCGCGGGTGCAGCCGCGGCGGATCTCCACCGTGAGCCGGTCGTGCACGGTTTCGATATGGGGCACTAGGCCCATGGCGTAGTGGGGCATGGGGGTGGCGGTGCGCCGCAGCACCCGCTTGGGGATCCCCGGCCCTAAGGGCTCGAGGCTGACGCCATCGGCGCCGGGGCCGTAGAGGGCCGGCACGTACACCCCCGGCACCTGGGCCAGGTCACGCAGCAGCTGGCTACGACTCAGGCCGGCCGCCTTGGCCTCGGCCACCACCAGGCCGATCTCCGGCAGGAGCTCCTCGCCATCGCCGAGGGCAAAAAAATCGAAGAAGGCGGCAAAGGGTTCCGGGTTGCTGGTAGCCGTGGGCCCGCCGGCAAAGATCAGGGGCGGCGCCGCCGGATCACTGAGGGGCAGATCGCCCCGCTCGCTGGCGCGCAGGGGCACCTGGGCCAGGTCGAGCATGGCCAGGATGTTGGTGGCGCCTAGTTCGTAGCTGAGGCTGAAGCCCAGGATGTCAAAGGCGGGCAGGGGCCGGCGGCTCTCCACGCCAAACAGGGCCTCACCGCGGGACTTCAGGCGCTCAGCCAGGTCGGGCGCCGGCAGGTAGCTGCGATCGCAGAGCTGGCCGGGAACGGCGTTGAGGATCGAATAGAGAATGATGTGGCCCAGGTTGCTGGCCCCGACCTCGTAGATCTCGGGGTAGGTAAGGGCCCAGCGCACCCGGGCGGCCTGCCAATCGCGCGGCTCCACCCCCAGCTCATTGCCCAGGTAGCGCCCCGGCCGGGCGATGGTCGAGTCCACCAGGGACGCAAAGTCCACCGGCCCATCCCAGGCCCTGGGACTGGCTGGGGCAATCGCGGTCCGGTCCGGGGTCGACGTCAGCGAAGCGGAGCGGGGGCCAACGGACACAACGGGCACGCAAGCGGGCGTTGGCTCGATCGTATGGGCGCCGGTTACCGCCGGGGCCGCTCGCCATAGGACAATCCCGCCATCAGCACCCAGCGGATCGCCCCGCCCCCTTGATGGTCCAGGTCAACGGCAACTACCTCAAGCTCAAAGCGGGCTACCTCTTCCCGGAAATCGCCCGGCGGGTGAAGGCCTTCAGTGAGGCCAACCCCCAAGCCCCGATCATTCGTCTGGGCATCGGCGATGTCACCGAGCCCCTGCCCGAGGCCTGCCGCAGCGCCATGAAGGCCGCCATCGATGCCATGGGCACCCGCGAGGGCTTCCACGGCTACGGCCCCGAGCAGGGCTACCTCTGGCTTCGGGAGGCCATCGCCACCAACGATTTCCAGGCCCGGGGCTGCGCCATCACGGCCGAAGAGATCTTCGTCTCCGATGGCTCCAAATGCGACAGCAGCAACATCCTCGACATCCTCGGCGAGGGCAACCGCATCGCCGTGACCGATCCGGTCTATCCGGTTTATGTGGACAGCAACGTGATGGCCGGCCGCACCGGCGAGGCCGATGACGCCGGCCGCTATGGCGGCCTCACCTACCTGCCGATCACGGCCGATAACGGCTTCACCGCCGAGATCCCCTCAGGGCCGGTGGATCTGATCTACCTGTGTTTCCCCAACAACCCCACCGGCGCCGTGGCCAGCAAGGCCCAGCTGCAGCAGTGGGTCGACTATGCCCGCGCCCATGGCGCCCTGATCTTGTTTGATGCGGCCTATGAGGCCTTCATCCAGGACCCCGAACTGCCCCATTCCATCTACGAGATCGAAGGGGCGCGGGAGTGCGCCATTGAGTTCCGCTCCTTTTCCAAGAACGCCGGCTTCACCGGCACCCGCTGCGCCCTCACCGTGGTGCCCCGAGGCCTGATGGGCCGCACCGCCACAGGCGAAACCGTGGAGCTCTGGACCCTGTGGAACCGGCGCCAATCCACCAAGTTCAACGGCGTCAGCTACATGGTGCAGCGGGGCGCCGAGGCCGTGTATTCGCCCGAGGGCCAGGCCCAGGTCAGGGCGCTCGTGGCCTTCTACATGGAGAACGCGGCGATCATCCGCCGGGAACTGGCCAGCGCTGGCCTGGAGGTGTTCGGTGGTGAGCAGGCCCCCTACGTGTGGGTAAAAACGCCGGCGGGCGTGGATTCCTGGGGCTTCTTCGACAAGCTGCTCCAGCAGGCCCATGTGGTCGGCACCCCGGGGAGTGGCTTCGGGGCCGCCGGCGAGGGCTATTTCCGCCTCTCGGCCTTCAACAGCCGCGCCAACGTGAACGAGGCGATGGGGCGGATCAAGGCAGCCCTGGCCGCCTGAAGCCGGGTCCCCGGGCCTCCCAGCGCCCAAACCAACGCTCTGGGAGCCGCCCCTGCCGTGGGTGTCCCAGCAGGAACCAGGCCGCTCGCAACCCCGTCACCCCAAACCGGGGCACCGTCCCGGGCCATCCCTACAGTTGGAGACCCGATCGGACGGAACCGGCCATGACCGTGGCTGCGCAGTCAATGACGACCTCCCCCAGCAGCAAACCGGGCGGAGCGGCCGTGATCGAGAAGCAAACCGAGCGGGTGCGCAAGCTGTCGCCCCGCTACAAGGTGTTGCTCCATAACGATCCGGTCAACACAATGGAATACGTGGTGACCACCCTGCGCCAGGTGGTGCCCTCCCTCAGCGAGCAGGACGCCATTGCCGTGATGTTGGAAACCCACAACACCGGCGTAGGCCTGGTGATCGTGTGCGACATCGAACCGGCCGAGTTCTACTGCGAAACCCTCAAGGCCAAGGGCCTCAGCAGCACGATTGAGCCCGAAGCCTGATGGCAGCCGCCGCCAGGCCGGGTCGGCCGCCCATTCCCTGGTGGGGAACCCTGCTCTATCCAGCCGCGTTGGTGGCCCTGTTCCTCGGCTGCCAAGGGCTGGCTGGGGTTTTGGGAATTGGCGAAGGGCAACGGGCGAGCGTGGCGGCGATCCCGGCGGTGTTGGCCCTGGTTGTGAGCCTGCCGCTTCGGCTACGCAGGCAGTGGGGCGAGCCCCATCCCTGGCGCAGCCTGGGGGTGGTGGGCCCCGGGCCAGCGGTACTCCAGGCCTTGCTGCGCGGCCTGATCAAGGCGGCGGCCCTGCTGGCCCTGGTGGTGATCGGCCTGCAACTGGCCGGAGCGCTCATATGGCCGCTGCACACCTCTGCCGCCGTGCTGCTCAATGGCCTGGTCCTGGCCCTGGGGGTGGGCTTTGCCGAGGAACTTCTCTTTCGCGGTTGGCTGCTGGGCGAACTCGAACTGAAACTCGGAAGCCAGCGGGCCCTCTGGCTCCAGGCCGCCCTCTTCAGCCTGGTTCACACCCGCTTCAACCTGCCGCTGCTGCCCCTGCTCGGACTGCTTGGGGGCCTGCTGCTGCTGGGCCTGGCCCTAGGCCTGCAACGCCGGTCCGACGGGGGCCTGCTTTGGGGTGCCGTTGGACTGCACGGCGGCCTGGTGGGCGGCTGGTTCGTGCTCAACCAGGGGCTGATCGCCCTGGAGCCGGCCACCCCAAGCTGGCTTACCGGGCCCGCCAACCCGATCGGCGGTGTGCTGGGTTGGCTGGGGCTGGGGCTGCTGTTATGGGCGCGGCGACGCTGGTGGAGCGCCTAGCGGCAGCTCTTCGGTCCAGCTATCTCGTCGCGGTGGCCAGGGCTTTGCGGCCCTCCAAAGGTGCCTGCAGGGCCTCCTCCAGGGGGGCCAGGCCGTAGTCCCGTTCGAGCAGGTCCATCACGGTGCGGCCGAAATCAGCGGGGTTGCGTTCAAAGGCCTCCAGGCAGATCCGGCCAAAGGTGCTGCCCATCGGTTCCGGGTTCCAGAGCAACTGGCGGGCCGTCCAGGGCATCATGCTCATCGGGTTGTAGCCGGGCTTGATCAGGCCCTGGTCAAAGCCGTATTGCTCCAGGTGGGTGTGGGGCTGGAGGCCAATGAAGAAGATCGCCGGCTCCACCTTGTCGGCGCCAAAAATGCGCTCCAGTTCGCGGTGGTAGGCCACGGTCTGGCGAATCGTTTCGGGGCGCTCATCAATCACATTGAAGGAGTAGTTCACCGACACATGCTCCCGGAACCCGGCCTGGGCCAGCAGGCGACAGTTCTCGAGCACGGTGCGCAGGTTGTAGCCCATGCGCATCTTGCGCACGAGCTCCTGGGAGCCCGAGGTGATGCCGATCTCGAAGTAGTCCATGCCGGTGGCCACCATCAGCTCGGCGAGTTCGGCATCGAGGTTGTCAGCGCGGATGTAGGCCGCCCAACGGATGTCGCTCCAACCCTGGGCCAGCACCGCCCGCAACAACTCCTTGGCGTCCTCGATGTAGCGGCGGGCCGGGATGAACTGGGCATCGGTGAACCAAAAACCGCGCACCCCCTTGGCATAGAGCTGGGCCATCTCGGCGATCACCTCCGCCACCGGGTTGACCCGCACCGCCTTGCCCTCCACCACGGTGTAGACGCAATAACAACAGTTGTGGGGGCAGCCCCGCTTGGTCTGCACGCCGACGTAGAAGTCGCCGCCATCGAGATACCAATCGAGCTGGGGCCAGATCTCGGCGATATAGGCGTAATTGCAGGCGCTCTTCTCGATGCCAGCGGGCTGCTCATGGATCAGGCCCGGCCGGGGCGCTTCCCCGGCCAGGAAGCAGCGCTCTGAAGCCAGGGAGTCGCCCCGGATCAGCTTCTCAATCAGGGGTTCGCCCTCCCCCACCGACACGACCGTGCCGCGGGGCAGCTTGCGGCCCAGCTGTTCATAGAAGACGCTCACGGCGCCGCCCCCCAGCACGGCCTGGGCCTGGGGCTGGAAGCGGCGGGCCCGGCGCAGCCCCCGGCGCACCAGGCGCAGGTTGCGCCAGAGCTCGCCATAGAAGGAGGCCATCAGGCCCAGGCCGCCGAGGGCGCCCCGCAGCCGTTTGAGCGGATTGCGGGCGTAGAACACCTCAAAGGAATGCTGCAGCGGATTGCCGCCGCGACCATCCACCGGCGCATAGATCTGGATATCCCGCCAGGAGAACACCAGCAGGCTGGGACGAAAGGCCTCCACCGTGGCCAGCAGCACCCGATCCACGTCCAGGAGGGGCACGGCGGCCAGGTCCAGGATCCTCTGGGGGATGCCGGGGAAACACTTATGGATGTGATCGGCCAGATAAACGGGCCCGATCGGGAAAATGGGGTTGCAGGGCAGGCGCACCAGCAGCACCCGGTGAGCACTCACGGTGAGAACGCTGCGGCGGACGTGGACGCTAACAACAGGAACCCCAGGCCAGGGGCCGCCGCTTGGAGGGTGTCCGGGATGGGGCGAGGGCGCCATGGCCGCCCAACCCCCCTGGGGTAGGGGGGAAGGTCGCTGGCCCGGACCGAACGCGCCAAGGGCCTGCCCATGGCAGGGAGCTAACCCCAGGCGGCGCAAGGGAAGCCGGCCTGGGCCGGCCGCCCAGCCCGCCAATCCGCCCAATCTTTCCTCACATCCCGCAATCTTCTGTTACAGTGACGCAGGCGATGGCCAGTTGGGACCCCTCTACGGGTTCCCGCACGGTTGTTGTCCTACTTACCGCTCCGCTCGGAGCACACCTTCCCCGTTCTCATGACCACCACAATTCAGCAGCGCCAAGGCGCTTCTGCGTGGAATCAGTTCTGTGAGTGGGTCACCTC
>CAMAVE010000043.1 GCA_945861595.1 Synechococcus sp. UW140
GCCAAGAAACGCAAGGGTTTCGGCCAGCTCTAGGCCTTGAGCCGCTCCAGCGCCAGGGGTGACGGCCACAGGGTATTGTTGTTGTTTGGCGCGTGGAATCACCGCCAAATCGTCCGGGGCGTTCACCGCGACCGGGCGTCTATTCACCCCTCAAGTCAGTAAGGCAAGGCCACGATGATCAAGCTCCGCCTGAAGCGGTTCGGTAAAAAGCGGGAAGCGAGCTTCCGCCTCGTGGCCACCAACAGCACCTCCAGGCGGGATGGTCTGCCCCTGCAGGAGCTGGGCTTCTACAACCCCCGCACCAAGGAAACGCGCCTCGATACCGAAGCGATCCGGATTCGTCTAGGCCAGGGTGCCCAGCCGACCGACACCGTGCGGTCCCTGCTCGAAAAAGGCGGCCTAATCGAGAAAACGATTCGCCCCGCCGAAACCGTTGGCAAGGCCAAGCAGGCCCTCGCCCGCGAAGCCGCCGCCAAGGCTGAGGCCGCCGCCGCTGCCGCTGCGAAGGAAGCCGAGGTCGCCGCCGCCAAGGCAGCGGCTGAAGCCGCCGCCGCCGAAGCCGCTGCTGCTGCCGAAGCCGCCGCAGCCCCCACTGAGGACGCTCCGGCGGACGCTTGAGGGGCCGCCCCATGGCCGGGGCCCCCGCACAAACGAGCTTCACCATCGACCTGCCTGACCAGAGTGCCGCCCTGGCCCTGGCCGGGGAGGCCGAAACGAACCTGCATCGCCTCGAAGCCCTCACCGGTGCTTCGGTGGTGATGCGGGGCCTTGTCTTGTCGCTGCGGGGGCTGCCCCCCCAGCTGGAACGGGCCGCCGGTGTGGTCGAGTTGCTTCGCCCCCTCTGGCAGGAGGGCCAAGCCGTGTCCGCCGGTGATCTGCAGACGGTGCTAGCCGCCCTAGACACGGGCCAGGGCGCGGCCCAGCAGCAACTGGCCAAGCAGGTCCTGGTGCGCAGCCAGGGCGGCCGCCTGCTGCGGCCCCGCACCCTCAAACAGCAGGCCTACGTCGAGGCGATTGAGACCCACGACCTGACCCTGGCCCTGGGGCCGGCCGGTAGCGGCAAAACGTTTTTGGCGGCGGTGCAGGCCGTCAAGATGCTCCAGGAGCGCAAGGTCGAGCGGCTGATCCTCACCCGCCCGGCGGTGGAAGCGGGCGAGCGCCTCGGCTTTCTGCCGGGGGATTTGCAGCAGAAGGTGGATCCCTACCTGCGACCCCTCTACGACGCCCTCCACGCCCTGCTCGGCCAGGAGCGCACCAGCAGCCTGCTGGATCGCAACGTGATCGAGGTGGCGCCGCTGGCCTACATGCGCGGCCGCACCCTCAGGGATGCCTTTGTGATCCTCGATGAGGCCCAAAACACCACACCCACCCAGATGCGCATGGTGCTCACCCGCCTCGGCGAGAACTCCCGCATGGTGGTGACCGGCGACCCTAGCCAGATCGACCTGCCGGCCCATCAGCGCAGTGGCCTGATCGAGGCCGCCCAGGTGCTCGAAGGCGTGGAAGGGGTGGCGATCTGCCGGCTCACTGCGGCCGATGTGGTGCGCCATCCTTTGGTGCAGCGACTGGTGCAGGCCTACGCCCTGCGCGACAGCACCAGCCCGTCCAACACCCACTGAGCCGCCGTGCAGCGCCCCCAGCGTGATCAAAGCCCCGTGATTCGACCAGACCGGTTTCGCATTCCTGCCCAGATCGCCCTTGCTGCCCTGGTGGCCTACGCCGCCGGCTTCTGGTTGACCAGCCTGTTCCCGGGCTACCTGCCCAAAATTGGGGCGCTGTGGTCGGCCATCTCGGCCATCGTGGTGACCCAGGTGAGCCGGCGGGAGACCACGGCCTCGGCCTCCTTGCGGGTGCTGGGCTCGGCGATCGGGGCGCTCACTAGCGCCACCTACCTGAGCTTTTTGCCCTTTCATCCGGTGGGCATGGCCCTGGCCATTTTTGCAACGGTGCTGATCTGCACCGCTCTCAACGTGCCCAGCCATGGCCGTCTAGCGGCGATCACGGTGATTGTGGTGATGGTGACCGCCAGCCTGGATCCCCGCCTCAATCCTGGCCTAAACGCCCTGCTACGCCTAGCGGAATCCTGCATCGGCACCGGGGTAGCCCTGCTGGCGGTCTGGCTCTGGCCAGGCCAATCCGCCCCAATAGGCGGCGACGACTCCCCCAACCAGCCCTAGGAGGAGATCCACACCTCCCGGCTCCCCCTTACTGCTGCAAAGCCCGATCAGCACTGGCAGGATGGGGGGAGTTCGTCCCATCGGTGGACCATGCCCGCAAGCAGCAATTTCCAGCAGGCCATCCGCGAGGCCCAATCGAGCGCCCTGGTGGGCCCCAATGTGGTGAACAAGGCCCTGCCCTATGTGGGCGGCGGCATGGTGCTCACCGCCGGCGGCGTCATCGGGGGCCTGACCCTGATGGCCAGCTCTCCCGGCCTATTCATGCCGCTCTTCTGGGTTGCCCTGATCGGCAACTTCATTCTGTTCTTTGTCGCCCAGAACGTGGCGATGAAAGGCAACAACAGCACGGCCCTGCCCCTACTGACCGCCTACAGCCTGCTCACCGGCTTCACCCTGAGCGGCATCGTCGCCCTGGCCATTGGCACCGCCGGCATTGGCGCCATCGGCACGGCGGCCCTGGCCACCGGCATCACCTTTGTGATTGCCTCGTTCGTCGGACGGCGCATGAGTGACAGCGTCGGCCAATCGCTCACCGCCGTTGTCGGCTTGGGCATCCTCGGCCTCTTGATCGCCATGGTGGTCCAGGTGGTTGGGGGCATCTTTGTGCCCGGCTTTGGCGGCGGCGGCTTTGAACTGATGATCGCCGGCTTCGGCACGGTGCTGTTTGTGGGCGCCGCCTTCGTGGACTTCTACACGATGCCCCGCACCTACAACGACGACCAGTACCTGGCCGGCGCCCTGGGGATGTACCTCACCTACATCAACCTGTTCATCTTCATCCTGCGTCTGATCATTGCCCTCAACGGCGGTAGCCGCCGCGACTGAGGATGACCGCTGGTTTGATTACCAACCCAGTTCCAGTAGTCGGCCCTAGATCCCACTGAACCAGGGCCATCAAAAAACAACTCGGTTTCAATAAGCGCCCTGAACAAGGGCGCTTTTTCATGGCGATCAGGCCTCTGCCACCGCCAACACCGCCGCCGCAATGGCGGAGCGCTGCTCGGCGTCATAGCCCCAACGATCGAGGAAGGCCACGTCCTCACCCTGGCCGCCCGTGGCCTCCAGCAGGGTTTCCAGGCGTTGCTTCACAAGCCCAGGCTCGAGCAGCCGCAACAGCTCCGTCGAGCGGGCCTGGACCCGCTCGGAGCCGGCTTGCATCGTCCCATCGCCAGAGCGCCGGTGCTGCAGGGCCATGGCGCTGCTCATGGCCAGGTTGCGCACGGTCAGGTCCACAACCCCCTCACCGACGGCACGCAACACCAGCGCCACCGGGTCCGGCAACCGGTCCATCAGGGGGCTATCCCCCGCTAGGGACACCACGAAAAAGCCGCGGGCGCCATCGCGGCTGGCCACCAGCTCCGAAACCCGGTCGGCCAGCACCTCATCGCTGAGTTCACCCGCTTCCCAAAGGGCCAGCCACTGGGTGGCGATCTCCATGGCCTGGGGAAAGCTGGGCTCAAGCGGTTGGGCGCCGGGGTGATCCATGGCAAAGGGGCGAGGAACTGTCAGTGTTGAGGTTATGAAGCCACCCAGCGACCCGGCGTTGCCCAGTAGCGACCAACCCAAGCGCGGCAAACCCAAGCTCGCCAAGCCCAACTCCGGCAAGCCCAAGTCCGGCAAGCAGCCGGCACCTGAGCAAGCCCCAGGGGCGACGCCCAAGGACAGGCCAGCTGGCAACGCCCCCCTGGGCGAAACCCAAGGCCGGGTGATCAGCCTCGACAGCCTCGGCACCAGCCCGCCCGGCTTCCGCTCCGGCTTCGTGGCCCTGATCGGCCGGCCCAACGTGGGCAAATCGACCCTGCTGAATCACCTCGTGGGTGAAAAGGTGGCGATCACCTCTCCGGTGGCCCAAACCACCCGCAACCGCCTGAGGGGGATCCTCACCACCCCCACGGCCCAGCTGGTGTTTGTGGACACCCCCGGGATCCATAAACCCCACCACCTGCTCGGAGAACGGCTGGTGCAGAGCGCCCGGGGGGCGATCGGTGAGGTGGATGTGGTGGTGCTGCTGGTTGATGGCAGCGAATTGGCCGGCCGCGGCGATGGCTTCATCGTGGAACTGCTGCGGACCTGCCGGGTGCCCGTGCATGTGGCCCTGAACAAACACGATCTGGTCCCAGACGGCAAGGCCTGGGCCCTGGAGGCCAGTTACCGGGACCTGGTGACTTCTGTGATCGGCAGCAGGGACGGCAGTGGCGGCCCTAGCCCGGAAGCTGGCCCTGGGGATAGGGCCCCCAAGCCATGGCCGCTCCATGCCATCAGTGCCCTCAGCGGCGCCGGCACCGAAGAGCTGCTGGCGGCCGTGGCGGCCGAGCTGCCCCTGGGGCCCCACCTCTATCCCGCCGATGCGGTGAGCGACCAACCGGAACAACTCCTGCTGGCGGAACTGATCCGCGAACAGGTGCTGACCCACACCCGCGAAGAAATTCCCCATTCGGTAGCGGTGTCGATCGACCGAATCGTGGACGACGGGCCGCGCACGGCGATCCTGGCCACGGTGCTGGTGGAGCGCAGCAGCCAGAAGGGGATCCTGATCGGCAAGGGCGGCTCGATGCTCAAGGAGATCGGCAGCGGCGCCCGCCAACAGATGGTCAAGCTGATCGATGGGCCGGTGTATCTAGAACTGTTCGTGAAGGTGGTGCCGAACTGGCGCCGCAACCCGGCCCGCCTGGCGGAACTGGGCTATCGGGGCGATTGAGGTCGTTTAGCTCGGGGAAAGCGTTGACCTGTGGTGCCGGTGTCAGCCGGAATCGGCTGATAGCAGAACGGTTCTGACCCAGACCAGCGACTGAGACAATGGGGCCACTGCCATGCCAGAACCGCTGCCTTGACCGACGCAAGCGCGACCACCACCGGAACCCCTGAGGACAGGGCAGCAGCACCCTTTCCGCCGACGGATCTGGCGGCCTTTCTGCGCTGCTGTGCGGGCGACTGGCTGAGCTTGCGCAGCCGTTTCAACCTGGGCTCGGAAGCAGCCCCGGCCACAGGAGCGGAGCCCAGCGAGGCAGACACCCCAGCCGACGATGACAACAGCTGGCATGCCAGTGAGCGGGCGGAATTGCAGGTGACGTTGCTGGTAGCCCCCGGCGAGGGCCATGGGGGCCTGGCCGTGGAAGTAAAGGGCCAACCCGGGGTGCAACAGTCCTATTTCCATGCCGACGGCAGCTTCGGATCCGAACCGGATGCCAGCAAGGGTGTGACCGGCAGCTGGACCCTCGGACCAGATGGCAGCTTGGATCTTGTGGTCACAGCGGGAGAACGGCAACTGAAAGAACGGATCTGGTTCACCAAGCCCAACCTGCGGCTGCGCTCCACCGTTGAACAGCTGGCCGGCGGCAGCCCGGGGCGGGCGAGCTTCAGCTCGGAAATCCGTCGGGTTCCCCGCCCTGCTGCCCCTGGGCCGAACGGGACGCCCACAGCGGCGAAGGATTGAACGGTTCTATGCGCCTGGATGTCATCAGTTTGACGCCGGAAGCCTTCGCCCCCCTCCAGGGGCTAGGCGTGATTGGCCGAGCGTTCGCCGCAGGCATTGCTGAGCTGTACTGCCACAATCCCCGCGATTACGCCCTCGATCGCTACCGCAAGGTGGACGATGAACCCTATGGCGGCGGCGCCGGCATGGTACTCAAACCCGAACCGATTTATGCCGCCTTTGAAGCAATTCCGATCACGGAAAAGCGGCGGGTGTTGTTAATGAGCCCCCAGGGCCAACCCCTGCGTCAAGATGACCTGAAGCGCTGGGCAAGCAGCTACGACCAAATGGTGTTTCTTTGCGGCCATTACGAGGGTTTCGATGAACGCATCCGCCCCCTAGCCGATGAAGAGATATCGATCGGTGATTTTGTGCTCACGGGGGGAGAATTACCCGCCATGGTGATCATCAACGGAGTTGTGCGGCTACTCAAGGGAACGGTTGGTACGGCCGCCTGCCTGGAGGAGGAAAGCCACAGCAGCCTGCTGCTCGAGCATCCCCATTACACCCGCCCCTCCACCTTCCGGGGCCAGGAGGTGCCGGAGGTGCTGCGCTCAGGCGACCATGGGGCGATTGCCCGTTGGCGCGCCGAACAACAGAAAGAGAGGACACGGGAACGGCGGCCAGACCTGTATGCACGCTGGATTGAGGATGGAGAGGGGCCGGTTCTTCTCAAGCGATCCCAGCCTTAAGCTCCAAAAATGGACCTGCGTATCGGCAACGGCTACGACATCCACCGGCTGGTGCCGGGCCGGCGCCTGATCCTGGGCGGGGTGCAGCTGGACCATCCCGATGGCCTGGGGCTCGATGGCCACAGCGACGCCGATGTGCTCGTGCACGCCCTGATGGATGCCCTGCTCGGAGCCCTCTCCCTGGGCGACATCGGCAAGTATTTCCCCCCCGACGATCCCCGTTGGCGGGGCGCCGACAGCCTGGTGCTGCTGGAGCAGGTGGTAGGCCTGGTGGCGGAGCGGGGCTGGAGCATCGTCAACGTGGATGCGGTGGTCGTGGCGGAGCGTCCCAAGCTCAAACCCCACATCGAAACCATGCGGGCGGCGATTGCCAGCCGGCTGGGGGTGGAGCCGGATCGGGTGGGGGTGAAGGCCACCACCAATGAGCAGCTTGGGCCTACGGGCCGGGAGGAAGGCATCGCCTGCCACGCCGTGGCCCTGCTGCAGAAACCGTGAGCGGTGCTTCCCGGCCGCCCTGGCGCCAGTGCTGGCTGCCCCTACCTAGGGTTTTGGCCCTTGGCCTGGTGCTGTTGGTGGTGTTCACGGCCCCATGCAGCCCGGCGGCGGCCCGATCCTTAACTGATCTGGCGACGGATCAGGCCCCTGAAGCGTTGACCACTCGAGAGCCGGCAAAGGGGCCTGTGGTGGAGCTGCTGCGCCTGGGGGTCCCCGCCGCCCACTACCGGGCCTGGCTGGAGGCAGAAAAAGCCAGCTGGGAGCCCTGGCTGGCCGAGCAACCAGGCTTTCAGGGCCGCCAGCTGCTGTGGGATCGCCAGCGCCAGGAGGGCACCCTGCTGATCCGTTGGGCTACTCGAGGCCAATGGAAAGCCATTCCCGAGGCGGAGGTGGGCCGGGTTCAGGAGCGTTTCGAACAACGCGCCCGCCAGTTAACCGGCCAGGCCACGGGTAACCCCTTCCCATTGCTGGCAGAAGCGGAGCTCGAGCCCCTGGCCTCCTCCGCCAAGACAACGATCAGCCCGGGGCCCCTGGCACCAGCCCTTGGAGGTTGAACGCATGACCATCGCCCCAGCATCCGGTGAGCCGCCCCTCGCTCCCAGCATTCGCCTCGATCTCGATCGCCGGCGCCGCCTTGGCATGGTGGAGGCGATCTGGGGCGAACACAAGAGCGCCGAACAAATCGCCCTGGTCTTGGAGCAACTCCAGGCCGCCTCGGAACTCGGCCTGGTGACCCGGGTCGATCCGGCCAAGGCCGAAGCCGTGGCATCCCTGCTCAGCAACGGCCCCCAGGCGGGCCTGGCCCTGGTGCACCATCGCCAGGCCCGCTGCCTCACCAGGGGTCCCCTGCCGGATGCCGATCCCCAACGCGGCCGGGTGGTCGTGCTAGGCGGGGGCAGCAGTGACCTGGCCGTGGCGGCCGAAGCCCAGTTGGCCCTGCAATGCCACGGCATCCCCTGTGAACTGGTGCTTGATGTGGGGGTGGCGGGCCTGCAGCGGCTGCTCAACCAACTGGACCATTTGCGCAGTGCCCGGGTGTTGATTGCCTGCGCTGGCATGGAAGGGGCCTTGCCCACGGTGCTGGCGGGCTTGCTTCCCCAGCCGGTGATCGGTGTGCCGGTGAGTGTGGGCTATGGGGTGAGTGCCGGCGGGCAGGCGGCCCTGATGGGCATGCTCGCCAGCTGTGCCCCGGGGCTCAGCGTGGTCAATATCGATAACGGCTACGGCGCTGCCATGGCCGCCCTGCGGATCCTGCAGAGTCGAAGCAATTGACTAGATATTCAGCTTGGCTGCCTCGGTAGCTTTCTCTTCAAGCAACCTGATTCAGCCCGGGGGATTGGGAGGGGCTTGCGGGTCCTTGGGGTCGATCTCCAGCAAGCCCTGGAGCCAGAGCTGCAGGGGCCTGGCTAGGCGCCCCTGCTCGTAACGCTCGATTGCTTCCAGCAACACGGGCGTGTTGACCCAGTGGAGAGGGCGCTGGCTAGCCATGGGCCTAAGCACTGCTGGGCCGCACTGTGCTCAGCCTCAAGCGGAGCTGCCAGGTCCCAGGGGTCAGGCACTGAACCGGCCAGGCCTCAGGCCCGGGGCTGCTTGGCGGCAAGACGGCAGAGCTCGCTAGAGCGCTCCTCCGTTTCCACCTGCTGCAGGTGCGAGATCAACACATGCAGGTCGTTATCGGCCAGCTCGCCATTGGCCTGCCATTTCATGACCCGCGGATCGGGTCTGGGAAGGGGGTGACCCACTGGCGGATAAGCAATAGAACTCGTGTTGGAAACCATACGCAATCCGCCTGGCCTTTCAGCCTTTGCAACAGGCTGATCTCCCGAAGAGTTCCTTAAGTTCGCGAAATCTGTGGCAAGTGGGAAGAAATTTGGGCCAAGAGCTGGGCCCTAGCTACAAGCAAGTGCTCAAAGATGCTGCAGATTTGGATAGGCGGTGAGCAGTTCCTCGGTACTCAAGACTTCGCCAGCGCCCTCGGGCTGCCAGATCACCTCGAGGGCCAGCAGGTCGCTGGAGGACACCGAGCCCAGCAGGCGCAGGGCCTCGCGCAGGTCTTCGTCGGCCTTGAGCGGTTTGAGGGTGAGCCGGGAGCGGCTGGCGACCAGCACGGTCACGGCGATGTAATCGCTGGTGGCATCGGCGTTGCCGGCCACCCCAGGGCGGTCGTCCAGCTTCTGGCCGCCCACGTTGCTGGTGACCTCGCGGCTGAGCTTGCTGCGCTCCGTCATCGAGAGCCGGTTAAAGGTGGATTCGGCCGCCGCGAAGGGCACCTGGCCCACCTCGGCGCTGGCATACACCCACAGGTCGGGGTGGCGCAGCAGGGCCAAGGTGGTGTCCTGGAGCACCCGTTGCAGGCCGGCATTGGAGCTGGTGTCGGCACTGGCGGCCAGGCCGCGCAGGTCCTGCTGCAGGTCCCGGGCGGTGGCAAGCAAGCCCACCTGTAGCTGGGCGATCGCCACCGGACCATCGGGGCGGTAGCTGGAGATCGGCCCGCGATCGCCCGAGGCGATGGCGCTACCACCACCACCACCGCCACCCCTCAGGGCATTGGCGAACAGGCCGACCACCGCCATCAGGATCAGGAAGCCAAAGAGCCCGCCGCCACCGAAGCCAAAGAAGGGGATCAGGAACGGAAAGCCAATGCCACCCCCGCCATAGCCACGGGAGTAGCCGCCACCGCCATAGCCACCACCACCCCCTCCATAGCTGCGGGGCATGGGCGAAGAGCGGAAACTGCCACCACCAATGCGGCCGCCACTGGCGGCCAGGGCCGGCTTGGGCACGACCAGCAACAGGGCGACGAGCACCGGCAGCAACAGGCCGCTGCACAGCCGGCGCCAGAGCAGGGGCGCGCCCAGGGTCGAGCGCAGCAGGGAGCGCAGTCCTTGGGATCCGAGGGAGCGCTGGGTCGAACGGAAGAGGGCCAAGACCGGAGACCGGAAGTAATGGAAATCTAGGAACCACCCCCCACGATGGTGACCACTTCGAGGGCGTCGGCTTGCCGAACCAGCTGAAGGGCCCAATGGCGACGGGCCAGGATCTCGCCGTTGAACTCCACCACCACCAGCTGGGGCCGGTAGCCGAAATGCTCCAACACCGCCTCCAGGCTCAGGCCACCCGGGCAGGAGCGCTCCTCGCCATTGAGCCGCAGGCGGATCGGCGCCACGGTGGGGTCCGTCATGGCTGGTCAGGTCGTTCTGCCGGCGGATGGTCCAGCCTGACCTGGTCCAAACGCGCCAGCAGCGCGGCGCTGGCGGCGCCGGGATCGGCGGCGTGGGTGATCGCCCTCACCACCGCCACCCGGCTGGCGCCCGCGGCCACGGCCCCGTCCAAGGTGGTGGCGTCGATGCCACCAATGGCAAAGAAAGGAATCGGGCTGGCGGCGGCCGCCTGGCGCACGTACTCGAGGCCGACCGGGTCCCGGCCCGGTTTGGTGGGGGTGGCGTTCACAGGTCCAACCCCGACGTAATCGCAGCCATCGGCCACGGCCTGATGCAGCTGCTCAATCCGGTTGGTGCTGCGGCCGATCAGGCGATCGGGCCCCAGCAGGCTCCGGGCGATGGCGGGGGGCAGGTCGTCCTGGCCCAGGTGCACCCCATCGGCGTCCACCGCCAGGGCCAGATCAAGGCGGTCGTTCACCAGGAACAGGGCGCCATGGCGGGCGCAGAGCTCGCGCAGGGCCCGGGCGTCTGCGAGCCGTTGCTGGTCGGTGATCGCGGGGCCTCCCGCCGGGGCGTCCCCAGCGGGGGCATCCGCCTTGGCCCGGTATTGGACCAGGCGCACACCCGCCCCTAGGGCTGCCGCCACCACCGCCTCGAGATTGGCGACCGGGCTGGTGACCAAATAGAGCTGGCATTGCTGCAACAGCTCTCGGCGCCAGCCGGGGCCGGCGGCGGCCCTCAGCACGTCCACCTCCAGGTCATAGAGGCCGTAGCGGATGGCGGCCGCTTCCCCTGCCAAGGGACCGGGCAGAGCCCGTCCAAATTCCTCCAGCACCCTGAGGGCCTCCTGGACCCGGCCGCAGTTCGCCGCCACCACGGCAGCGGCCCCCTGGCGCTCGGCCTGGGCCCCATGGGCCATGCCCGCCGCCGGATCGGTGGCCGTGTGGCGGGCCAGCTTGTAGCGGGCCTGGTGGCAGCGGCCCAGGCGCTGGCGGAAATCCTTGGTGCGACTGACTAGATCGGGGCGGGCCAGGCCAAAACGGCACCAGTCTTCGATCACCCGCAGCCCTTCACGGGCCCGATCGAGGTTGGCATCCAGCAGGCGCTCGATCGCCCGTTGCTCCCCGGCGCCAGCCATGCCGGCCTGCGCTTCAACAGGTTGCGCTTCGCAGACGCCTGGAACGAAGTCTTGGGGTTCGAGGCTGGGACTCGGGAACGGGGCGGACACCATGAAGATCAAGAGGAAGGGGAGCAAACCGTGCTGGGGATCACTGCTGGGGAATCGGCCAATGCCTACCTTGGGAGGGCTTCCCATGACATCGGATCAGCAATGGATCAGGGTGGATCCGATAGCGCGATGGCACTCCTCGTTACGGGAATTCTGCTGCTGGGGGGCATCGGCCTGTTCATCAGCTGGGGCCTTAGCAACGCCTATTTGCCCAGCTGAGATCGGTCCCTAAGGGACGATCCAGGCGCGCGGGCGTGGCTCAGCCAGGCCTGGGGGCCGCGTTGAGCACGGCCTGGGCCCGCTGGGCGTCGGCGCCAATCTGGGCCTGGAGGGCGTCCAGGCCGGAGAAGGTCTGTTGGTGGCGGAGCAAGGCCACCGGCTCCACCTGGAGTTCGGCCCCCACCAGTTCCAGGCTGCGACCCAGCAGGTGCACCTCCACGGCCGAGGGAGCCAGGGGATCGACCGTAGGTTGGGGGCCCAGATTCATCACGGCCGCAAGCGGTTCGCCGCCATTCACCCGGGCCCAGGCGGCATAGACCCCTTCTAAGGGCAGAAACTTGCGCCCATCCACCTGCAGATTGGCGGTGGGCCAGCCCAACTGGCGTCCCAGCTGGCGCCCCTGAACCACCTGGCCACTAAAGCGATAGGGGCGCTCCAGGAGGCGGGCGGCCTCCGCTAGCTCGCCGTTGGCCAGGGCCCGGCGGATGCGGCTGCTGCTGAACCGCTCGGGCCCATCCCAAAGCATGGGCACCACCGTGACAACGACGCCCAGCTCTTGAGCGATCCGCACCAGGGCAGCCGCATCACCGCTGCGGCCGGCGCCGAAGCGAAAGTTCTCGCCCACGGCAATCTGGCCCGCCTGCAACTGGTCGACCAACACCTGCTGCACAAAGGCTTCCGGGCTGAGCTGGGCCAGGGCCAGGTTGAAGGGCACGAGGACCAGCTGGGCGATCCCCAAGGGCTCCAACAGGGAGAGCTTCTCGGCCGGCAGATCCAGGCGCAGGCGACTATCGCCGTAGAGCACCTCCCGGGGGTGGGGCCAAAAACTCACCACCGTGGGAACCAGCGGCACTTCGACTGGGCTGGAGCTGCCGGTGACCGCCGCAATGACACGCCGGTGGCCCCGATGGAGCCCATCAAAACTGCCAAGGGCCAACGCCGTCGGGCCCTGGGCCCCATCCGGGGTACGAAGGGGAATCACGCTCGAGCCACCGTCACCCTCGTGAAAGCCATTCTTCCATGGCAGCTTTGGGCCCTCCGTCCGCAGCCGGCTGGGGCCAAACCTGGCCGAAGCCCACAGGGCCGTGGCAAGTTTGGGCGGCTTGCGGCCCTGCCGCCCCCGCCCCCTCCCGATGGCCGACCGCCTCGATCTCCAGCTCATCTCGGCCGCCCTGCGCCGCGTCGGCTGGGTGCGCTTCTGGATCCAGCTGGTGCTGGCGGTGGTGGTGGTGGGGGTGCTGCTGTTCAACAACATCGGCAGCCAACTGGCCGGCCGCGGCGACCGGGCCCTGGGCCTGGGCCCCGGTCTCTCGATGACGACCCTGGCATTTCTGGTGCTGCTCTGGAGCCTCTGGCAAAGCTGGCTGGAAGTGCGCTGCGGCCGGGCCCTGAACAGCGCCGCCCGGCCTAGCAAAGGCGAAACCGCCAAGTTGATTAAACGGGGCCTGTTGGCTGACCTAGTGGGCTTGACCCTGGCAGCCGTGGGCTACCAGGCGATGGCGGGCAGCTTGTTTGTGCAGGCCTCCATGCAGGTGCCCGGCTTCATCGGCGGCCAGATGGCCTTGCCGGGGGGGCGCCCCAACCTGATGGGCTTTCCGATCACCTCGATCGAGATGCTCTCGGTGCTCAGTAACACCCAGGTGTTATTCGCCCACCTGATCGGTCTGGGCATCAGCCTCTGGCTGCTGCAGCGCATCTATCGCCCCAACGCCAGCTGATCAAGGCGAGCCCAAGCCATCGGCGAGCAGTAGCCAACGCCCAGCTAAAGCGCGGGCAGCTTCGGCAGGGCCGCTGGGTTGCCCCGCCAGAACAATTCCGGCTGCAAGGGGGACAGGGAGACGCCCCCGCTGGCCACATGGGCGACATCGGTGGGCCAGTCGGGCGGGCCCGCCACGGCCGCGTCGATGTCATCGACCACCTCACCGGCCAGCCAGTAATAGGTGCGGCCCCGGGGATCGGAGCGTTGATCGAACTGGTCGATGTAGCGGCGCACCGCCGTGCGGCACCAGCGCAGGGGGCCAAGCGAGCCCTCCGTTAAGGGAGGCACGTTGAGGTTGAGCAGCAACCCCTCGGGCCACCCCTGGGTAAAGGTGTGTTCAGCCACATCAAGGGCCAGGCGTGCCGCCGGTTCGAACTGGCGCCACTGGAAATCGGCGCTGCTCACGGCCAGGGCCGGTAGTCCCTCAATCGTGCCCTCCATGGCGGCGGACACCGTGCCGGAATAGAGCACGTCGGTGCCCAGGTTGGGGCCATGGTTGATGCCCGAGAGCACCAAATCGGGCGGTTCATCGAGCAGGCGAAACAGGGCCAACTTGACGCAATCCGACGGGGTGCCGCTGCAGGCCCAGGCGGTCACCCCCTCGCTAAACAACGCATCGGCCCGTTCGGCCCGCAGGGGCGTCTGCAGGGTGAGGCCATGGCCCGTGGCCGAACGCTCCTGGTCCGGGCAGACCACCGTGACCCGGTGGCCGCGGCGGGCGGCCTCGGCAGCCAGGGCCTGGATGCCGGCGGCGAACACCCCGTCGTCGTTGCTGATCAGAATCCGCAAAGGGGCCATCGCGGCTCGGCTGGCGCTGGGTTCAGCCAGAACGGTAGGGGGGTGGCTGCTTAAGCTCCGGTTCTGAACGCAACATCCGAGTGAGCGCCACCCCCAGCCTGCAGGAGCTCACCGGCCAGCTGGAGCAGCTCGAAGCCCAGGCCGCCGATGCCATCGCCGCGGCGAACAGCGCCAGCGACCTGGAAAGCCTGCGGGTGGGCTTGCTCGGCAAGAAGGGCCAGCTTTCGGCCGTGCTTGGGGCCATGGGCAAGTTGGCGGCTGAGGAGCGGCCCTTGATGGGCCAGCGGGCCAACGTGCTCAAGGAGCTGGTGCAGGGGTTGCTCAGCCAGCGGCTCGAGGCGGTGAAATCGGCGGCCCTGTTGGAGCGCATCAGCCAGGAAACCCTTGATGTCACCGCTCCTTGCAGCTTCATTCCGCCGGGCCATCGCCACCCGCTGATCAGCACGATTGAGGAAATCGTTGATATTTTCGCCGGCCTCGGCTACCGGGTCGAAGAGGGTCCGGAGATTGAAACCGACCACTACAACTTCACCGCCTTAAACATCCCGCCCCACCACCCGGCGCGGGACATGCAGGACACCTTTTATCTATCCGCAAGCGAACTCCTGCGCACCCACACCTCACCGGTGCAGATCCGCCATCTCGAAAAAAACCCACCTCCGGTGCGAATCGTTGCCCCGGGACGGGTATATCGGCGCGATGCGGTGGATGCCACCCACTCACCGGTGTTCCACCAGGTGGAGGTGCTCGCCATCGATGAGGGGCTCGATTTCAGCCACCTGCGCGGCACGGTAACCACCTTCTTGCAACAGTTTTTTGGCGATTTGCCGGTGCGGTTTCGCGCCAGCTATTTCCCTTTCACCGAGCCCTCTGCCGAGGTGGATGTGATGTGGCGCGGCCGCTGGCTTGAGGTGATGGGCTGCGGCATGGTGGATCCGTCGGTGCTCGAGGGCCTGGGCCTCGATCCGGAACGCTGGAGTGGCTTCGCCGCGGGCCTGGGGGTGGAGCGCTTCTGCATGGTGCGCCATGGCATCGATGACATCCGCCGTCTCTTCACCAGCGACCTGCGCTTCCTTGAGCAGTTTTAGGGTTCAAAGCGAAGTGCCAATTTGTGGGGTCAGCCCAAGCAGACGGCCGTCTGGGCGCCTCCAGTCATAAACTCAACAAGTCCCTTGCCCACGATCGGTGCCCCGCGTCGGACTGATCGTCAACGACGGCAAAGACCTGGCCCTGCACACCGCTGACGCGATTGAGTCGCGGTTGGCGGCGGCCGGCTACGACGTGCTGCGGGTCAGCAGCGCCGGCGGCATGGTCGGCTTCGCCAACCCAGACCAGCACCTGCGCACCCTGGGCTATGCGGCCTGCGTGCCCGCCAGCTTCCGCACCGACCTGGAACTGGCGGTGGTGCTCGGCGGCGATGGCACGGTGCTCTCGGCGGCCCGCCAGACGGCTCCGATCGGCGTGCCAATCCTGACGATCAACACCGGCCACCTGGGTTTCCTGGCCGAGGCCTACCTGCCCGAACTGGACCAGGCCCTCGACCAGGTGATTGCCGGCGACTGGACCGTGGAAGAGCGCACCATGTTGGTGGTGAGCGTGATGCGGGGGGACCAGCGGCGCTGGGAGGTGCTTTGCCTCAATGAGATGGCCCTGCACCGGGAACCGCTCACCAGCATGTGCCATTTCGAGATCGCCATCGGCCGCCACGCTCCGGTAGATATCGCCGCCGATGGGGTGATCCTCTCCACCCCCACCGGCTCCACGGCCTACGCCCTCAGCGCCGGCGGCCCGGTGATCACGCCCGATTGCCCGGTGTTGCAGCTCACCCCGATCGCGCCCCATTCCCTCGCCTCCAGGGCCCTGGTGTTTAGTGATCGCGAACCGGTCACCGTGTTTCCGGCCACGCCGGAGCGGCTGATGATGGTGGTGGATGGCAGCGCCGGTTGCTATGTGTGGCCAGAAGATCGGGTCTTGATCCGCCGCAGCGACCATGGCGTGCGGTTCGTGCGTCTCGCCAACCATGAGTTTTTCCAGGTGTTGCGCAACAAACTGGGTTGGGGCCTGCCCCACGTGGCCAAACCCGGCAATGGCCTCGATTAACACCCCCCGAGGCAGCAGGCCCCGCTCCTTAAGGCTTCGGCTGCCCCTGGCTCCCCCTTGA
>CAMAVE010000044.1 GCA_945861595.1 Synechococcus sp. UW140
AGGTCCCGGGGCCGCACCCCATTGATGCTGAGCAGCTTGTCGCCGGGCTGGAAGCCCAGCTCCTCACCGATCGAGCCCGGTTCAACCGTGTCGACCACGGCGGGCTGGGGCAGGCGCGCCTCGCCAGATTGATCGGCCAGGCTCACACCCGCCGAGGGCTCCTTCCACACGGGCCGATCCACCACTCAGACGCTGCCATCAGTCTGCGCCGCAGGCGGGCTGCTTGGGGGGAGTGGGCCAGGGCGGGCAGACCAGGGACTCAGCTGGCTGCAGCGCCAAGCCGGCCGGCGAACAGAAGGAGGGACAGCCCAAAGAGAAGGCGATAGCCGACAAACCACCAGGTGCTGTTGCTTTGCAGAAAGCGCAGCAACCAGGCGATCGCCAGCCAGGACACCACCGCCGCCGTGACGATGCCCACCAGCAACGGAATCGCCCCACCGGCGACCGGCTCAGCAAAGGCCGATTTCAATTCGACCAGACCGGCCAAGGTGATCGAGGGAATACCGAGCAGAAACGAAAAGCGGGCGGCATCGGCCCGGCGCCAGCCATCAAAGAGGGAGGCGGTGAGGGTGCTGCCAGAACGGGAGACGCCGGGGACCAGGGCCAGGGCCTGGGCCAGGCCCACCAGCAGGCCATCGCGAACCTGGACGTCGTTGAGAACGCGCCGGCGCCGGCCTAGTTGCTCAGCCAGGCCCAACAGGATCGCCATCACGATCGACACCGCCCCGATCGAATGGAGGCTGCGCAGGGGCGAATGGTCGAAATCGGGCACAAAAAGCTTGACCGCCAGGCCCGCCACCACGATCGGCAGGGTGCCGAGCGCCACCGCTACGCCCAGGCGGGCCGGCGGTGTCTGCCAGTCGCCCTGGCGGAGCGCCTGGACCATGCCCCTAAACACCTCAATGAGGTCGCGGCGGAAGAAGGCAATCACGGCCACGATGCTGCCGAGCTGAATCACGGCGGTCACCGCCACCCCGGGATCCCCCCAGCCCAACACCACGGGCACCACCTTGAGGTGGGCCGTGCTGCTGATCGGCAAAAATTCGGTGAGCCCCTGAACGACGCCCAGCACCAGGTAGTGCCAGCAAGCCTCAAACAACCCCAGGCTTGGGGCGGGTTCCAGCGGGGGCATGGGGCGGCGGCGGACTCAATGGCGCCGACCCTATGGCGGCCCAGGGGCCGCTGGCCAGCCGTTGCCTGCGGGCGCGTCCCTTAAGGTTGGATACCTTTCTTCACAACCGGGTGGTCGGGGTTCAGTCCAGCCTTGCTAGCGAATCGCTGGGCGTTGCCCTGATGGATCCCGCTGGGGTGGCCCTTGACCCGGTAGTTCCCGAGTCGCGGGCGCTCCAAGACCTGTTAGACGAGCGCTCCGCCCATGGCCGCTCCGCCGACGGGCGTGCCCTGAGCGGCGGGTTCGGCGTGCCGATCGCCCCCCTTGCGCCCGCCAGCGCTGACCGCAAGACAGCGACCTCGCGACTGGATCTGCTCGCCGCGGCCGGCGCCCTGCTGGTGGCCCTGCCGGTGTTCCTACAGGCCCCCTGGGTGCGGCTCGCCCCCTTCAGCGCCGCCGTTTTCACCCTGCCCCTCGTGCTCATTGGGGTGCTGTTAGAGCAGCGCCGGCACCAGGGCTGGTCCACGGCCGGCGCCCTGCTGGTGGGCTTCAGCGGCAGCTGGTTGGGCGGATGTTTGTTCTGGGGCTGGTGCCGACTCCACCCCCTCTGGCACCTACCGATCGAGGCCTTTGCCCTGCCCCTGGCCCTGGCGGGCCTCAAGGGCCGCTGGCGCCTGGCCGCCAGCTTCTACCTGGCCTCGCTCCTGGGCACGGCCTGCACCGATGGGGTGATGGCGATCACCGGCGTCATGACCCATTGGCGGGAGGTGCTGCTGGCCCCCCTGGACCAGGCGGCCCCCCTCCTGCACCAAGCAGCCCTCGACGTTCTGCAGCCCCTGCCCCTGGCCATCGTTGGCCTGGCGGGCTGTGGCCTGATCGGCCTCTGCCGCCACTACTGGCGCCACCCCGATCCCGCCTGGCGCCTGGCCGCCTCGGCCCTCGCCACCACCCTGTGCGTGGATGGCCTCTTCCTGGCGGCGGCCCTGGCCGCACCACGGCTCAGTGGGCTGATCTGAAGCCCTGGCCGAGGCCGCCATCTGAAGAACTGCAAAAGCCTGGGGCATGGGCGGCGGATCGGCCTGGCTTGGGCTGTAGGTTGCCCGTGCTGGCTCAGGGCAGCGTGTGGTTTCTCATCAGACGGAGTTTTCGATGAAACGCCTGGTTTCATGGCTCATGGGTGGCGTGCTCCTGGCCGGCCTGCTGCTGGGCCTGGTGATGGCCCCAAGCGTGCAAGCAGCCGAACTTCGCAACCTTGTTGACGACAAGATCGCCGAGAGCGGCGGCAAAATCGACCTCAACAACTGCTCGGTGCGGCGCTTCCAGGTGTATCCCGGCATGTACCCAACCCTGGCCGGCAAGATCGTTCTCGGTGGTCCTTACGACAGCGTGGATGACGTCCTGAAGCTCGATCTGAGCGAGCGTCAGCAGGAGCTGTTTGAGAAATACAAGTCCAATTTCACCGTGACCCCGCCCTCGATTGCCCTCAATGAGGGCTTTGATCGCATTAATGACGGCGTTTACCGCTGAGCCCTAAACTGAAGAGATGGTGCAAGCCGTCGGGCCCTCCCGGCGGCTTTTTTTATTGCTCCCTGGCACTTGATGGCTGAGCGTCCGGTCGAACCACCCCTGGAACCCAGCTGGGATGTCGTTGTGGTGGGAGGTGGGGCGGCCGGCTTGATGGCCTGCCTGGAACTGCCCCGGGACCTGCGCATCCTGTTGCTGAGCAAGGAACGGGCTCCCCGTTCGGCCAGCCGCTGGGCCCAGGGCGGCATCGCCGCCGTGACCCGCCCCGAGGACAGCTTCGCGAGCCACATCGAGGACACCCTCAAGGCCGGCGCCGGCCTCTGCGATCCAGCCGCCGTAGCCCTGCTGGTGCGCCAGGCCCCGGCCTGTGTCGAGCGCCTGCTGCAGCTCGGCATGGCCTTTGATCGCAACGCCCATGGCCTCAGCACCACGCTGGAGGCGGCCCATAGCCACCGGCGCGTGCTCCACGCCCAGGACCGCACCGGCGGCGCCCTGGTCGATGCCTTGGAACGGGAGGTGCTGCGGCGCCCCGGCCTGGAGCGGCGCCTGGGCAGCACGGCCCTTCAGCTTTGGATGGAAGGCGGCCGCTGCTGCGGCCTGCAGATGCTCGACCAGGGACAGGTGCGCTGGCTCGCCGCCCGGGCCGTGGTACTAGCCACGGGCGGCGGCGGCCATCTGTTTGCCAACACCACCAACCCGGCCCAGGCCAGCGGCGATGGCGTGGCCATGGCGGCCCGGGCCGGGGCCCTGATTCGCGACCTGGAATTCGTGCAGTTCCACCCCACGGCCCTGATGTTGCCCGGGGCGCCCCACTTCCTGATCTCCGAAGCCGTGCGTGGCGAAGGGGCCCGATTAAGGGATGCCGCTGGGGCCAGCCCCGTGGCCCAGCTGGCCGGCGGCGACCTGGCCCCCCGCGATGCCGTCAGCCGCGCCCTGGTGCGACGCATGCGCGAACAGCAGGTGGATCACCTCTGGCTCGACCTCCGGCCCGTGGGCACGGATCGGCTCGAGAAGCAATTTCCAACGATCCTGGGCCGCTGCCGCGAACTGGGGCTGGAACCCACAACCACACCGATCCCGGTGGCTCCGGCCGCCCACTACTGGATGGGCGGCATCCGCACCGACCTGAAGGCGGCCACCTCGATCCCCGGCCTCTATGCCGTGGGCGAGGTCGCCAGCACGGGCGTGCATGGCGCCAACCGGCTGGCGAGTAATTCCCTGATGGAATGCCTGGTGTTCGCCCGCCAACTGGGCTCGATCCGGCTGGGAGAGGGGCCGAAGCAGCCGCCCAGCGCCCAGGAGCCCCGGGCGATGCCAACCCCGGGGCAGGCCAGCGCCCCCGTCCCCTTGGGCCCCGAAGCTGTGGCCGGGGCCAACCAGGCCCTGCGCCACACCTGCTGGCGGGTGGCGGGGGTGGAGCGCTGCCGCAGCGACCTGGCGCCAGCCCTCGAAAGCGTGCGCCGCCAGCGGGCCGAACTGGAGAGCGACCCCGCCTTGGGTCCCTGCCTCCACCACGCCCCTGGCGAGCGGGCCCTGGCCCTGGACCCTGGCGGGGCGACCGCTTTAGCCGCGGCCCACGACCTCCTGCAGCGACTGAGTGTGGCCGAATCGCTCTTGGAGGCCGCCCTGTTCCGCCAGGAAAGCCGCGGCGGCCACTACCGACTGGATGCGCCCGCCCGGGCCCCCTTCTGGCAATGCCACAGCCTCCAGGAACGGGGCCAGCGGATCCAAACCGAGCCCATTGGCAACCAGGCCCCCAGCCCAAACGAAGGCAGCCAAACCAGCACCGACTAGGCCAATCGGGGAGGACGCCCACCAGGGGACCAGCCCAGCCCCAGAGCTGACCCCCTGGATTGGGCCAGTCGAGCCTTTGGCCCAACCAGCCAGGGACTCAGAAACTGCGGGAGCCGGTGTAGCCGCTCGTATCGGCCAGTTTCTCCAGGGGTTTGACACCCGAGGTGATCACGCCCTTGATTTCCCAGCTGGGAAAGCCCTCGATCTTTTTGGAATCGCAGAGGGCCTTCTGGCTGTTGCGGCCATCGGGGGCGCATTCCACGATCTCCAGCTTCTCGCTGGCCTGGCGGCCAAACAGTTCCTTTTGCTCGTGGCAATGGGGACACCAGTAGGCCGAATACATCACGGCGCCACTGGCCTTGAGGTAGTCGGCCAGGGCCAGCTTGGCCGGATTGCTCTGGGACACCACCGGGGGCGGCACGCCCTTGCCGGTGATCGCCGTAGGCCGGTTGGCGGAGGCGGCCCAGCCCAGGCCGAGGAGGCCCACCAGCAGGGCCGTGATCACGGTGCGGAACACCAGCGTGCCCGTGTCCTCCCAGTCGCCGCCCACCAGGCTGAAGACCATGAGCGAGACGCTCAGCAGGGCCGAGAGGATGCAGAAGGGACAGCAATCTTGGATCCCAAACAGCATCACCCCCACCAGCACCAGGCTGAACACGGCCATGGCCGTGCTCGCCAGGGCCAATCCCCACCAGCTGCGCTGGGAGAGGCTGACCCGGGCCTCCCCCTGGACCACCAGGGGCACCACCGCCATCAGCAGGATCGCCAAATAGGCCAGGCAGCCAAACAGGGCTAGGGGCTGGCCGGCGATCGAGCCCCAGGCGCTGGCAAGCACCTTCTCGCAGCCATTGCAACCGAAGAAACCCTCCTTGCCGCAACTGAGGGCACCGAGCAGGCCCCACTTCTTCAGGGTGATCGAGCCGGTGTCGATCACACCAACCGTGGCCAATACGGCGATCACAACCCGCACCCAGCGCTGGCCGGGATCGCTGCGGCGGCGGGAACTGAGACGACTGCTCAGTTTGGAGGAGGTCACAGGCAAGGACTTGGCTTGGGGGATTCTCGCAGCCCCAGGCATCTGCCAACCCCGGGGACGTTCATTGCGGTGCGGACGCCCTGGTTAGGGTGGGAGATTGGCTCCATCGGGGCTAAGCCCCTGTTGATGGCATCCGCCAGGCCGATCCGATCAGCCCGCCATCCATACAACCCCCGATACGCCCTTGCCAGCCCCTGGAGCCCACCGGCCGATGAGCCCAACCCCCGTTCCCTCCCAGCCAGGAGCTGTCAGCCCAGCAGCCCCAGCCCGCAAAGCCACCGTGGCCTTCGCCCACCTGGGCTGCGAAAAAAACCGGGTGGATACCGAGCACATGCTCGGCCTGTTGGCCGAGGCCGGCTACGGCGTGAGCGCCGATGAGAACGACGCGGCCGTGGTGGTGGTGAACACCTGCAGCTTCATCCAGGACGCCCGCGAAGAATCGGTGCGCACCCTGGTGGAGCTGGCAGAACAGGGCAAGGAACTGATCATTGCTGGATGCCTGGCCCAACACTTCCAGCAGGAGCTGCTCGATTCCTTGCCTGAAGCCAAGGCGATCGTCGGCACGGGCGATTACCAGCACATCGTGTCGGTGCTGGAGCGGGTCGAGGCGGGCGAGCGGGTGCACCAGGTGAGCGCCAACCCCAGCTTCGTGGGTGATGAGCACCTGCCCCGCTACCGCACCACCAGCGAAGCCGTGGCCTACCTCAAGGTGGCCGAAGGCTGCGATTACCGCTGCGCCTTCTGCATCATTCCCAAGCTGCGCGGCGACCAGCGTTCGCGCACGATCGAGTCGATCGTGGCCGAGGCCCAGCAACTGGCGGCCCAGGGGGTGAAGGAGCTGGTCCTAATCAGCCAGATCACCACCAACTACGGCCTCGACCTCTACGGCAAACCGCAGCTGGCCGAGCTGCTGCGGGCCCTCGGCGAGGTGGAGATCCCCTGGATCCGGGTCCACTACGCCTATCCCACCGGCCTCACCACCGAGGTGCTGGCCGCCTACCGGGAGGTGGCCAATGTGCTGCCCTACCTCGATCTGCCCCTGCAACACAGCCACCCCGAGGTGCTGCGGGCGATGAACCGCCCCTGGCAGGCCGATGTCACCGGCAGCCTGCTCCAGCGCATCCGCGAGCAGCTGCCCGAGGCGGTGCTACGCACCACCTTCATCGTCGGCTTCCCCGGCGAAACCGAGGAGCATTTCCAGCACCTACTCGATTTTGTGGCCGAGCAACGCTTCGACCACGTGGGCGTGTTCACCTTCTCCAGTGAGGAGGGCACCGCCGCGGCCGAGCTGCCCAACCCGGTGAGCGCCGAGGTGGCCGCCGAGCGCAAGGACCGGCTGATGGCCTTGCAACAGCCGATCGCCGCCGAGCGCAACGCCGCCTGGGTCGGCCGGATCGTGGATGTGCTGATCGAGCAGGAGAACCCGTCCAGCGGCGAGATGCTTGGCCGTTGCTCCCGCTACGCCCCCGAAGTGGATGGCGAAGTGCGGGTGCTGCCCGGCGAAGGCGGCCTCTGCGCCGCTCCCGGCACCATGGTTCCGGTGCGCATCACCGCCGCCGATACCTACGACCTGGTGGGCGTGGTGGTGGGGGCCCAGGCGATGGTGGGCGATGCCCTTGCCGCCCGCCGGCAGGGCGCTTGAAGCAGGCGAGGCAACGGGGGCGGAGGTCTGGCGCCGCAGGCACCCTGGGCCAGGCCCTCGGGCGGGTCCGCCGGCGGCTGATCCGCCACCAACGCAGCACCTTCCTGGTGGCCTCCGGCCTCAGCACGGCCGGCTCCTTCGCCGGGCTCACCGCCAAGGGCTGGCTGTTGATGGATGGCAGCCACAACCCCTTGATCCTGGCCCTTCATTTCGCTGCCCTCTGCCTGCCCACCCTGCTGGTGAGCGGTCCGGCTGGCGTCGCCACCGACCGGCTTGGCAGTGAAACAGTGTTGATCCGGGCCCAGTGGGGCCTGTTTGCGGCCGGGGTGCTGGGGGCCGTGGCGATCCCGCTTAGCCAGGGGACTCTCCAGATCGCCCTGCTGTTGCTCAGCACCCTGGGGGTGGGCTTGGCCAGCGCCTACGAACTCACCGCCCGCAACAAGCTCTGCGCCCTGCTGGTGGAGGGGCCCGACCAGCTGGGCCCCTATCTCACCAGTTTTTCCGTGGTGTTCAACGTGGGCAAGTTGGTGGGCCCGCCGATCGGTGGCCTGCTGCTCGCCGCCCTGGGTCCCGTGGCCGCCCTCGGACTCGATGCGGCCAGTTACCTCCTACCGATCGCCGCCCTCAGCTGGCTGATGGCGCCGCACCGGGAACGGGAACAGCGCAGCCAGCCGGGCCAGGCGGCCAGCGTGGCCCGGGCCTGGCGTGATTGCGGTCCTGGCCTGAGGCAGGTGCTGCGGTTCACGGCCCTGACCTGCCTGGTGGGCTTCTTCCACCCGGGCCTGGCTCCCCTGATCGCCAATGCGTTGTTGGGCTCCAGTCCCCAGGCCCTGGGGGTGTTCACCAGCGTGCTTGCTGCTGGCAGCATCAGCGGCGGTGTGATTTTGCAGCGCCATGCGGAGCCGCTCTGCCGCAGACCCGCCCTGCTCCTTGGCACGAGCGCCCTGGTCACCGCCCTGGCCCAGTTGGGCATGGCTGCGGCCAGCGGCACGGCCAACGGGATCCCGATCAGCCTGGCCATGACCTTCCTGATCGGGGCTGGCACGGCCTGCCTGCTGGCGGGCACCAACCTGATCACCCAGGTGGCGGCGCCCCAGGTGTTGCGGGGGCGCATGGCGGGCCTGGCCCAAGTGGCCTTCCTAGGGGGCGGGGGGCTCAGTGGCCTGCTGGCCGCCTGCCTCGTGCTGCTCTACGGCCTACAGATCTGCTTCGCCTTGCTGGGCAGCCTGGGGCTGGTCATTGCCCTGCTGGAACTGGGCAGCCGGGGATCCCAGCGGCTGGAGTCAGACCGGGGCCAGGACCCAGTTCCGATCAGATCAGCTTGACGCCGCGCACCACAAAGGCGAGAGCTGCTGCAGCGGTGAGTCCACCGGCAACGAGAAGCAGATAGATCACGGGACCCATGGCGTCACTGGGACAATGTCCTCGCCATTACAGCAGAAGGGCGCCGGCCCGAGACCGAAAGCTTCACGGAACCGCCTAGGCTGGCGCCACGATTTGCGGTTGGCTTTTTCCTGACCTGGCTAGCGACCAGGCCGTTCCCCAACGGGACGACCTAACGCTCCCCTCTCCTCAACCGTCTAGGCGGATTGGTTGAGGTTCGGTGCCTCGCCAGCACCCTGCTCCAGACCCCTCCCCAGAGCGTCATTCCCCACAGTTTGAGACCGGTCGGCATGCGCACGCTGTTCATTTACCCAGAGTTCCCCAAGACCTTCTGGAGCTACGAGAAAATTCTCGAGCTTGTGAATCGCAAGGTGCTGCTGCCGCCCCTCGGGTTGGTGACCGTGGCGGCCCTGCTGCCCCAGCAGTGGGAGATGAAGCTGGTGGATCGCAATGTCTCCGAGGTGCAGGAGGCGGATTGGGCCTGGGCCGAGCTGGTGATCATTTCCGGGATGATCGTGCAGAAGGCCGACATGGCCGCCCAGATCGCCGAAGCCAAGCGCCGCGGCATCCCGGTCGCCGTAGGCGGCCCCTTCGCCAGTTCCACCCCCGATGCGCCGGAACTGGCGCTAGCCGATTTCAAGATCCTCGATGAGGGCGAAATCACCCTGCCCCTGTTCATTGAGGCGATCGAACGGGGTGAACGCCAAGGGCGCTTCAGTTCCAACGGCGAGAAGCCCGATGTCACGGGCACGCCGATCCCCCGCTTTGACCTGCTCGAGCTCGATGCCTACGACTCGATGAGCGTGCAGTTCTCGCGCGGCTGCCCGTTCCAGTGCGAGTTCTGCGACATCATCGTGCTCTACGGGCGCAAGCCCCGCACCAAGGCCCCCGAGCAGCTGGTGGCCGAATTGCAGGCCCTTTACGACCTGGGCTGGCGCCGGGCGATCTTCCTGGTGGATGACAACTTCATCGGCAATAAGCGCAATGCCAAGTTGCTGCTGCCGGCCGTGAAGCAGTGGCAAGTCGAGCGCGGCTTCCCCTTCACCTTCACCACCGAAGCCTCGGTGGATTTGGCCGCCGACGACGAGATGATGGAGATGATGGCCGAAGCCCGCTTTGAGGCGGTGTTCCTGGGCATCGAAACCCCCGATGAGGCCAGCCTCTCGGTGGCCGGCAAGCACCAGAACACCCGCAGTTCCCTGGAAGACTCCGTCGATCGGATCACCTCCTACGGCATCCGGGTGATGGCCGGCTTCATCATCGGTTTCGATGGTGAAAAAACAGGCGCCGGCGATCGCATCGTGCGTTTTGTCAGCCGCACCGGCATTCCGGCCGCGATGATGGGCATGTTGCAGGCCCTGCCCAACACCGGCCTCTGGCATCGCCTCGAAAAAGAAGGGCGCCTGATCGAAGAAAAGGCCGATGCCAAGGGGGTCAACCAGACCAACCTGCTCAACTTCCTGCCGACCCGGCCGATCCGCGATATCGCCAACGAATACGTGGATGCCTTCTGCCGGCTCTATGAGCCGAACGCCTACATCGATCGGGTCACCCACTACTACCTGAAGATGGGGGAACCCCGCTGGAAGGCCTTCTACAAGGCCGAAAATTCCGACAAACCGGTGCTACCCGGCTGGCGCGATCTGCGCGCCCTCTCGATCGTGGTCTGGCGCCAGGGGATCCAACGGGACACGCGCTTCCGCTTCTGGAAGTCGCTGGCCACGGTCGCCCGGCGCAATCCCAAGTGCCTGGAGCAGTTTTTGATCACCCTGGCCCACAACGAGCACTTCCAGGAATACCGCGGGGTCGTCACCAAGGAAATCCAGGAGCAGCTGGCGTCCCTGCCGCCCGAGCCCCCCTCCACCCCGGCCAAGGCCCCGCGCGAATTACAGCCTGCCTAAAGAGCGCTGCCTCAAGCGAAGCGTTCACCCAGGCAGAAGCCCTTCGCCGGCTCGGCTATTCCCAGGACAGACCCGATTGTCAGTCCTGGATGTAGTCGCTGCCGTCCTCGAGGCAGCGTTCGGCCCGTTGCAATTCCCTGCCCAAGTAGAGGGCGTGGTCGAGCCGGCTCATGGGCCAGGGGCCATCGCCTTCGCTGAGGGCGATGCCCAGTTCCTTGGCGCTGCGGCCCCGGAACACGGCAAGAGGCAGGCGGGGTCCGTCGCCTCGGCATTGCAGCACTTCACCCGTGTCGGGATCGGTGGCCAGGCCCCGCTCATCGATGCCATTGCCGTAGTGCTCAGCCACCAGTTCGCCCGCGGCCCGATCGAGCTTGATCAGGAAGTAGCCGCAGGGATCCAGGGCGATAAACCGATGCGACAACTGGTCGTCGAGGGCCTGCCGATCTGGTGGGGTGGGAACCATGGTGTCGATGCTAATCAGGGGCTTGAGGGGGCAACGGGATCGCCCAGGGGCGGCGGCTCGGCCGAGAACGGCAGCTCGGCGTTGATCGCCTCGATTTCCTCGAGCTGCTGGGCATTGGCCTGGGGCAACCACTGGCGCAGCAGCCGGTCAAAGCGGGGATCGAACCAGCGGTGCAGGCTGGCGTGGGGGCGGGCGACAAAGCCGCGGCGGCGCTTGTGGCTACCGCCGGCACCGGGATCGAACTGGCGAATGCCCCGTTCGATCGCCCAGGCGATCGGCGCGTAATAACAGACCTCGAAATGGAGGTTCTCCTGCTCCACATCACTGCCCCAATAGCGGCCCCAAAGCTGGTCGCCGTTGTGCACGCAGAGGGACATGGCCAGGGGATCGCTGGGATCGCCCGCATGGGCACTAAATAACACCAGATGCTGCCGCAGCTCCTTAGGGCTGTCGGTAAAAAATGCTTCGGTGAGGTACTTACTGCCCCAGGCACCCCAGCGACTGCAGTGCTGGGCGTAGAAATGATGCATGCGCGCCATCAACTCATCCGTGATCGCCTCCCCCAGCAGGGGCGTAACCGTCAGGCCAGCGGCGGCCACCGAGCGGCGCTCCCGCTTAATATTGCGGCGCTGGTTGGCATTGAAACTGGCCAGATAGGCCTCAAAACTGGTGTAATTCTGGTTGGTCCACAGGCTCTGCTGGTTCAACCAGAGAGCCCAGCCGGCCGCCTCCAACTGGGGCCGCCAGAGTGGATCCACATAGAGAAAATTGCAGCTCAAGATCCGATGTTCGCGGCAAAACTCCTCAATCAGGGCGAGCAGCAGCGCCGTCAGGGCCGCCCCGTCTTCGCCGGGGGCGATATGGAAGCGATAGCCCAGCACCGGGCTCAGCGGGCTCATGCCCAGCAGCTTGGGGTAATAACGCAGCCCCAACTGGCCGGCGAGCTGGGCAAAGGACTGGTCAAAGACAAATTCGCCGTAGCTATGGCCCTTGAGATAGAGCGGCGCCACCGCCAGCAGGCTCTCGCCGCGCCACAGACCCAGGTGCACGGGCTGCCAGCCCTGGGAGGGCACGATGCTGCCGGAGGCCTCCAGGCGCTCCAGCCAGGGCCAGGAGTAGAAGGGAAGCCCTGCCGCCGCCGTCACGGCCTGCCATTGGTCCTCGGGAATCTCGGCGATCGACCCGTGCCAGCGGGCTTGAAGCTCAGCCATGGCAAGGCGTCTCGCGGCAGCGGCGTGGCCACAACGCTAGGAGTGGCGGCGGCCCTGCTGCTGCCCCTGCAGGCGATCCCGGCCCAGGCCGGCCTGATGCGACCGGTGCTGCAGCTGCTGCGGCCCCAGGTGGAAGCGCGGCTAGCCAGCTTGTGTGTGGGCTGGCTGGGCGGCGCCGATGGGGCCCTGGCCGCCAGCCTGGAGAAACCCTGCCGCCAGCTGGCCGCGCCGGTGAGCCGCTGCCTGGTGGAGGAAACCGATGCCAGTAGCAACAGCCTGGCGGTGGTCACCGACCTGCTCAGCGGCCGCCTCGGCGAGGCCAGTGAGCTGGTGGTGAAACGCTGCGCCGCCCGGCTGCTGGGCCTGCCCCCGGACAGCCTGCGGGATGTGAGCTTGCTCGACATCGCCCACCAGTTCAAGCCTCCGACCCAGGCCCAGCCCCCAGGTCCCCAGTCCCGTTAGGGGCACCCGCCAACGCGGCAATAGCGCACCAACAGCTCGCCCTGGCCCAAGGGGCGGCTCTCCTCCAACTCCCAGCGGCCCGGGGCCGGCAAGGGCGCGATCGGCAGCCAGGAGTGGGCGCCGCCCAGGACCCGGGGCACCAGGGTGAGTTGGAGGCCATCCACCAGATCCAGGGCCAGCAGGCTGGCCGCCAGCCGGGCGCCACCGAGCAGCACCAGCCGATCCATGCCGCCGGCCGCCAGCTCCGCCAACAGGGCGGGCCAGCCCGAGCCAACCCTTTGGGGCTGGCTGATTTCTGCTCGACTGGATGGCGACTCGGCCCCCTGGAGATGGCAGCTGTCGACCCCTTTGCCCCCTAGAGCGGGGGCCCCGGCCGCTCCGGTGTCTGCCTGGGACCCATGCGGAGACAAGCTCCAGAGGCGATCAAAGCCCGCTGGGGGGCTGGAACGGACCCCGGCCGGGGCCAGCAAACCGCGCCGCAGAGGCTGGTGAAAAAAAGGCAACTGGGGATCGAGCTGGCCGCTGCGGCTCACCGCCAGGGCCCAGGGCTGGGGTGGACGCCCCTGCACGCGCCGGAGCTCCAACAGGTCGGGCTGGTGGATCAGGCAGGTGCTGCCATGGAGCCGCAGGGTCTGGGCCCCAATCAGGCAGCCATCGGCCCAGGCCAGGGCCTCCTCCAGGGCGCGCCGATCCCCCGCTCCTCCCAACTGGGCGGCCCCACCTTCGGGGGGCGCCAACCGTCCATCCAGGCTCACCGCCAGCACCAAGCGGACCTGGGGCAGGATCACCGGCCCCAGGTCGGAGGCGGCGCCAGCCGCACTCACACCGCCGCCAGGGCGTCGAGGGCCAGGGGGCGCATGCCCACCAAGGGCGCTTCAGCGAACACCTCGGCAGCGTTATTGGGGCTTTCCTGCAACCGCACCTTGTGCAGGCTGGCGCCAGTGGTGGCGATCGGTGCCTGCAGCAGATCGGCGATATGCAGGGCGATGTTCTCGGCCGTGGGCACACACTGGCCGAAATGGGCCACATCCTTGTTGAGGAAGGTGTGGTCAAAGGGCTCCACCACGAGGTCGTCCACCAGCTGCTGCAACACGGCCAGGTCGGCCACCATGCCGGTGCGCCCATCGATCCTGCCGCGCACGGTGACATCGAGCAGGTAGTTGTGGCCGTGGCCATTCGGCCGGGCGCACTTGCCATAGATGGCCTCGTTTTCGGCCTGGCTCAGCTCGGGACGGGCGAGGCGATGGGCGGCGGCGAAATGGGTGCGGATCGTCAGGAAGGCTTCCATGGAGTCGTCGAGCACATCGGCCCAGAGGGTGGAGGTTTCGTAAAGGCGCAGGCCCATCAGGGGCAGCTGCGGAGCAAGGCGTTGCCAGATCGCCAGCACCAGGGCTTCGGTGGTGGGGAGCCGTCCTTCGGGCCGCTCCAGGTCGAAGTCGGGCCAGGCGTCGTTGAGGAAGCGGAAATCCAGCTGGCCGGTCACCTCGCGGCGGATGGCGTGCTTCACGTCCGAGAGGTTCAGCACCATGCCATCGCCATCGAGGCCGCCCCCCATGGCCACGATCAGCTCGTAGTTGTGGCCGTGGCCGGGGGCCAGGCTGCAGGGGCCAAAGCGGCGGGCGTTCTCCTCGGGAGCCAGCTCCGGCAGCCAGTAGCGATGGCTGGCGCTGAAGGTGGCCCGGCGGGTAATCACACAGGGCCGCCCCTGGCCGTGGGCTCGGAGGGTGGGCGCCGGGGGCGCCGCCAGCACGGGCGGGGTCATCGCAGCGCAAGACATGAGGCAACATCCTAAAGAGATTTGGTTTCTCCATGAGCGCGCCCCGCCCCAGCCCTGGAGCCAGCTCCCAGCCCGGCGAGGGAACTGCCGGAGCCGATCCGGCCTTGGAGCTGCGCCGGCGCCTGCAGGGGGTGAACCTGTATCTGATCGGCATGATGGGCAGCGGCAAAAGCGCCGTGGGCCGGCCCCTGGCCGAGGCCCTGGGCTACCGCTTCCTCGATGCCGACACCAGCGTGGAACAGGTAGCCGGCAAGCCGATCCCCGAGCTGTTCGCCAGCGAGGGCGAGGCAGGGTTCCGCGCCCTGGAAGCGGCGGTTTTGAACCAGATCGCCGCCTGGCATTCCCTGGTGGTGGCCACCGGCGGCGGCGTGGTGACCCGCCCAGAAAACTGGGGCCAGCTGCACCAAGGGGTGGTGATCTGGCTCGATGCCCCAGGCGAGCTGCTGCTGGAGCGGCTCAGGGCCGATCCGACGCCCCGGCCCCTGCTGGCCTGTCCCGACCCGGCCGCCCGCCTGGCCGAGCTGCTGCAGGAGCGCCGCCCCCTCTACGCCCAGGCCGATCTGCACATCCTCCAGGACGGGCGCCCGCCCGCCGAGGTGGCCCAGCAGGTGATCGAAGCCCTGCCGGCGATCCTGCGCCAACGCCCCGCCGCCCCGAGCGAGCCCGTGGCCCTGATCGACAGCGATGGCGCCATCGCCAGCTCCCTCAACTGAGCGCATTCCTGTAATCGCAATCGGGTGAGTGCGATCGGGCCATCCCCTCGCAGGGATCGGGCTGACCTGGGCGCCTAGACGGGATTGCCAGCAGTTTTAAAGGGCTGGCCCCAAGCCCCGCCGCAGGCTCACCCCTGGGAGCCGGGCGGGTCCAACCGCACCGCAAACCACTGCACGCTCACCCCCGGCTCCCATTCGAGTTCGCAGGCCGTTTCCAGCAGGCGCTGGGCCCGGCTCGGGGCATCCGGCAGGGAGGCCAGGTCCGCGGGCACCTCGTCTAGGGCTTTCAGCTGGGCGACCAGCCAATCGAGGGTTTCGGCTGCCGTGAGCAGCCGTTCGGCCCCGGCCGGTTCCAGCACCACGTAGTGGTCGCAGGCGCGGATTAAGGGGTCGGACACGGCCGCTCACCGCTAGGGCCCCAATCCTGGCGCGGCAGCCAGGGCCCCGGCGACGCCCGCAAGGGATGGGTCCCCTTCAGGGCCGGCCCACCTCGGCGCCGATGCGGTCGCGCCAGTGGAACAGGGGCTCCAGCTGGGGATCGTCGGCCAGGCCCGGCACACCCCAGCCAGCCAGGGGGGCGCCCGCGGCCTGGGGGAACTTGAGCAGGGAGAGCTGGCCGGCCACCGCCAGGTCCGCCAACGACAAGCGGTCGCCCACCAGGTAATGACCCGTAGCCACCAGGGCCGTGAGCAGGCTGAGGTTCTGGCGCAGCTGCTCCAGCCCCCCTTGATCCACCGCCTGGCCCAGGCCCGCCAACAACGACCCGGGCACCGCCCCCACCAGGGTCCTCAGGGGCGCGGGCGTTGCCACGGGCAGGAGGG
>CAMAVE010000045.1 GCA_945861595.1 Synechococcus sp. UW140
GGTGGAGCAGGACCCCCAGCAGCTGCTCCAGGCCGATGGGGCTGGCGCCATCGGCGGGGTCTGGATCGGCCAGGAACATCCCCACCCGGCCCTGCGCGAGTGCGCCGTGGTGCAGGCCCCGTACCGCACCGGCAGCGGCGGCCAGGGCCAGGTGGCCCTGGTGGGCCCGATGCGCATGGCCTACGCCACGGCCCGGGCGGCGGTCCAGTCGGTGGCCACGATCCTGCAGCAGCTGCTGGGCTGACTCGCCCTCCCAGGACCCTGGCCTAACCCAGCTGGGCCGATTGGTGCGCCTCCCTGGGTCAGCAGGACCGTCCCTAACGGCCCAGCTGGTCGCCGAGCTTGTCGGCCACGGTGTTCACGTCCTTATCGCCGCGGCCGGAGAGGTTGAGCACCACTTCGGTGCCGGGGGCCAGGGTGGGGCAGAGGGTGTCCAGCCAGGCGAAGGCATGGGCCGTTTCCAGGGCCGGGATGATGCCTTCCAGCTTGCAGACCAACTGCAGGGCCGCCAGGGCTTCGCTATCGGTGACGGCGCCGTATTCGGCCCGGCCGATCTCCTTGAAATAGCTGTGCTCCGGACCGACGCCGGGGTAATCGAGGCCAGCGCTGATCGAATGGGCTTCCTGCACTTGCCCGTCGCTGTCCTGGAGCAGCAGGCTCATGGCGCCATGGAGCACCCCTACCCGGCCCTCGGTGATCGTGGCCGCATGGCGACCGGTGGCGACGCCATCGCCGGCCGCCTCCACGCCAATCAGGCGCACCGAGGTGTCCTGCACGAAGGGATGGAACAGCCCCATGGCGTTGGAGCCGCCGCCCACGCAGGCCACCAACACATCGGGCAAGCGGCCAAAGGCCGCCTGGCACTGGCGCTTGGTCTCCTCACCGATCACGGCGTGGAAGTCGCGCACCAGCATCGGGAAGGGATGGGGGCCGGCCACCGATCCGAGGATGTAGTGGGTGGTCTCGACGTTGGTGACCCAGTCGCGGATCGCCTCACTGGTGGCGTCCTTGAGGGTGGCCGTGCCGGCGGTGACGGGTTGCACGGTGGCGCCCAGCAGCCGCATGCGGACCACATTGAGGGCCTGGCGGCGCATGTCCTCGGCGCCCATGTAGATCACGCATTCGAGGCCAAAGCGGGCACAGACCGTGGCCGTGGCAACCCCGTGCTGGCCGGCGCCAGTTTCGGCAATGATCCGTTTTTTGCCCATACGCAGGGCCAACAGGGCCTGACCGAGGGCGTTGTTGATCTTGTGGGCGCCGGTGTGGTTGAGGTCTTCCCGTTTCAGCCAGATGCGGGGCCCGCCCTCGGGGCGGCGGTAATGGTCGGTGAGCCGTTCGGCCTCGTAGAGGGGAGTGGGGCGGCCGACGTAGTTTTTGAGCAGGTGGTTGAGGCGCTCGGTGAAGGCCGGGTCCTGCCAGGCCTCGGCGGCGGCGGCCTCGAGCTCCGCCAGGGCGGGGATCAGGGTTTCGGGCACGTATTGGCCGCCGAACTGGCCAAAGCGGCCCAGGGCGTTGGGGCGCACGGCCGGTTCCAGCGCCGCGGGGTCAACGGTCAGGGAAGGGACGGTGCTGGTCACCGGCGGCGGTGCAAGAGGGTTCCAGCGTAGGAACCAACCAAGGGGAAGGGAGCCCAAGGCTGGGGCGGCGGGTTAGGGGGCTTGGGGAGGCAGCCTGGCCAGCCGGTTAGGGCCGATGGCCAGGTCGGTGCGTGCCGGGGCTCCGTCCTGGGCTGAATCCAACTTGGGATGAATCCAACTTGTAATGAATCCGTCTTGGGCTGAATCCGTGCTGCGCTGAACTAGGGCCAGCAAACGGCATCACCATGGCCAAGGGCGGCTGGCAGGAATTCAGCAGGCCGGAAAGCCTGCAACGCAGCCCGGGGCCCGGGGCTAGTCCTGGCCAGGGCGCTGGCACCGAACCTGCCGCCAAGGCCCAGCAACGGGTGCGGGTGCAGCGCACCAAGGCCGGCAAGGGCGGCAAGTTGGTGACCGCGATCACGGGCCTGGAGGCCCCCGAGGCCGAGCTCAAGGCCCTGCTCAAGCAGCTCAAGGCCCACGCCGGCACCGGCGGCACCCTCAAGGACGGCGTGATCGAACTCCAGGGCGACCAGGTGGCCCCGGCCCTGGCGGCCCTGGAGAAGGCGGGGTATCGGCCCAAGCAGGCGGGGGGATGAGTCTCCCCTTGATGGCCTTGGCCGCGGCTGGTCTTCTGCCGACCCCCAGCCCCATGGCCCTCTGGCTGCCAGCGGTGGTCACCCCCGCCGATCTGCTGCTGCAGCTGGGCCTTTTTGCGGCCTCCTTGGTG
This sequence comes from Synechococcus sp. UW140, assembly GCA_945861595.1. Lineage (GTDB taxonomy): Bacteria > Cyanobacteriota > Cyanobacteriia > PCC-6307 > Cyanobiaceae > BAIKAL-G1. Next base: position 2,305 of record CAMAVE010000045.1, read on the forward strand.
GCCAACCTGCTCTCGGCCCTGGCGGGTGGGGGGGCCGGGCTGGTGCAGCTGCCGGTGCTGATTTTGCTCGGCTTGAGTTTTCCCCTGGCCCTGGCCACCCACAAGCTGGCCAGCGTGGCCCTGGGCGTGGGCGCCAGCCTCCGCCATGCCCGCGAGCGCTCCTTGAATCCGCGACTGGCGGCCTTCGTGCTGGTCTGCGGCTTGCCGGGGGTGGTGCTGGGGGCCCGGGTGGTGCTGGCCCTGCCCCCCAAGCTCTGCACCCTGCTACTGGGGCTGCTCACCATCGCCCTGGGGCTCTATTCGATCACCAACCCCCAACTGGGCAGCGTCAGCACCGGGCGCCAGCTGGATCGGCGCGGCCTGGCCATCGGCGGCGCGGGGCTGTTCGCCATCGGCTTCCTCAACGGCTCGCTCACCTCCGGCACCGGCCTGTTTGTGACCCTGTGGCTGGTGCGCTGGTTTGGCCTCGACTACGGCCGGGCCGTGGCCTACACCCTGATCCTGGTGGGCCTGTTCTGGAACGGCGCCGGCGCCCTCACCCTGGGGATCGGGGGCCAGATCGCCTGGAGCTGGGTGCCGGTGCTGCTGGCTGGATCCGTCGCCGGCGGTTACCTGGGGGCCCACCTGGCCATCGCCAAGGGCAGCCGGCTGGTGAAGCGCGCCTTTGAGGTGCTCTCGCTGCTGATGGGCGTATCCCTGCTGGTCAAGAGTTTCTGAGCCCGGGCCGCTGACTGCGCCTGGCCCCCTGCCTGGGTGAGCGCTGACCAGGCAGGGCGCCCGCCCCACCCCGGTGGGGAGAATGGCTGGCATCGATTCGGCCGTCGCCCGCGCCCATGTCTGCTCCTAGCCCGACATCCAGCCCTAGCCCCCTCACCACCAAGGGCGCCTCCACCAACATCGTGTGGCACCACTCCTCGGTGGATCGGGCGGCCCGGGCCCACCAGCGCGGCCACCGCAGCGCCATTCTTTGGTTCACCGGCCTCTCGGGTGCCGGCAAGAGCACCCTGGCCAACGCGGTTAATTCGGCCCTGTTTGAACAGGGCCTCGCCTGCTACGTGCTCGATGGCGACAACGTGCGCCATGGCCTCTGCCAGGACCTGGGCTTCTCCGACGCCGACCGCACCGAAAACATCCGCCGCATTGGCGAGGTGGCCAAGTTGTTCGTGGATGCGGGGGTGGTGGTGCTGACCGCGTTCGTGTCGCCGTTCCGAGCCGACCGCGATCGGGTCCGGGCGCTGGTGCCGGAGGGGGACTTCATCGAGGTGCATTGCGCCGCCAACCTGGCCGCCTGCGAAACCCGAGACACCAAGGGGCTCTATGCCAAAGCCCGGGCCGGGGTGATCAAGGATTTCACCGGAATCTCCAGCCCCTACGAAGAGCCCGAGCAGCCGGAACTGCGGGTGGAAACCGGCAGCCAGTCATTGGACGACTGCGTCAGCCAGGTGATCACCTACCTGCAGGAGCAGGGGATCATTCCGGCGGCGGCTTGAGGCTGGAGCTCTGCGGCAAGCCAGGGCTCTGCGGCAAGCCGGTGCCCTGCGGCAAGCCGGGGCCCTGGGGCAAGCCGGGGCCCTGGGGCAGGCCCGGAACCTCGGGCAAGCCGAGCTGGGTAGCCCAGGCATCGAGGAAGGTTTTCAGGCAGCTGGCCACGGGCACCGCCAGCAGCAAGCCCAGCAGCTCGCCCAGGCCCATCAGGCTGCCAAAGCGGGCCCCCAAGGGCAGGCTGACCAGCAGCCAGGCGGGCTGCAGGCCAACGATGCTGCCCATCAGCCGGGGCTGGATCACCTGGTCCACCACCTGACCCACGCTGATGGCCGCCGCCAGCACCTCCAGGCCGGTGCGGGGATCCTCCAAAGCCAGCAGCAGGCTCACCAGCAGGATCGTGACGGCACTGGCGTAGGGCACCAGGGTGGTGAAGCCGATCAGCACGGCAAACAACACCCCATAGGGAATGCCCAGCAGGGTGAACACCACCATCTGGGCGCCGCTGAGGATCAAGGCAAGCACCACCTGGCCGGCGAAATAGCCCCGGAAGGTGCGGCCCAAGGTGGTGAGCAGCAGGCCACTCCAGGCGGCCGGCAGCCAGCGGGCCAGGCCGGCCACGATCGCCTCACCGCCGAGCAACAGAAACACCGCCAGCACCGTGACGATCAAGGTGTTGACCGTGAGGCCAACGGTGGCGCCGAGCAGGCTGAGCAGCCGCTGGCTCAGCTGGCTGGCCACCTGGCTGGTGCGGGTCAACAGGCTGCTGCTGAGGTCGCCGAATTCGGTGGGCAGGCCCCGTTCGGCGGCCCACTCCTCGAGCACCTTGAGCCAGCGCTCCCCCTCGGACAGCCAGCCCGGCAGGGCATTGATCAGCCCCACCAGCTGTTCCACCAGCCGGGGCACGAGCCAGAGGGCGGAGAGCACCAGCAGGCCCAGCGCGAGGCCCACCACCAGCAATACGGCTATGCCCCGGGGCAGGCCGCGGCCGTGCAGCCAGCGGGTGGGAATGTCGAGCAAAAAGGCGATCAGGGCCGCGCCGATGAACAGGGCCGGGAAGGGCGCTAAGGGCAGCAGCAACTGGCGCAGCACCCAGAGGTTGAGCACCAGCAGGGGCAGGATCAGGCCCAGCCGAAGCCAGGGCGGCAGCACCAGACGCTCGATCATCGCGGCCCCGCCATCGCCTCCAGGTAGGCCGCACTGCCCAGCTCCTGCAGGCGGGCATCTTTGCTGGTCACCTGGCCATGGAGTTCGCGGCGGTAAGCGAGCAACTTGTCGGCCAGGCCAGCGTCGGCGGTGGCGAGGATCTGCACCGCCAGCAGGCCGGCATTGACCCCATTGCCAATCGCCACGGTGGCCACCGGGATCCCGGCCGGCATCTGCACGATCGAATGGAGCGAATCCACGCCCGAGAGGGCCCGGCTCTGCACCGGCACGCCAATCACCGGCAACGTGGTGAGCGAGGCCACCATGCCGGGCAGGTGGGCGGCGCCACCGGCCCCGGCGATCACCACCTTGAGGCCCCGGCCGGCGGCCGCCTGGGCAAAGGCCACCATCTCTAGGGGCGTGCGGTGGGCCGAGAGCACCCGCACCTCAACGCCAACGCCAAACCGCCGCAACAGCGCCACGGCCGGCTCCATGGTGGGCAGGTCCGAATCGCTGCCCATCACCACCGCCACTAGGTGCGCCCCAGAGGAACCAGGGGCCTGGTCGCCGGGCGCGGGGGCAGCGCTGGAGTCGCGCGGGGCAACGGCCATGGGACGAAAAGGGCAAAGGAGCGGCGAGGATGGCATTCTCCCGCTTCGGCACCCCTTCGCCCTCCCCCGGCGGGAGTTGTCTCGATGCGCTGGCTCAGCAACATCCGCCTGCCCGGGGGCGGCCCCCAGCTCTGGCGGATCGGCCTCGATGGCCAGAACCAAATTGCCGCCGTGCAAGCCCTGGCCCCCGGCAGCGCCGCGGCCGGAGCCGACTGGCAGGGGGACTGGCTCAGCCCCGGCGGGGTGGACCTGCAGATCAATGGCGGCCTGGGCCTGGCCTTCCCGGAACTGTCCGACGCCGACCTACCCGAGCTGGAGACCCTGTTGGAGCTGCTCTGGCGCGATGGCGTTGAAGCGATCTGCCCCACCCTGGTGACCTGCGCCGTGGCGCCCCTGCGCCAGGCCCTGGCCGTGCTGCGGGCCGCCCGGCAGCGGCACCGCAGCGGCCGCTGCCGCCTGCTGGGCGCCCACCTGGAGGGTCCGTTCCTGGCCCACGCCCGCCGCGGCGCCCATCCCGCCCTCCATCTCTGTGCGCCCAGCCGCCCGGCCCTGCTGGAGCGGATCGGCGGGTTTGAAGAGGAGATCGCCCTGGTCACCCTGGCCCCGGAACTGGAGGGAGCCGGCGAGGTGATCGGGGCCCTCCTGGAGCTGGGGGTTGTGGTGAGCCTCGGCCACAGCGAGGCCAATGAGGCCGAGGCCAGCGCCGCCTATGGCGCCGGCGTGTCGATGCTCACCCACAGCCTCAACGCCATGGCCGGCCTGCACCACCGGGCCCCTGGGCCCGTGGCGGCGGCCCTGTTGGGGGGCGGGGTGCACCTGGGCCTGATCGCCGATGGCGTCCATGTGGCGCCATCGATGGCGGTGTTGCTGCAACGGCTGGCGGGTGACCAGCTGGTGCTGGTGAGTGATGCCCTGGCCCCCTACGGCCTGGCCGATGGCCGCCACCGTTGGGATGAGCGGGAGCTGCTGGTGGAACAGGGCACCTGCCGCCTCCCGGACGGCACCCTGGCGGGGGTGACCCTGCCCCTTCTGGAGGGGGTGCGGCGCCTGGTCCGCTGGGGCGGCGAGGTGGAAGCCACGATCGCCGCCGCCACGGTGAGCCCCCGGCGGGTCTTGGGCGACGACCGGCCGATCGAAAGCCTGCTCGTGGGCCTGCCCCTCGCCGAGACCCTGCGCTGGAGTGGGGCGGCCCCTGCCCTGGCCTGGCAGCGGAGCGGGCCCAGCAGCCAACCTGCCTAGGATCCCGGCCAACGTTGTCGCACCAGCCGTTTCCGATGGCCCCCGAGCAGCTCCTGGACAACACGTCCCAGACCGACGCAGGCGCTACTGCAAACGCCCCAACTCCATCGGCCAAGGACAGCGAGAAGTCTGTGGTGGAGGCCTATTTCAATAGCACCGGCTTTGATCGCTGGAATCGCATCTACAGCGACAGCGAAGACGTCAACAAGGTTCAGCGCAACATCCGCATCGGCCACCAGAAAACGGTGGACCAGGTGCTGGCCTGGCTGCAAGAAGAGGGCAACCTGGCCGAGCGCAGTTTCTGTGATGCCGGCTGCGGCGTCGGCAGCCTCAGCCTGCCCCTGGCGGCCCTGGGGGCCGGCAGCATCCAGGCCAGCGACCTCTCCGAGGCGATGGTCAACGAGGCCAGCCGCCGGGCGACTGAGCAGGGCATCGATCCGGCCCGCCTGCAGTTCAGTGCCTCCGATCTGGAGAGCCTGGAGGGCCGCTACGACACCGTGATCTGCCTGGATGTGTTCATCCACTACCCGCAGGAACCGGCCGAACAGATGGTGGAACATCTGGCCTCCTTGGCCGAACGCCGCCTGCTGGTGAGTTTTGCCCCCTACACGCCGCTGCTGGCGGTGCTCAAGCGCATCGGCGAACTGTTCCCCGGCCCCAGCAAGACCACCCGGGCCTACACCCTGCGCGAAAGCGGCATCGTGGCGGCGGCGGAACGCAGGGGCTTCCGCCTGGTGCGCCGCAGCCTCAACCAGGCCCCCTTCTATTTCTCCCGTCTGATTGAGTTCGAGCGGGCCTAATCCGGTCTAGCCCCCTTTGGGGAGTCCCCAAGCCGGTCCTAGGGCCAGGCCCAAACTCCCTAGGGTCGCGCCCATGGAGGGGTTGCAGGTCGTTTGGTTTAAGCGGGATCTGCGGCTGGTCGACCACCAGCCGCTGCTCCACGCCTGTCGCCGCGGACCGGTGCTGCCCCTGGTGGTGGTGGAGCCTGAACTGTGGCAGCAGGCCGATGCCTCGGCTCGCCAGTGGGCCTTCTGCGCCGAGAGCCTGGAGGATTTACGCCAGGGGCTAGCGCGGCTGGGCCAGCCCCTGATCGTGCGCACGGGGTCTGTGGAGGCCGTGCTGGAGCGGGCCCGCCGCCAGTTCGGCATCGCCGGCCTCTGGAGCCATGAGGAAACCGGCAACGGCTGGACCTATGCCCGCGACCGGCGGGTGGCCGCCTGGGCCCAACGCCACGGCATCGCCTGGATCGAGCTGCCCCAGTTCGGCGTGATCCGCCGGCTGAAGAGCCGCAACGGCTGGGCCCGCCGCTGGGAAGGGCGCATGGCCGAAGCGATCAGCCCACCGCCAGAGGCCTTAACGCCGCTTGGGGGCATCGAGCCCGGCGCCATCCCCAGCGCCCAGGATCTGGGCTTGGCGGGCGACCCCTGCCCCGGCCGCCAGCCAGGGGGGCGCCAAGCCGGTTTAGCCCTGCTGGAGAGCTTTCTGGCCCAGCGGGGCGCCCGCTACCACCGGGAGCTCTCGAGCCCAGGCACGGCCTTTGCCAGTTGCTCGCGCCTCTCGCCCCACCTGAGCTGGGGCACCCTCTCGATGCGGGAGATCGTGCAGCGCAGCCGCGGCCGCCTCGCGGACCTGAAGGGCCTGCCCGCCCCGCAACGGGGCGACTGGCCCCGGGCCCTGCGGGGCTTTGACGAGCGGCTGCACTGGCATTGCCACTTCATCCAGAAGCTGGAAAGCCAACCGGATCTGGAGTTCAAGGAGCTGCACCCGCTCACCGCCGGCCTGCGGGCCAGCGAACCGGAGCGGCTGGCCGCCTGGGCCGCGGGGCGCACCGGCCTGCCGTTCGTGGATGCCTGCATGCGGGCCCTGATCGCCACGGGTTGGATCAACTTCCGCATGCGGGCGATGTTGATGTCGGTGGCGAGCTACCAGCTCTGGCTGCCCTGGCGCGACAGCGGCCTGGTGCTGGCGCGCCTGTTCGTGGACTACGAGCCGGGCATCCACTGGAGCCAGTGCCAGATGCAATCCGGCACCACGGGCATCAACACGATCCGGATCTACAACCCGATCAAGCAGGGCCAGGACCATGACCCCCAGGGGCAATTCCTGCGCCAGTGGCTGCCGGAACTGGCGCGGGTGCCCGTAGTGCACCTGCATGAACCCTGGACCATGCCGTTGTCGACCCAAACCAGCGCGGGCTGTGTGCTCGGGGTCGACTACCCCCTGCCGCTGGTGGACCCGGCCGCCGCGGCCCGGGAAGCGAAGCAGCGGATCTGGGACCGGCGCCAGGAGCCCGGGTTCCGGGAGTGGGCCGCCACGGTCCTGCAAACCCATGGCTCGCGCCGCTCCGGCGGCACCAGAAGCCGCTCAGCGTCTAAGGGTGGGCGGCGGCGCAGTTCCAGTTCCACCCCTAAAGATGACGCCACAAGGCCGCTGCAGCTGGGGCTCGATCTGGATCTGGCCTGATCCAGGCCTGGCTTGATCCGGGGCAGTCTTCAGCCCAACCAGGGATCCAGGAAACCCAACGGCCGGGCCATGGTGGCCGAAAAACCGAGGATGCCCTGGTCAATGTGGCGGTAGAGCAAGGAGTCGTCGGCCTCGAGCAGGAAGGTGCCGCCCCGCTGGGTGAGGAAGTCGTCGCGGGGCACATAGGTGCGCCAATGGCCGAGCACTTCGGCCATGTTCTGGAGGCGCACCGTGGCCAGTTCGAAGGGCCGCAGGAAACCCGAACCACCCGCCCGGGCAAAAAAAGAGCCCTGGATCGGCGGTAGGGGGCCCGCCTGGATCGTCTCGTCGTCGGCGATGCGCTGGGGGGCACTGCGATCGCCGGTGTAGCCGCGCAGCACCTCCGCCAGGGTGCCGGGGGAGCCGATGCCGGCACACATCAGCAAGAGATTGGGCCAGGGTCCGCCCACCTGGGTCAGACCGGCGTAGAGCCCCAGGGCCTGGTGCAGCTGGGGCTCGGGATCCACCAGCAGCCGCTCCCTGGGGAAACCCGTGAAGGCACAGAAACGCTCGCGGCTCTCCTGATTGCCGATGCCGATCGCCAGCAGGGCGATGCCCGCAGCCTCCAGCTGGGGCAGGGCGCTAACCAGGGCCTGGGCGTATTCGAGGCTGTCGAAATCACCCAGCTGGGGGAGCACCACCACCAGCCGGCGCCGGCCCGGGCCCATGCCCTCCACCGCAGCGAGACGCTCCAGCAAGGCCGGCGGGCCCAGGGCTGCCCCAGCCGGGGCCGGGCCTTTGGCTCCATCGCTTGCAGCAACAGCGTTCTCAGCGAAATCCTGGTTGGCGGAATCCCTGTCGGTGGGGGCGGGCACGGGCAAGGCGGAATTCAGGGCGCCACCAGGGTGGCGCGGCTGAGGAAGGCATCGGCGGCGCTATGGAGACGCTGGCGCCGATCCGGTTCGATGCGATCCAGCAGGTGCACCATCATCGAGAGGCGCGGATTGGCCTGAAAAAAGGGGCGGTGGCGTTCGATGAAGCGCCAATAGAGCCCATCCCAAATTTCACACCAAGGGCCGCGTTTGTAGTCCCCCATCTTGAGGATGTAATTGGAGCCGCAGATGTAGGGCTTGGTGGCAAAAATGCCGCCATCACTCATCTGGCCCATGCCATAGACATTCGGACCCATCACCCATTCATAGGAATCGAGGTAGCGCTCCATGAACCAGCGATGCACCTCGCCCGGGTGGATCTCACAGAGCAACATCAGGCTGCTGATCACCATCAGGCGCTCGATGTGGTGGTTGTAGCCGAGCCGGTTCACCCGGCGGATTGCCTGATCCAGGGGCGGCAGGCCGGTGCTGCCCTCGTCCCAGCAGGGGGCCAGCCGGCGCTGGTGGTTCCAAAAATTTGAGCTGGCCTGGTGCTCGCCGTGGACCCGATCGATGCCGCGCACAAACTCGCGCCAACCGATCAGCTGACGCAGGAAACCCTCCAGCGACGCGATCGGCACCGGCTCGGCGCTGGCCTGGCGGCTGGCGGCCTGGGCCAGGCAGGCCCCGATCACGGCGGCCGGCGTCAGCAGGCCCGTGTTGAGCAGGGGCGAGAGCAGGGAATGGTGCAGGGTGTCGTGGCTTTGGCTGAGGGCGTCTTCGTAGGGGCCGAATCCCGCCAGCCGCTCCTCCAGGAAGCTCTCCAGCCAGGCCTGGGCCTGGGGGTGGTCGTAGGGAATCCAGAGGGGGCCGAGCTCGCCGGGGTGGCTGGCGAAATGGCGGCCGATCAGGGCGCGCACCGCCGGCTCATGGGGGCTAACGGGCACCGGCGGCAGGGGCGGCTCCAAGTAGCCCTTCGGCAGGCGGCGCCGGTTCTCAGCATCGAAACTCCAGCGGCCACCGGTGGGGGTGCCGTCGGCCTCCAGCAACAGGCCGAGCCGGCGGCGCTGGCGCTCGTAGAAGCTCTTCATCAGCGGCCGGCGCCGCCCCTCAAACCAGGCCCGGCTCTCGGCAACCGATTCCAGGAAGGCGGGCGACGGCAGCACCGTTAATGCCACCGCCTGCTCCTGGCAGAAGCGCTGCAGCCGGGCCCCAAAGCGGCGATCGGCAACCTCCGCCACCCGCAACTCCCCGTGACCCGCCAGCTCGGAAGCCAGCCGCTGCCAGAAGGAGCAGTCCACGGAATCGGGCAGCTCGAAATAGCGCACCGCCACGCCGCGCTCCCGCAGGGCATCGCGGAAGCTGCGCATGGCCACGAAGGTGTGCAGCAGCCGCAGCTGGTGGTAGCGGTAGGCGGAGGCCACGGCCAGGTCTTCGACCATCACCACGACATCGCCGGCCGCCAGCTGCAGGGGCGAGGGGCTGAACCAGTCCTGGTGCAGCTGGTCGCCCAGGATCAAGGTGGGGGTCATGGGGTGGGGCTCATGGGCTCAGGACCAGCGCTGGCGATGGGTTTGCTCGGGGTCATAGAGACCAACCTGGCGCTCGAGGTCGAAGCGGCGGGGCGAGCCACCAAAGCTGCGGGGGTCGGAGCCCACCCCGGCCAGGTAGGCCCAGTTGCCCGTATTCAGGGCCGGCTCAGCATCGATCAACCACCACTCAAAGAAGCGGGCGCCCCAGATCCAGGGCAGCTGCAGGCTGTTGATGAAGTGGGACGCCACCCACTGGCGGCCCCGGTTGGAGAGGTAGCCGGTAGCGCGTAATTCGCGCAGCTGGGCATCGATCAGGGGGTGGCCGCCATCGGCGCGGCACCAACGGGCAAACAGCTCCCGGTTCTCGACCCAGGCCGGCTGGCGGTTTTGCAGGCCGCTGGCGCGATGGAAGGCGGCGCCGTGGCGCTGCTCCGACCAGAGGAAGAACTCGCGCCAGAGCAGCTCCTGCTTGAGCCAATCGGAGCCCTCGTCGGCGCCATGGAGGGCCTGATAGCGCTGGATCTCCTGCCAGATCCGCCGCACCGAGAGGGACCCCAGGGCCAAAAAGGGCGAGAGCTTGGAGGAGAACTCCGTGCCCACCAGGCCGTTGCGGCGGGCCTTGTAGAGGCGCAGGCCATCGGAGCCGAAACAGAAGTGCTGGAGCCGGGCCAGGGCCGTGGGCCCATCGCCCCGAAAGGGGAAGGCGCTGCGGGGGTCGCTTTGGGGGTCTAAGTAACGCTCTCCCAGGGGATCGCCCAGGGGCACCGCCAGGGCATCGATGGCCTCGGCGGGCCCGTCAAACGGGCCGGGATCGGCTGCCGGATCCGGATCAACGGGCCGCAGCCACTCCTGGGGCCAGGCCTCGGGCCAGGCGGCCGCCGTCCAGCCCAGGCCAGTGAGATCGGGCGGGGGCAGGGGGGCTTCGGGCGGGCGCTCCAGGCTGCGGCGAAAGTCGCTGAACACCAAAGGGAAGCGCTCAGGGGAGACGGGCCAGTCGCCAAACAGCCGGCTCTGCTGGGCCTGGAGCAGCCGATCCGGGCGCAGCAGCGGGCGAAGCTCGGCCAGGGCGGCGGTGGTGGTCTGCTGGGGGAAGGCCAGCAGGGGAATGCCCTGGGCCGCCAGGCGCGAGCGCAACGACGCCAGGGCCTGGGCCTCGATGCGCCGCTGGTGGGGGCCGCGCAGGCGCTGGTCCTCGGGCCGCGTCGCCAGCACGATCAAACGGCTGCCTGGGTGACGGCGGGCCAGGGCCACCGCGTCGTGCAGGGCGGGCTGGTCATCGAGACGCAGTTGCCCCTCGAGGCAGAAGGCGATGGTGAAACCGGCTGCCGCGGCAGATTCGTAGCCCGAGGGGGCCCCGTCAGGCCCGGAGATGGGGGGGCTTGGGACCAGCATTTCCTCCATCCACCCCAAGCCCGAAGCCACACTTAACGTTTCGTCACACTAGGCTGACGCAAAGCAAAAGTGAGCCGTGGAAAACATCTTGGTTGGCGTTTACCTGATTTGCTTCGCCGTGATCGGCGGTGGGGCCTTTGCCCTAATGACCCAAACCCTGCGCCGAGCCGCGGCTGCCCCAGCGCCTAGGCCCCAGGGCAGCCGCCGGGCCCGCCATCCGGAGGCACCCGAGCCTGGCGAAGAAGTGCTCTACGTCGATCTCAGCCGCGAGCGACTGGAAGCGCTTTACCAACAGGCTTCGTAAGGCAAACAATGCCCAAGGAAGATCCCCAGGAATCTTCAATTAATGGGCGAAAGTTTACCAAATTAGCCAAGCAAAAAAGCCGCTAAATTAAGCCTAAGCGCTTAATTTAGCGGCTTTTTATTGCAACCGACCCAGAAACCCATCCATGCCATGGCCGATGAGAAGCCGGCCTTCAAATCCCACGGATTGGCGATCAGCCATCTCCTGCCCAGGCAACTTGCTACCCATCCGACACCCCCATGGGGCGCCACAAAAGTGAGTTGCTTTGGCTAGAAGGGCAGCAAAAAGCCCGAACAGCACAGCTGTCCGGGCCCATTAATCAGCTTCTAGAAATCAGCTATCAGCCGAGGCCAATCTGGGTCAAGATGCCTTGGCCGGTGAGTAGCTCGGTGCCGAGGCCGATCACAAAGCCGAGCATGGCCAGGCGGCCATTCCAGGTTTCAGCGAAGGCAACAAAACCGAAGCGGGAAGCGGGAGCAACCATGGGAGCGATTCAACTGAGGTCATTGTAACAGGTTGTAAAGCCCCTAGGCCGGGCGGCGATGGCGGCGGCGGCCGAGGGGCTCGATCCAGCCATCCCGCACGGCGGCGTGGTGGAGCTTGGTGGGCGAAAGGCGGCAGCCCAGCTGAATAGCGCCCTGGTCGAGCAGGCGGCCGAGGCGCAGGGCCGTGGCCTCCTCCAGGCGCGAAAAGCGGTCCTGCTGGGCCGTGAGCCAGGAGAGCTCCGACGGGCTGATCACCCCGCTGGACAGGCTGGCAAGAAACAACTGACCGACCGTCATGGCTTTTGTAACGGATTGCTAAGAGTCTGTCTCATCTGGCGGCCGGCTGCGGATCTGGGCCCGGACGCTCTGGCCCGAATGCGCTGCCCTGGCAGGGGCTGGGCCGAAACAGGACTGGGCCTGGCCTGCACGAGCGGGCGCTGCTTGGGATGATGACGAGAGCGCCAGGGCCAGCCCCCGCCAAGCCCCGAGCCCGAGAGACCCGTGACGATCGGCCCCATGCCAGCCCAAGCGAGTGGGGTCGATTCGCCCCCCACGACCAGCTTCGCGGAGTTTGCCAAGCGGGCCGACTATTCACTGCTGGAGTCGCTCCAGGCGGATCCCCAGGCCACCGCCGATGGCAACGATCACCGGCCCCGCCAAGTGTTCTCCGGCCATTACGTGCCGGTCACCCCCACGGCGATTCCAGCGCCCGAGTATGTCGCCCACAGCCCAAGCCTGTTCGACGAGCTGGGCCTCAGCGATGGGCTGGCCCAGGACGACGAGTTCCGCCGCCTCTTTTCCGGCGATATCAGCGTGGCGCGCGAGCCGATGCGGCCCTGGGGCTGGGCAACCGGCTACGCCCTCTCGATCTATGGCACGGAATACATCCAGCAGTGTCCGTTTGGAACCGGCAATGGTTATGGCGATGGCCGGGCCATTTCCGTGTTCGAGGGCATTTTCCAGGGCCACCGCTGGGAGATGCAACTCAAGGGCGGTGGCCCCACGCCCTACTGCCGCGGGGCCGATGGTCGCGCCGTGCTGCGCTCCAGCGTGCGCGAGTTTCTGGCCCAAGAGTTCATGCACGCCCTGGGGGTTCCCACCTCCAGGTCCCTCACGCTCTACATGTCGCGCAGCGAAACCGTGCGCCGGCCCTGGTATTCCCCGAACTCCCGGTCGTTCGATCCCGACATCCTGGTGGATAACCCGGCGGCGATCACCACCCGGGTGGCCCCCTCCTTTCTTCGGGTCGGCCAGCTGGAGCTGTTTGCCCGTCGCGCCCGCAGCGA
>CAMAVE010000046.1 GCA_945861595.1 Synechococcus sp. UW140
CCAGCAGCCCTATCAACAGGCTCCCTATCGCCAGCCTGACCAGCCGCCCCGGCCGGTGCGCCCCTGGACCAAGCCCACCGTGTCGGTGCCGGAGTTCAAGAACACGGTGACCCAGCCCACCTGGTGGTGGCAGGGATCGGTGGCCCAGGACCTGGCCGCCGCCTTGGCCAATGAGCTCCAGGCCACCGGTGACATCCAGGTGGTGGAGCGCAGCAACCTCAAGCAGGTGTTGTCGGAGCAGGAGCTGGCCGAGTTGGGCATCGTCAAAAAGGGCAGCAACGCCGCCAAAAAGGGTCAGATGACCGGCGCCCGCTACATCGTGCTGGGCACCCTTACGGCCTACGACAACAACGTGGAGAACAAACAGTCCGGCAGCAACTTCGGCCTGCTCGGTTTTGGCACCGCTAAGCAGCAGCTGGAAAGCAGGGATTACGTTGCCCTCGATATCCGCATTGTCGATAGCAGCACCGGCGAGATCATCGGTGCGCGCACCGTCGAAGGGCGGGCTAGCAACACGGCTGAAGCCCGTTCCAATGGCGGCAGCCTGGCGCCAGCCGCCGGCCTCGCCCTCTGGCTCGCTCCCACCATGGGCACCACCGGCCAGGCCCTCACCGCCGCCGCCGGCACCCTGCAATTTGGCTCGAACAACAGCCAGTCCCAGCGCACGCCTGCGGCCAAGGCGATCCGCGCTGCCCTGGTGGATGCTTCCAACTACGTGAGCTGCGTGCTGTCGCCCCGGGACGGCTGCCAGGAGGCCTACCGGGCCCAGGACCAGCAGCGCCGGGAACGCACCCAGGGGGTCTTGCGGCTGGAGTAGGGCGATTGCCTCAGAAGGGAATCGGCATCTCCACCAGGGCCGGTTCCGGGGCGCACTGGGGAATCCGCTCCGCCACCACGGCGCCAATCACCACGATCGCGGGGGAACCGAAGCGTTCGGCCTCAACCCGGTCGGCCAGGTCGGCGAGGGCGGTGATCAGCTGGCGTTGGCCCGTCACGGTGCCCTGCTGCACCACCGCCGCCGGGGTGCTGCCGGCCAAGCCGCCGGCCATCAGTTCAGCGCAGATCTGGGGAAGGTTGTGCAGGCCCATGTAGATCACGAGCCCATCGCTGCTGCGGGCCAGGCCGCGCCAATCGACGCCGGGGCGCCCCTTATCAATCTCCTCATGGCCGGTCACGAAGGTGACGCTCGAGCCGGCCCGCCGATGGGTCACGGGGATTCCCGCGTAGGCCGGCGCGGCGATGCCCGCCGTTACCCCAGGCACCACCTGCACGGCCACCCCCTGTTTGACCAGGTGGGCGGCCTCCTCGCCGCCGCGGCCGAACAGGAAGGGGTCGCCCCCCTTGAGTCGCACGATGCAGCGGTGGCGTTGGGCCAGCTCCACCAGCACCGTATTGGTGGTGCGTTGCGGCACGGAATGGTGGCCGCGGCGCTTGCCGACGAAATGGCACTCGCAGCCCTCCGGCACCAGGTCGAGCAGGGCCCGGGGCACCAGGGAGTCGTAGACGAGGGCATCGCAGCGGCTGAGCAGCCGATGGGCCTTGAGGGTGAGCAGGTCGGGGTCGCCCGGACCCGCCCCGACGAGATACACCGTGCCCGGCAAGGTGTTGCCTAACCCATCGGGTCCATCGACCCCTTGGACCACGGGTTCGGTGCCGCTGGCGTTCGGGCCGCTCGCCTCGCTGCTCATGGCAAGGCCTCAAGCGCCGTGAGCAGGAACTGGCGGATGGCGGGCTGCTGCAACAGGGGAGGAAGGGGCTGGGGGGGGCGGGCTTGGCCTGGTGGGAGAGCCATCCGTTGGCCGGCGTCGAGCGTGTCGGTGAGCCGGTTGCTGGCCAGGGTCAGGGGCAGCACAGCCACGGGTCCTGGTTCGGGGCGATCCACAGGCAACACCAGATCCGCCAGTTGTGCAGTGTATGGAGTAGGCAGCCCAGCACTGCCCAGCACCGTGCCCAGGTGGGCCAGATAGCGCTGGGCCAGGGAGCCCTCCAGGGGGTGGTGAAGCCAGTGGATGGCCGCATACGCCTGGCGATCCGCCAGCTGGGCAGCCAGCAGGTGTTGCCAGGCCGGCCAGGCCCCCAGGAAGGGATAGCGCTGGAGCGCGATGGCCGGGCCCGGGCCCAGGCGGGTGCGCCAAGCCCGGGCGATCGCCGGCACGTCCTTGCGCACGTGGCCCCCAGGCAGGAGCAGCAAGGGCACCAGGCCGATCGCCCCAGCCCGCTGGGCCCCAGCCCAGAACGTTGCGCCGGGATCGGGGGCGTCGCTCGTGAGGGCCTGCAGCAGCACCGGGGCGCCGCGCCGCTGCTCCAGTTCCCGCGCCCAATCCCCCAGCTCCCCTGGAATCAGGCCACCACTGCGGCCATGCACCACCAGCACCAGGGGGGAGCGCCGCAGGCGCCGCTGCAGCCGACCTTGCACTGGGGCCGCCAGGGGGCGTTGGGCTAGGCGCCGTAGCTGGCGTTGGCCCTGGGGTAAGCGCGCCAGTAGATCCACCGCCTTGGCGGCCAGGTCGGGATCTAGGTCTTCCGCCAGGGTCGCCAGGCCGGAGTGCAGGGGCTCCAGGGGCCAGGCCGACAGGCCCAGGGCCAGGCCTTCCAAGGCCCCATGGCGCAGGGTCCGGGGGCCGGGCGCCAGGCTGATGTTGAGGAGCAGGGCGCCATCCTCGCCCTGCCGTTGATGGCCGAGTCGCTCCAGGAGTGGGGCATCCAGGCGGCGGGCCAGGGCCCGCCGCAACCGTTCGGCCACGCGGGGGTCTTGGAAGGCCCCCAGCAGGGCCAGCCAGCCAGGCTCGTCCGGGGCCAGGGCCAGGAGGGGCTCCAGCCATACCGTCCGGCTGGCGGCGGGCAGGGCCGGCAGGGCCTGCTCCAGGGCCAGCAGCAGTCGCGGCAGGCCAAAGTCCGTCGCCAGGTCCAGCAGGAGTTCAGCGCCCCCCCGATCCACCCGGCCGGCCAGGGTGACGAGCAGATCCAGCTCGGGGGCCAGGCTGCCCGAGGCCAGGCCAGCCAGCCAGGGGCCGAGGTCGCTGGTGCTGCGTCCCAACTCCTGGAGCAGCTGCCAGCGCTCCAGGCTACCCTCGGGCGGCAGGGGCGGCGGGTCAGACGATTCAGATCCCAGGCGGAGCATGGTCAGCCACCGGGCAGCTGGATCCACCCTGGCAGTTGCGGCGACCTGGCCGCGCTTTGAACCGGTCGGTGCCGGCGGCAGGTGCGGCTTGGACACGGACGACTCAGCAACGGAGCAAGGGGAATCGGGGGCCAGGCCCCCCGGATCGGGGGATGGGGGTAGGTCCCTGGGGTTGGCAGCCGGCCCGCCCCGGCCGGAAGCGGTAGGGGTTTCAGAGGGTCTGGCTGCGTCGCCGGGCTCCGAAACGTTCCACCAGCAGGGTTTCCAGCACATCAGGCAGGGCGCTCAGGGGAACGGCCGTGCCGTGCAGGGCCGCCAACTGGGGCTCGACTCCCATCGATCCGCCTAGGAAAATCTTGGCGGCTTCTTCCATCTGGCCATCTAGGCGGGCTTTGGCGCCCATGAGGCCGATTTCGCCCCTGTAGGGCTGGCCGCAGGCATTCGGATAGCCGGTCCAGCGGCTGCGCACCGCCTGGGGCAACACCAGCCGTCGCAAGATCGGCCGCCAAAATGGCCTATTTGGGCGGTTGAAGGGAGCTGGCTTCGATCTACTTATAATAATGAGATCTGCTGGGCATTCCCTGCGCTGCAATGCAGCAGCATCAGCTGCTTCACTGGTAACTGCAGCACCCAGGGTTGGCGACGATCGCAAAGCTGCTGCCATTCAGTGCGGCGCACTTCCACCTGGATTGGCTGCTGGTTGGGGCCCGGGCTGTCGTTTGGCACCACATAGGCACTCACCTGGAAGGGCCCCTCACTTGCCTTGATCAATTGGCACAGCCATTGATTACTGGTTAGGGGCTGCTGGATCTGATCGATCGCCACCAGTTTTAAATGGTTAGCGCGAATGCCCACATGGCTGATCTCGGCATCCACCCCTTCTGGCTGGTGGATCTCCAGCTGCCAATCCATGGCCCAAAGTGTGGTCGGGGAAAGCGGGCGAACCCGGGAAAAGTTTTTGCAGCCACTCAGCTGTGCCACCACCAGGTCCTGGGGTTGGTCAAAGACCTCATGTTTGGGTCCATGGGCTAGCAGTTTCCCCTGGTTGATCACCAGCAGATCGTCGCTGAGCCGGTAAGCCTCCTCGAGGTCGTGGGTCACGAGCAGGGCGGGCACCTGGCAGTCCTGGAGTAGGTCGGCGAGTTGTTGCTGTAAGTGACGGCGCCGGTAAGTGTCTTGGGCAGAGAAGGGTTCATCAAGCAGGAGCAAGTCCGGTTCGCTGGCCAGGGCCCGGGCCAGGGCGATGCGTTGCTGTTGGCCACCGGAGAGTTGGCTCGGATAGCGATGGCCCAGTTCGCGAAGCCCTACCCGCTCGAGTTGGTGCCTAACCCGTTCCTGTCGCTGTTCGGGTGGCAACCTTGACAAAGAAAATCCGACGTTCTCCGCCACATTGAGGTGGGGAAATAGGGCGTAGTGCTGCACGACCAGGCCGATGCGCCGCCTTTGCAACGGCACGTTGATCTTGCTTTCGCTGTCAAATAGCACCCGGCCGTTGAGTTCAATCCGACCCCATTGAGGTGTTTCTAGCCCGGCCAGGCAGCGCAGCAGCTGACTTTTGCCGGCCCCGGAAGCACCGAGGATGCCGAGCCTGCGGCTGGAGCTGCTGAAAGCCAATTGCAGGGCAAAGGGACCCAGCTGGTGATTCAGGTCCACCTTGAGAAAGAAGGGGCTCGCCGGGCCCCCTTGGTTCATGCTGCTGGTGTCCTGGCTGGCAAGGGGTCTGGCCCGGCGCCGCAACGTCCAGGCCACGCGCCCCAGGCGCCGGCCCACCCCCCAGAGCTGGTTTCGGCCGGGCGGACGCCGGTTGGCTCGCGTTTCAAACAGCTGCATCACCAGCAGGCAACAGCCATTGAGCACCAGCACCAGCAGGGTCCAAAACCAGGCCAGGCCCGTCTCACCGGCGTCCACCGCGGCGAAAATCGCCAGGGGCAAGGTCTGGGTCTGGCCAGGGATGTTGCCCGCCAGCATCAACGTGGTGCCGAATTCCCCTAGGGCTCGGGCAAAACTGAGGCTCACCCCCGCCACCAGGCCCGGCATCGCCAAGGGCAGCACGATCTGGCGCAGAATTCGTCCCTCACTGGCCCCCAGGCTGCGGGCCACCTGGGGCAGGGCCCCATCGATCTGCTCCAGGGACGCCAGGGCGGAGCGCACCATCAGCGGGAAGGCCGCCACCGCCGAGCTCAGCACCGTGGCCTGCCAGCTGAACACGATCTCGAAGCCGACATGGCCGAGTAGGCCGCCCATCGGTCCGTACCGGCCCAACAGTTGCAACAGGATGAAGCCCACCACCGTGGGCGGCAGCACCAGGGGCGAGAGCACCGCCAGTTCGGCCAGGCCCCGCTGCCAGCCCCGCAATTGCCGCAGGCCTGTGGCGCAGGCAAAGCCCAGGGGCGCCACCAACAGCACCGCCAGGCTGGCGCTGCGCAGGGATAGCCACAGGGGAGAGAGCTCGGGGTTGGCCCCGTTCATCGCTTCGCCGCCACGGGCAGGGGCAGCAGGCCGTAGCGGCGGAACAGCTGCCTCGCCTGGGCCGCGGTGAGGCTGTCCAGGTAGGTGCTGGCCAATTTCGTTTGGCGGCTGGTGGTGATCACGGCGGCGCTATAGCGAATCGGTGCGTGGCTGGCTTCGGGGGCGCCCGCGACAATGCGCAGATTTGGCACATTATGGGCATCGCTTTTGTAAACAATGCCAGCATCAACATGGCCTGCGGCTACGGCATTGGCCACGGCCCGAACCGAGCCCATGGGCACCAATTTAGCCTTCACTGCTTCACTGAGACGGTAGTAGGCCAGGGTCTGACGTCCATAGTCGCCGGCGGGCACGCTGTTATCGCCGATGGCAATGCGGCGGATGGCGATGCTGTCCAGTCCACCGAACTGCAGCGAGCGCAGGGGCGAGCGGGAGGGCACCACCAGCACCAGCTGGTTGCCGGCGATCACTCGACGGCTGCCGGCCACCAGCAGGCCAGCCTTCTCCAGCCGGTCCATTGGCTTCTCTCCAGCCGATATGAAGACATCGATGGGAGCTCCCATTTGGATCTGCTGCTGCAACACACCAGAAGCGGCGAAGTTAAAGCTTGGCGCTGCCACTTTTTGGGCTGCGGCGAAGCCAGGGGCCAGGGCCTGGAGTGGTTCACTGAGGCTGCTGGCCGCCCCCACCAGCAGGGGCTTGTTGGCTTCGGCGGCCTCGATCGGGCGGCCCCCCATGGTTCCCAGGCTGGCGAGCAGAGAGCCGCAAGCGAGCACCTGGAAGCAGATGGACGCTGATCCCTGAGAGCTGGGTGGGGAGGGCGCAGCCTTAGTCGACATAGTGAGTTTGATGGGTAGGCAAATGGGCAACTTGGTTTCAGATATCTTAAAACCCTTTGGCTGAATCGTGCGCAGTTTGCTGTGAATAGTAAGTCTGGTTTAGATTCACGGAAATCTTGATAGCTTGGTTGCTGCGATGCAGGGTGCTCCTGTGCAAGATCTAGGATGGACCGATGCCAATAGGCGTGCTAAATTTAGTCAATTATTAGCTGTAAAGAAGAGTCTGTTGTGATCACAGTTAATGGCCGAGATTTGTGCCTAATTGGCTTGGGAGAGTCTTGCGAAAATTGATAGGGGACAGATCGCATCCTTTGTGGCCGAGGCCATTATTCTAATGATCCTACTGATAAGGGCTCTGCGACTGTTCTGGTTTTTATTGGGCGGGGGTAGCTGCACAGGTCGGGGTATATTTCTGCAGGCTATTTAACTGCAAAGCAAATTTTTCGGTTGGGGCCAAGCTATTTTACTGGCTCATACTTCTAGGAGCCTGGGGAGCAATTGCACCAGATTGCAAGGCTTGGTTGTGTCGTCGAGCTGGGCTTTAATCAAGCGATCCCAGGCGGTTTGGACCGCATCGAGGGAACCTGGCAACACGAAGATCACCGTGCCATTCGCCACCCCCGCTAGGCAGCGGCTCTGCAGGGTGCTGGTTCCTATGGTTTCAAAGGAGAGCACCCGAAACAGTTCGCCAAAGCCCTCGATGGTTTTGTCGAGCAGGGGGGCAACCGCCTCCGGCGTGCCATCGCGGCCGGTCAGGCCCGTGCCTCCTGAGCTAATCACCACCTGGACAGCGGGATCGGCGATCCATTGGCTGACAGTGGCACGGATGCGGTAGCGGTCGTCAGGGACCAGCGCCCGATCAACGAGCCGGTGGCCGGCGGCATCCAGGCGGCCCAGTAAGGCGTCACCGCTACGATCATCGTCCAGGGTGCGCGTATCGGAGACGGTTAGCAGGGCAATCGAGAGGCTCATTTTCCGGCTTGTCCACAGATTCAAATTAGGCTAAGGGCTTGATTCCAGCTTCCATGGCAGATCCCGTCCCTAGCCCTGAATCCAGGGGCCGGACTATCACCGTGGCGGTGAGATTGTTCGCCGGCCTGCGGGAGCAAGCCGGTTGGGATGGGCGCCAGGTCACCGTGCCCGCCGGGCCCCACCCGCCCACCCCCGAGCGGTTGTGGCAGATCCTGCAGATCGGCCAGCCCTGGCAAGCCCAGGGGGACAGGGAGCTAGCGGCATCGGCCTTGCCCGCTGGCCCCCTGCCCGAGTCTGTGCGGGTGGCGGTCAACCAGAGTTTTGCCGACGGGGACCACCTGCTCGTTGATGGCGATGAGGTGGCCTACCTCCCTGCGATGAGTGGAGGTTGAGGGCCATGACCCACCTGCAGGTTCAGCTGCATCCGGCCCGCTTTGATCCCCTCACCAGCCTGGCCGCCTGGGAGTGCCAAGGACCCGGGAGCACCCCCGCGGCCGCCCACTTCATTGGTCGGGTGCGGGCCAGCACCGCCGGCGGCCAACCCCTCGAGGCCCTGGAGCTGGAGCACTATCCCGGCATGACCGAGCGCCAGCTGGAGCGGCTGGCGACCGACCTTGGTGAGCGCCACGGAGTGGAAGCCGTGCTGGTGGAGCACCGCATCGGTCGGGTGTTGCCCGGGGAAGCCATCGTGTTGGTGGCGGTGGCCGCCGATCGACGCGGCCCCGCCCAACGCTGCTGCCAGGAGCTGCTCGAAGCGCTCAAGCACGACGCCCCCTTCTGGAAACGGGAATGGAGTGGCGGTGAAGGCACCTGGATCACGGGGAATACCCCCCTCTGAGGCCTGGCCCAAGCCCAGTCCTGGCCCAAGCCCAGTTCCCGGCCGAGTCCCGAGCTTGGCCGCGCCGGTACCCCGGCGGGATGCCCCTTAGAAGATCGGCAGGCGCAGCAGTTGGGCCCAGAGCTCCTGGCCCGCCTCCAGGGAGTCCAGCTCGGCCGGGATCTCCAGCAGCAGGTCGGCCCCCTGCAAGGAGCCGATGCGGGAGGAGGCTTGGGAGCCGCTTACCCGGGCCCATAACTCACCCTGGGGGCCCATCACCAGTTCGGCCCGGGCCAGTTCGGGTCGGCCACCGGCCCGCCGCAGGGGCGCCTCCAGCCGCACCCGCAGCCGCGGCAGCAGCTGCACCTGGCCGCCTTCGAGCAATTGCAGGGCGGGCCAGAGCAGTTGCAGGGCGGTGATGGCTGCGGCCACGGGATTGCCCGGCAGCCCGAAGAAGGGTTTGTCCGCCAGCTGGCCCCAGGCAAAGGGCCGACCTGGCTTGAGATGCAGTTTCCAGAAGTTCACCGATCCCAGCTCCGCCACCAGGGGTCGGATCCAGTCCTTGTCTCCCACGGAGACGCCGCCGGTGCTGACCACCACATCACAGCCCTGGGCCAGCTCCTCCAGGGCCTGGCGTAACAGATCGGGCTGGTCCGCCACCACCTGTTGCCGCGCCACTGGGTAGCCCAACCGCTGCAGTAATCCCTCCAGCAGGGTGCCGTTGCTTTCCCAGATTTGGCCGGGGCCCCGTGGCACGCGGGGCGGCAGCAGTTCATCACCGCTGATCAGCAGGCCCAGGCGCGGCCGCCGCGTTACGGCAAGGGAGTTGCAGCCACAACTGGCTAATCGGCCCAGGTCGGCCGGCCCCAGGCGGGTGCCGGCGGCAACCAACTGCTCGCCAGGGGCGGCTTCCTCATCGGGCAGGCGAATCCAGGGGTTGGCGCCGCTTTGGCGCTGCAGCACCAGGCTGCCGTCGCCGGCGATCTCCACCAGCTCCTGGGGGAGCACTTTGCCACTGCCCTCAGGGACGGGAGCCCCGGTGAGGATGCGAATTGCCTGGCCAGGGCCGAGGTTGCCGCCATAGGGAGCGCCTGGGGCGGACCCACCCACTAGGGCCCAGCGGCTGCCGGGGGCCGGGATGGCCTCGCCGGCAATGGCGTAGCCATCCATCATCGAGGCGCGGAAGCCCGGCACCGCCTCCTTAGCCAGTACCGGCGCGGCGCTGACGCGGCCGAGGCAGCCGGCCAGGGAGAGGGTTTCGCTCCCGCCTAGGGGCTGGAGGGCCGCCAGAATCCGGTCGCGGGCCTGCTCCAGGGGTAAGCCTTCAGGGCCAAAGGGTTCAGCCATCCCGCCGCCAGTCCCCATTGCGGCCCCCGCTCTTGCTGAGCAGTCTGACCGGACCGATCGTCATGGCCGGATCGGCCGATTTGACCATGTCGTAGAGAGTGAGCAGGCCCACCTGCACGGCGGTGAGGGCCTCCATCTCCACCCCGGTGGCGCCGGTGGTGCGGGCCGAGGCCTGCAGGCGCAGCCCGGAGCCGTCCGCAGCCGCCTCGATCACCACGCCCACGCCGCTCAGGGCAATCGGATGGCAGAGGGGGATCAGTTCCCAAGTGCGCTTGGCCGCCTGGATGGCCGCCACCCGGGCCACCGCCAGCACATCGCCCTTGGCGGCGCGGCCTTCGAGCACTAGGGCCAACACGGCCGGATCCATGCCGATGAAGCCCTCGGCTACCGCTTCCCGTTGGGTCAGGGGCCGATCGGCCACATCCACCATGTGCACCTCGCCGGAGCTGGTGAGGTGGCTCAATCGCGGAGCTTGTACCGGTTCGGGGTCCTTCATCGTTCAGCAAGGCAGCGTCTCCATCATCTCCAGTGCGGCCCCCCAACGGGACCGCTCCCATGGGAGCCTGAGCCAACCCTGGGGCCTGCCTGCTTGCGTTCGATCCGCCCGTCGACGATCTTCTGCGCTTTCCTCACCCTGCTCAACGACCGGCTGGGGGAGAGCATCGTGTTTCCCTTGCTGCCCTTCCTGCTGGCGAGCTTCACCCAGGACGCGCGCACCCTGGGGCTATTGGCGGGCAGTTATGCCGTGGCCCAGTTCACGGTCACGCCCCTGATCGGTGCCCTCAGTGATCGCTATGGGCGCAAGCCGGTGATCACGGTCTGCGTGGCCGGTTCGGTGCTGGGGCTGGGGCTGTTTGCAATCACGATCAGCCTCAACTGGGCGGCGATTCCCTGGGCCGCCGGCACCTCCATTCCCCTGGTCTTGCTGTTTGCCGCCCGGCTGCTGGATGGGGCCAGCGGGGGCACCGCCGCCACGGCCGGCGCCGTGTTGGCCGATATCTCCACACCGGAAAACCGGGCGAAGGCCTTTGGCCTGCTCGGCGTGGCCTTTGGCCTGGGCTTCATTCTCGGGCCCGCTTTCGGCGGTTTTCTCGCCGGCTACGGCGTCACCCTGCCGGTCTGGGCGGCCATGGGCTTTGCGGTGGTGAACCTGGCCCTGGTGATCGGCTTCTTGCCGGAAACCCACCCGGTGGCGGCCCGGCGGGCCCTGCCGCGCAAGCGCGAGCTCAATCCCTTCAGCCAGCTGCATCGGGTGTTCACCAACCCCGAAGTGCGGCGGCTATGCCTGGCCTTTTTTCTGTTCTTTCTGGCCTTCAACGGTTTTACCGCCGTGCTGGTGCTCTATTTCAAACAGAGCTTTGGTTGGGGGCCAGGCCTGGCCACCACCGCCTTCCTGATCGTGGGGGTGGTGGCCACGGTGGTGCAGGGGGGGCTGATCGGCCCGCTGGTGAAGCGCTTCGGCGAATGGCGCCTCACCCTGGCGGGCCTGGGCTTTGTGATCGTGGGCTGCAGCCTGATTCCCCTGGCCAGCCGAAATAACGCCCAACCGGTGGTGTTCGGCGCCGTGGCCGTGCTGGCCCTCGGCACCGGTTTGGTCACCCCCTGCCTGCGCAGCCTGGTGTCGCGGCGGCTGGATTCCTCCGGCCAGGGGGCAGCCCTCGGTAGCCTGCAAGGGCTGCAAAGCCTGGGCAGCTTCCTGGGGCCACCCCTCGCGGGTGCGGCCTACGAACTCGTGGGCCAACGCAGTCCCTTCTGGCTAGGGGTCCTGCTGCTGATTGGTGTGGCGATCCTGGTGGCCGGCGGCTTGCCCGGTGTCAAGGCAGGCGAACACAGAACCACCTAAATAGAGTTGCTTTCATCACTGGCTGGCCCCAATCAACCTGATCCTGATCAACCCGACCGTGGTCAATCCGATCCTGGCCGGCCTAGTTGCTGATCCGTCAGGCTCCTGTTGAACGTGCTGACTGCCTTTGGCCAGCCCATCCTTTTCCTATCCCCCCAAGCAAGGCTGAACAGCAATGAGCCACCCCGTTCTGCCCCCCGAGCTCTATATCAATCGGGAGCTGGCTTGGATCGCCTTCAACCAGCGGGTGCTGGCCCTGGCCCTGGATGAACACACGCCCCTGCTGGAGCAGGCCAAGTTCAGCGCCATTTTCAGCAACAACCTCGATGAGTTCTTCATGGTGAGGGTGGCCTCCCTGAAGTCCCAGGTGGAGCATGGCATCACCACCCTTAGCGATGACGGCCTCACCCCCCAGGAGCAGCTCGACCGGATCCAGGAGGCGCTGCAACCGCTGTTGGACCAACAGCAGGCCCATTATCGCCTCTATCTCAAACACCAGTTGTTTGACCATGGCGTGCAACTGCTCGACTACGAACGGTTGAACGGCAACCAAAAAGACTGGGTCAATACCTATTTCAACGAGGCGATCTTCCCGGTCCTAACGCCCCTGGCGGTGGATCCGGCCCATCCCTTTCCCTTCATTAGTAACCTCAGCCTTAACATCGCCGCCCTGATCCGCGATCCCGACACGGGCCATCACCAGTTCGCCCGGGTCAAGGTGCCCCAGAAGAACCTGCCCCGTTTCGTACAGATTCCCACCGACCTCTGTGAACGCCGTCCGGCGCCGGTTTTTACCGCCGTGCCCCTGGAGCAGGTGGTGTCCTTCAACCTGCAGCGCCTGTTCCCGGGCATGGTGGTGGAGGGCCATTACTTCTTCCGCGTCACCCGCGACGCCGACCTGGAACTGCGGGATCTCGAAGCCGACGACCTGATGCTGGCCCTGCAGGAGGGCCTGCGCAAACGCCGCCTGGGCGGTGAGGTGGTGCGCCTGGAGGTGGCCAACGAGATGCCCCAGGAGGTGGTGGACCTGCTGATTGAAGGCACGGCGGTGCAGCCCCAGGACCTCTATCGGATCAATGGTCCCCTCGGCCTGGACGATTTGATGAGCCTGCAGGCGGTGCCCCTGCCCCAGCTCAAGGACAGGCCCTTCATGGGCCGCACGGCCCCGGCCCTGGCCCGGGCCCAGCGCAGCCAGTTGGAGGATGGCTCGATCAAGCCGGAGGAATTCACAAGCATTTTCTCGGTGCTGCGGCGCGGCGATGTGTTGCTCTGCCATCCCTTTGATTTGTTTTCCACTTCGGTGGAGGAGTTCATCAACCAGGCCGCCGATGACCCCTCGGTGTTGGCGATCAAGATGACCCTCTATCGCACCTCCAAGAACTCGCCGATCATCGCCGCCCTGATCCGGGCCGCCGAAAACGGCAAGCAGGTGATGACCCTGGTGGAGCTCAAGGCCCGCTTCGACGAGGACAACAACATTCAGTGGGCGCGCCAGCTGGAGCGCTCCGGTGTCCATGTGGTGTACGGGGTGTTGGGCCTCAAGACCCACACCAAGGTGACCCTGGTGGTGCGCAAGGAAAAGGACCGGCTACGCAGCTATGCCCACATCGGCACCGGCAATTACAACTCGAAAACCTCCAACCTCTACACCGACCTGGGCCTGCTCACGGCCAGGCCAGAACTGGGTCAGGACCTGGCCGAGCTGTTCAATTACCTCACGGGGTTTTCCAAGCAGCAGAGCTTCCGCAAGCTGCTGGTGGCGCCCGTGACCCTGCGCAACGGCATGGAGGCCCTGATCGAACGGGAAACGGCCCATGCCCTGGCCGGCCGGCCGGCCCAGATCAAGGCCAAGATGAATTCCCTGGTCGACTCCCGCATCATCCAGCGGCTCTATGCCGCCTCCCAGGCCGGCGTGTCGATCGACCTGCTGGTGCGGGGCATGTGCAGCCTGCGGCCGGGCTTGGAAGGCATCAGCGACAACATCCGCGTCTCCAGCGTGATTGGCCGCTTTCTCGAACATTCAAGAGTGTTCTGGTTTACCAACGGTGGCGATGACGAGCTGTATCTGGGCAGCGCCGACTGGATGCCCCGCAACCTCGATCGACGGGTCGAAGCCGTTACCCCCATCGAGGACCCGGTTCTGCGTCAACAACTACAAAATCTCTTGAATGCCTACCTGGCGGACACCTGCAGCGCCTGGGATATGGCCGCTGATGGCCGGTTCAGCCAGCGTCAGTCTGATTCTGAGATGCATGCGATTCAAGCCCAGTTGATGCAGGGTTGGCGCAGTCTTGCCGTGCCGCAGTCCTGACCTCGATCGGGCCCATGGGCGGGGGAAATTCGGCAAGATTCCCGGCGTTCGATGGCTAATAGGTGGGCAAATCGGCAAAAAGCTGGGCCGCCCCCAGTAATCCTTCCGATTTGACACCTTGCTTATTGAGCCCAAGTGCTACATTCCGGGAAAATCAATTAGGAGGCAGAGGGTCATGGGGACACCTCAGCATTCCGCGGGGACTTCCCCCCCTCAGGAGTTATCTCTTGGGCAGCTGCGGCATTCAGACTCCCAGGAATTGGCGCCCCGGGTATCGGCGCCAGCCCGCAAAGGGGGCCAGGCCAAGGCTTCGGCCAGTCGCCAAGGTGGCCGCCTTGGTGCTGATTCGATCGGCTGGTATTTGGGCACGATCGGCCGGGTTCCCCTGCTCACCCCCGCCGAAGAAATCGAACTCGCCCACCACGTGCAGGCGATGAAGCGGCTGCGGGAATTGCCGGTCGACCAGATCACGCCCCGCCAGCGCCACCAGATCCGCATGGGCACCCGGGCCCGCGACCGCATGATGGCCGCCAACCTGCGGCTGGTGGTCAGCGTCGCCAAGAAGTATCAGAACCAGGGCCTGGAGCTGCTCGATCTGGTGCAGGAAGGGGCGATCGGCCTGGAGCGGGCCGTCGATAAGTTCGACCCGGCCATGGGCTACAAATTTTCCACCTATGCCTATTGGTGGATCCGCCAGGGCATGACCCGGGCCATCGATAACAGCGCCCGCACGATCCGCCTGCCCATCCACGTGAGCGAGAAGCTCTCCAAGATGCGCCGCATCAGCCGGGAGCTCTCCCATCGCCTAGGCCGCCAGCCCTACCGGCTGGAACTGGCCCATGCCATGGGCATGCCCCCCCAGGAGCTCGAGGAGCTGATTTCCCAGAGCGCTCCCTGCGCCTCCCTCGATGCCCACGCCCGCGGCGAAGAGGACCGCAGCACCCTCGGCGAACTGATCGCCGATCCCGCCAGCGGCGAATCGATGGATTCGATGGACCGCACGCTCCAAAAGGAGCACCTTGGCAACTGGCTGTCCCAGCTCAATGAACGGGAACAAAAAATCATCAAAATGCGATTTGGGCTGGAGGGCAGTGAGCCCCTCACCCTGGCCGAAATTGGCCGTCAGATCAATGTGTCCCGCGAGCGGGTGCGCCAG
>CAMAVE010000047.1 GCA_945861595.1 Synechococcus sp. UW140
GGCGGCAGCCGGGTCGCCCATGGCCAACGGAAAACCTGCAGCCACCAAAGCGACACTCACTAGGCGGAGCACTGGCCAAGGACGTCGACTAACCCAAGCCGGCGCTAGCGAAGCCCAACAGCGCGAATCCATAGCAGCTTGTTCAAACAGCACCAGCATAAAAGGCCAGCATGGATGGAAAAAGAAGGGGCCCATTGGCATCGAAGAACTACGCGATTGCGTCCCATATCTAGGAGAACAGTAGGACCCCAAGGAGTTGTCGATTAGGACTCCTTGGGCGCACTCTTGATGCCAATGGGGGCAACGGTAAAGCATCCAACCAAGCAGCCGCCAACGCATCGATTACAATCCAGCTCCCAATCAGCAACCACGGGCTCGTTGTTAAGCACCCAAAACAAGGCCGAGGCACCGAAGCCAATCCGAATGCCATCATCATTGGGATGAAAAGATACCGCCCCCAAGCCATGCCAATTCGGCCGCCAAGGCTTTCGGCCCTAGTCACGAGCGGAACTTGGCTGCTGCTAGCCCTAGGCCCAGCCAAGGCGGAGATCCCTGGCCATCGCTACGTTTGGGGGGAACTGCCCTTCAGCTTCGTGACGCCCGAGCGGGTGATCGAGGGCAAGACAACCTGCGTAACGAACAACTACGGCAACGGCGGCCGGCAGCCAAATAACACCGACAACCGAACGAACAGCTGGAACGACAACGGCAACAGCAGTCCAAATCAGAAGCCAACGGGCTCGACCTACACGAGCTGCACCACGATCCCCCCCAGGGTGATTCCCAGCAGCAGCACCACGAAACTGTTGCAAGTGCACTACGACTGCACCGACCAAACCTATGACGCCAAAGGCGATGGCAAGGCCTGGCAAAGCGTGCGGGCGGGCTACGGCGATGGGGTGGTGGGCCAATTTCGGCGCCTGTGCAACCCAGGCCGGAATCCTGGAGAGGTCGAAGTCTTCTAAACGATGGCGCCTCCGATCTCAGAAAGCCAACCTGGCAGGTAAGCCAGGTTGGACGGTCAAGAGCGGGGGACTTCCCTGTGGAACCCTTCTACTCCCCAACCAAGGCCTAGCTTCTCTGATCAGGGCAGTGGCCATGGGAGTCCAGCCAGCCATTGGCCTTCAGCCAGAAGTCATCAACGGAGCGACGCCACTTAAACCAGCGCCTCACGGGGAAAACAGATGAACCGCAGAGACTGAACAGCGCCAGCAGCCTGGAGCCTTCGATCTCAGGCTGGTCAAGCAAGCTCATCAGCCCGTGTACATCCACGAGGGCCACACCCATGGCAGCTCATCCAGCAGGCCGTTAATCAGCTCCAGATCCACTGGTGCTCCTTGGCGATTTCAGGGGACCAGGGGCAGGCCAATTAACCGCTGATCCCTGCAATAGCGCACTGCCAAGCTTTCATTCTGGACGTGATTTGAAGTTTGATTGTGGCAATAGGGACATCGAAGCAAGGCCATCAAAAAACCCGGCCTTGCGGCCGGGCTTAAGAACAATGATCTCAATGTTGGGATCTGCGAACGCTCTTTACTCTTTGGAATTCAATCCCTTAGAGACAAGATTGAGCCTATCGCTAAGGCGTCTAAACCCCAGCAGCGGCCAGCTCCGGCAAGGGAGCAACGGTATCCTTACGGATCACCACCTGCTTGCTGTCATCCACGTCCACGAGAGCCGAGTCGCCATCGCTGATGCGGCCGGAAAGGAATTCCTCAGCCAGGGAATCTTCGAGCAGGCGCATTACGGCGCGACGCAGGGGGCGGGCACCGTAGCTGGGGTTGTAGCCCTCTTCGACAAGCCGCTCCTTGAACGATTCTGAAACCGACAGGGTGATGCCCTTTTCTTGCATGCGGGCGAAGACTTCGCGCAGCATGATCTCGGCGATCAGCTTCACCTCGTCGCGGCTGAGTTGGCGGAACACGATGATCTCATCGAGTCGGTTGAGGAATTCGGGGCGGAAGTACTGCTTCAGCTCCTCATTCACCAGCGAGCGGATGCGCGTGTACTGGGTGTCTTCGACACTGCTGCCGGAGAACTCAAAACCGAGGCCGCCGCCACCCTTCTCGATCACCTTCGAACCGATGTTCGAGGTCATGATGATCAGGGTGTTCTTGAAGTCCACCGTGCGGCCCTTCGAATCGGTGAGGCGACCATCTTCGAGCAGCTGCAGCAGCAGGTTGAAGACATCAGGGTGGGCCTTCTCGATTTCATCGAACAGCACCACGGTGTAGGGACGCCGGCGCACCGCTTCGGTGAGCTGGCCGCCTTCGTTGAAGCCCACATAGCCCGGAGGAGAGCCGATCAGCTTGCTAACCGTGTGGCGCTCCATGAATTCCGACATGTCGAGGCGGATCATCGCCTCTTCGCTGCCGAAGAAGTAGGCGGCCAGGGCCTTGGTGAGCTCGGTTTTGCCCACGCCGGTAGGACCGGAGAAGATGAAACTGGCAATCGGACGGTTGGGGTTTTTGAGGCCAACCCGGGCCCGGCGGATTGCCTTAGACACGGCCTTAACGGCCTCGTCCTGGCCGATCAGGCGCTGGTGCAGGGTTTCCTCCATATTCAGCAGCTTCACCGATTCGCTTTCGGTGAGTTTCTGCACTGGAACGCCGGTCCAGGAAGCCACGATCTGGGCGATGTCCTCCTCGGTGACGACGGGGGTGCGCTCGCCGGAGGCGTCATAAACAGCTTGGCCCTCGGAGAAGGCCCCGGCTGGGGTCAACTCGGTTACAGCCGAGCCCTCATCAGAGTCGATGGCGGTGCTTGGCTCATCGTCGCGGCGCGACTGCAGGATCGTGCGGATCTGCTCGCGCAATTCCACTTCCTTATCGCGCAGTTCACCGGCCTTACCGAAGTCCTGCTCGCGCACGGCGGCTTCCTTGCGCTTCTGCACATCGCGGAGCTGCTTATCCACTTCCTTAGCGGCTACGGGCAGCTTGGAATTGAGCAAGCGCACGCGGCTACCGGCCTCATCAATCAGGTCGATGGCCTTATCCGGCAGGAAGCGATCGGAGATGTAGCGATCACCGAGGGTGGCCGCAGCCACCACAGCTTCGTCGCTGATCTTGAGGCGATGGTGTTGCTCGTAGCGCTCCCGCAGACCCCGCAGGATTTCAATCGTGTCGGCCACGGAGGGCTCGCCCACCATCACCGGTTGGAAGCGACGCTCTAGGGCCGCATCCCGTTCGATGTGCTTGCGGTATTCATCGAGGGTGGTGGCGCCGATGCATTGCAGCTCGCCCCGGGCTAGGGCAGGCTTCAGGATATTGGCGGCATCAATGGCGCCTTCGGCCGCACCCGCACCGATCAGGGTGTGCACCTCGTCGATCACGAGGATCACATTGCCGGCGCTGCGGATCTCCTCCATGATCTTTTTGAGGCGCTCCTCAAATTCACCCCGGTATTTGGTACCCGCCACCAGCAGGCCGATATCAAGGGTGAGAACGCGCTTGTCTTCGAGAATGTCGGGAATTTCACCCTGGGTGATGCGCTGGGCCAGGCCTTCGGCGATGGCCGTTTTGCCCACCCCAGGCTCGCCAATCAGCACCGGGTTGTTCTTGGTGCGGCGGCCGAGGATCTGGATGACCCGCTCAATTTCATTCTGGCGGCCCACCACCGGATCGAGCTTGCCGTCGGCGGCCAGCTGGGTGAGGTTGCTGCCGAATTCATCCAGCGTTGGGGTTTTGGTGGAGCCCTTGCTGCCACCACCAGAGGCCACCTCGGCCGTTTCGCCGAGCATGCGGATCACCTGGGTGCGCACCTTGGCCAGGTCGACGCCGAGGTTTTCCAACACCCGGGCGGCCACGCCTTCACCCTCGCGGATCAGGCCGAGCAACAGGTGTTCCGTACCGATGTAGTTGTGGCCGAGCTGGCGCGCTTCTTCCAGGGATAGCTCCAGGACCCGCTTAGCCCGGGGCGTGAAGGGGATCTCCACGGCCACAAAGCCGGAGCCGCGGCCGATGATCTTTTCGACCTCGACCCGGGCGTCCTTGAGGTTGACCCCCATCGACTTCAGCACCTTGGCGGCAACACCGGTGCCCTCGCCGATCAAGCCCAGCAGGATCTGCTCGGTGCCGACGAAGTTGTGGCCAAGGCGGCGGGCCTCCTCCTGGGCCAGCATGATCACCTTGATGGCTTTCTCGGTAAACCGCTCGAACATGGGGCGGTGCCAGTTGCAGGTGTACCCAACCTATCAGGATTGGACGGGGATTGGGGGTGCCGCTAGCCCAGGGGAAGAAGCCTTGGCCTGACAGGGGAGAGGCCCGGTTGGCGCAACAACGTAAGCAGGGAAACTTTTGGGCGTTTGCGACAAAAATAGGCGGCAATCCGTACCAATGCTGACAGTTAGCGGGCGCCGCTCTCAAGCGAGCCCGATTCAGTGGCGGCGATCCTTTTCCATTGGATCAGGGCATCCTGGCCGCCGCGGTAGTAACCGCGACGGGTTCCCGCTGTCTCGAAGGCGCAGGCGCCATAGAGGGCCAGGGCCGCCTGGTTGTCTGACGCCACCTCCAAGGTGGCGTGCAGGGCCCCCCGGGCCCGGGCCCCGGCGAGCAGGGCCTCTAGCAGTTGGCGCCCCAGGCCCCGGCGCCGGCCAGCGGGATGGACAGCCAGCACGGTGATGTGCAGTTCATCCACCACCAGCCAGCCGCAGGCCACGGCCACCAGGCCAGCGGGGGCCCCGGAATTGGCTGCGTCGATTCCCAGGCATAGGCGGCCCGCCCCCTCCAGCTCGGAGCGCCATTGGCTTTCGCTCCAGAAGCCGCCCAGGGCAGCTCCATCGAGGGCGAGGCAGGCCTGCAGATCAGGGGCTTGCAGCTGCCGCACAGGGGTTGGGCTGATGGGCAAGCCTGAAGACGGGTCGGGGATCTGGGGGGCTGGCTGGCTGGGACCCGGTCCCGCATCGGTTGGATCGGGCATAGCCCCCAAACCCGTTCTGCCTACGATTGTCGCCCTTGCCGCATGCGGGCGCCCCGATGACCATCACCACTGAGTTAGCTGGAGTGGCAGCTGGGCTGACCTCTGAAGCGGTGGCAACCACCCCGGAAGCCGCCGGCCCCTACGAGCTGGAGCGGGACCTGGACAGTCCCAACCGCAACCTGACGCCGATCAGCAGCGCCCTGGATGCCAAGGGCCGGCTCCAGGTGGGTGGCTGTGATCTGGCCGGCCTAGCCCAGCGCTACGGCACCCCCCTCTACGTGCTCGATGAGGCCACCCTGCGGGCCACCTGCCGGGCCTATCGCCAGGCCCTGGAAGCCCACTACCCGGGCCCGTCGCTCGCCCTCTACGCCTCCAAGGCCAACAGCAGCCTGGCGATCTCCGCCCTGGTGGCCTCGGAAGGCCTGGGCCTCGATGCGGTGTCCTCCGGCGAGCTGCTCACCGCCCTCGAGGGCGGCATGCCCGCCGAGCGCATCGTGCTGCACGGCAACAACAAATCCCGCGACGAACTGGCCCTGGCCATGGGCGCCGGCGTCACCGTAGTGCTCGACAACTGGCACGACCTGGAACTCCTGGCCGAGCTGGCACCAGCCTCCCCCGTGTCGTTGATGCTGCGACTCACCCCGGGGATCGAATGCCACACCCACGAGTACATCCAAACCGGCCACCTCGATAGCAAGTTCGGCTTTGACCCCGACCAGTTGGAGGCGGTGCTGCGGGAGCTCACCCGGCACCCCTGGGCCCAGCTCACCGGCCTCCACGCCCATATCGGCTCCCAAATCTTCGAGCTGCAACCCCACCGGGACCTGGCCGGGGTGCTCGCCGATGCCCTGGCCCTGGCCCGCTCCCTTGGCCATCCGGTGCGCGATCTCAACGTGGGCGGCGGCCTCGGCATTCGCTACGTGGCCAGTGACGATCCCCCCTCGATCCAGGAGTGGGTGCGAGTGGTAGCCGAAGCGGTGCACCAGGCCTGCCAGCAACGGGGCTTAGAGCTGCCCCGCCTGCTCTGTGAACCGGGCCGCTCCCTGGTGGCCAGCGCCGGCCTCACCCTCTATCGCATCGGCAGCCGCAAGGAGGTGCCTGGCATCCGCACCTACCTGTCGGTGGATGGCGGTATGAGCGACAACCCCCGGCCCATCACCTACCAATCCCAGTACACGGCCGTGTTGGTGGAGCGGCCCCGGGCCGGGGCCAGTGAGCGGGTCACCCTGGCCGGCAAACACTGCGAATCGGGCGATGTCTTGCTGAAGGATCTGGCCCTGCCGCCGGCCCAAAGCGGCGACGTTCTCGCCGTTTTTGCCACTGGCGCCTACAACGCCTCGATGGCCTCCAATTACAACCGCATCCCCAAACCGGCGGCCGTGCTGGTACACGAGGGAATGGCGGATCTGGTGCAACGGCGCGAACAGCCAGAGGAGCTGCTGCGCTACGACCTGCTGCCAGAACGGTTAACGCCGGTACCCTGAATCCATTCCGGTGGCTGCTGAGGGGATCGGGTTGGGGTTCGTCGATCTGAGGCTGCTGCTCGATCTGCTGCTGGCGACAGCCCTTGGCCTAGTGCTCCTGGCCCGGGTAAAGGAACCCCGCACCCTCTGGTTGCTGAGGGGCTACCTGCTGCTGGTGGCCCTGGCATGGGTGGTGCAGCGCTACGCCAACCTGCCCCTCACCAGCAAGCTGGTGGATGCGCTGGTGTTGGCCTGCAGCCTGGCCCTGGCGATCCTCTGGCAGGGGGATCTGCGCCGGCTGATGGAGTTGCTGGGCACCGGCCGCCTCGATGTGCTGTTTGGCAGCCAGGGGGCCGACAAGCTGGCCTCCGGGGCGGTGGCAGTGCTGTCGGAGGCGGCGGGGAAGCTCTCCCAGTTGCGCCGGGGTGGCCTGATCGTGCTCGACCTCGGCAGTGACCTGCGGCCCGAAGACTTTCTCAATCCCGGCATCGCCCTCGATGCCCAGCTGTCGGTGGACCTGATCTTGAACCTGTTCACCGCCAACACGCCCCTGCATGACGGCGCCCTTTTAGTGAAGGGGAACCGCATCCTCTCGGCTGGGGTGATCCTGCCGATCTCACGCCAGGGTCTCAACCGCTTCGGCACCCGCCACCTGGCGGCCCTGGGAATCACCGAGCGCTTCGATCGCTGCCTCTGCATCGTGGTTTCGGAAGAAACGGGCACCCTGTCCCTGGCCCGCCAGGGCCGGCTGGAACGGCCGATCACCAGCGGCCGCCTGCAGGAGCTGCTCTCGGAGGCCATGGCGCAGTCCGCCTCCAAGCCCGGTAGCAAGGCCCCCGCTAAGGCCCAGGCCAAAGCTCCCGCCCAAGCCAGTACCCGGGGGCCAGCCCAGGGACCTGGGCTGGCCCCCGGCCCGGCAGCAGCCCGCTCCGGCAATGGACCCAGCCCGGCGACTGGTCCCAAGTCCCCTGTCAGCACAGGACGTACCGTGGCCCAGGAAGGCCCAGACCCCCACGCATGAGTCGCTCCCTGGCGACCACGGAGACCCCCCAGGCGAGCCGTCCGTTGGTCCAGACCCTGCCCGATTGCCTCGATCCCGCCCGCCTGCCGGCCCATGTGGCCGTGATCATGGATGGCAACGGCCGTTGGGCTCGCCAGCGCAACCTGCCACGGGTGATGGGCCATCGCGAGGGGGTGGAAGCCCTGAAGCGCACCCTGCGTCTCTGCAGTGACTGGGGCATCGGTGCCCTCACCGCCTACGCCTTCTCGACGGAAAACTGGAGCCGCCCCGGGGAGGAGGTGAGCTTCCTGATGGCCCTGTTCGAGCGGGTGTTGGCCCGGGAGCTCGAAGCCCTGGAACGGGAGCAGGTGCGGATCCGCTTCCTGGGGGAATTGCAGCAACTGCCCGAAGGCCTCCAGCAACGCATCGCCGATGCCACCGAGCGCACAGCCCACAACACCGGTATCCATTTCAATGTCTGCACCAACTACGGCGGCCGCCGCGAATTGGTGCTGGCCGCCCGGCGCCTGGCCGAACAGGTGGCCTCCGGCCAGCTCGATCCTGCCGCCATCAATGAGCACAGTTTCGCCGCCGAACTGCACACCGCCGGCGAGGTGGATCCCGACCTGCTGATCCGCACCAGCGGCGAACACCGGATCAGTAACTTCCTGCTCTGGCAGCTGGCCTACGCCGAGCTACACATCACCGATGTGCTGTGGCCCGACTTCAACGAAGCGGCCCTCACCCAGGCCCTGCTCGACTACCAGAGCCGCCAGCGCCGCTTCGGTGGCGTCCACTCCCCCACCCCCTGACACCGGGCCCTTGACCCTCTCCCCCGCAGCGCCGCCCACCCAGGACCTCAACCAACTCCTGGGCCAGGAGCTCCCCCCGGTCGGCACCACGCCGGGCCCGGCCAACGGTCCAGGCCTGGACCCGGCCAACTGTCCAGGCCTGGACCCGGGGGTGGAGCTCCGCCACGACTGGAGCGTGGCCGAGATCGAGGCCCTTTTAGCCCTGCCCCTGGTGGACCTGCTCTGGCGGGCCCAGGCGGTGCATCGCCAGGCCAATCCGGGTTACCGGGTGCAGCTGGCCTCCCTGCTCAGCGTGAAAACCGGCGGCTGCGAGGAGGACTGCGCCTACTGCCCCCAGTCGATGCACAACAGCAGCGACCTCAACGGCCGCCCCGACCTGGAGGTGGCCCCCGTCCTCGAACGGGCCCGGGCCGCCAAGGACGCCGGCGCCCAGCGGTTCTGCATGGGCTGGGCCTGGCGCGAAATCCGCGACGGCGCCCCCTTCGAGGCCATGCTCCAGATGGTGCGGGGCGTGCGCGAGCTGGGCCTGGAGGCCTGCGTCACCGCCGGCATGCTCACCGATCCCCAGGCCCAACGCCTGGCCGAAGCCGGCCTCACCGCCTACAACCACAACCTCGACACCAGCCCCGAGCACTACGACCAGATCATCAGCACCCGCACCTACCAGGAACGGCTCGAAACCCTGGCCCGGGTGCGGGGCGCCGGCATCAGCCTCTGTTGCGGCGGCATCATCGGCCTGGGCGAATCGGGCCGGGATCGGGCCTCCCTGCTGGCGGTGCTGGCTGGCATCAATCCCCACCCGGAAAGCGTGCCGATCAACGCCCTGGTGGCGGTGGAAGGCACCCCCCTGGAGGAGCTGGCGCCCGTGGATCCGTTGGAGATGGTGCGGATGGTGGCCGTGGCCCGGATCCTGATGCCCTTCAGCCGGGTGCGGTTGAGCGCCGGGCGGGAGGCCCTCGGCCGCGAAGGCCAGCTGCTCTGCCTGCTGGCCGGGGCCGATTCGATCTTCTACGGCGACACCCTGCTGACCACGGCCAATCCCGGCGTGACGGAAGACCAGGACCTGCTGGCCGCCGCCGGCGTCGTCCCCTGGGACGCCTTGGTGTCTTGATGGCACCATCGGATCCCCTGGAACGCCCTGGTGTCCTGATGGATCCGGCCCGGGCCCTGCAGGTTGCGGCCTTTTACGCCTTTGCTCCGATGGAGGACCTAGCTGAGCTGCGGGGCGAGTTGCTGGCCAGCGCCCAGGCGGGCCAAGTGTTTGGCACGGTGCTGCTAGCCGACGAGGGCGTGAACGGCACGGTCTGCGGACCCGAGGCGGGGGTGCAGGATCTGCTCTCCCTGGTGCGGCGCCGCCCTGGCCTGGAGGGGCTCACCGCCAAGCTGAGCTGGGCGCCCCAGCAGGCCTTCCATCGGCTCAAGGTGCGGCTCAAGCGCGAGATCGTCACCATGGGCTGCCCGACGGTGAAACCGGTGGCTGGGTCCGCCACTGGCTGCCAGGCCGATGGCTCCCCAGTAGGGACCCCAGTGGGCACCTATGTGCGGCCCGAGGATTGGGATGGGCTGATCGCCGATCCCGGAACCCTGGTGATCGACACCCGCAACACCTACGAAGTGGCGTTGGGCAGCTTCGAGGGGGCCGTCGATCCCGGCACCGAGACGTTTCGCCAGTTTCCGGCTTGGGTGGAGGAGCACCTGAGGCCCCTGGTGGCGGAACGCCAACCCCAGGCCCTGGCCCTGTTCTGTACCGGCGGCATCCGCTGCGAGAAGGCCACCGCCTACCTGTTGCAGCAGGGCTTTAAGGGGGTCCACCACCTCCAGGGCGGGATCCTGCAATACCTAGAAGACGTGCCCGAGGCCGGCAGCCGCTGGCAGGGCGAATGTTTCGTGTTCGACCAGCGGGTGAGCGTCAATCACCAGCTGCAACCAGGCCGCTACAGGATCTGCCATGCCTGCGGCCTGCCGCTCTCGCCGGGCGATTGCGAGCTGGAGAGCTACGTGGAGGGGGTGAGCTGCCGCCATTGCCTCAGCCTCTTCAGCGAACGGGATCGCCGCCGCTTCAGCGAACGCCAGCGCCAGATCGCCCTGGCCGCCGCCCGGGGCCAGGGCCATATCGGCGTGGGGCCCAGCCCCCCAGCACGCCATGGCCCCTAATCAGGGCGGACCTGGCCTCACCGGCCGAGCCCTGGAGCCGCCCCAACCGGCTGGTCTGCCGGTGCTCTACAGCTTCCGGCGCTGCCCCTATGCGATTCGGGCCCGCCTGGCCCTGGCGGCCGCCGCCCTGGTGCCGGAGCGCGATCTGGTGGTGCGGGAGGTGAGCCTGGCCTGCAAGCCACCGGAACTGCTGCTGGCCTCCCCCAAGGGGACCGTGCCGGTGTTGGTGCTCCCCCCCGGGGCAGGCCCCGAGCCGGCTAGGCATCCAGGCAGCGAGCCAGACCCACCATCGGCGACCCCTGGGGGTGGGCAGCGGGTGATTGACCAAAGCCTGGCCCTGATGACTTGGGCCCTGACGCGCCACGACCCGGGCGACTGGTTATGCCTGGGCCCTAGCCCAGGCGCCCAGGCCAACCGGGCGGCGATGGCCGCCTTGGTGGCCGAAAACGACGGCCCCTTCAAACACCACCTCGATCGCTTCAAGTACCCGCATCGCTTCAAGGCAGGTGATTCCTGGGGCGATCCGAGGCGGGATCGCGATCGCGAACTGGCTAGGGATTCAGGCAGCGATTCGCCTCCCAACCCCGATGGCGATCGCCAGGGCCATCGCGCCGCCGCCCTGGCCATCCTGCGCCGCTGGAACCAACGCCTTCAGCCCGATGGCTGGCTCCTGGGCCAGAGCGCTTGCCTGGCCGACTGGGCCCTGCTGCCCTTTGTGCGCCAATTCCGCCGGGCCGATCCGGCCGGTTTTGACGCCGAACCCAACCTGGCCGCCCTGCAGAACTGGCTAGGGCGCTTCGAGGCCTCCTCGGAGCTCTCCAGCGTGATGGAGCCTGCCTGGAGCCAACGCCAGCCTTGGCGATCGCCCCGTTGGCTCTACCACCTGGCCTTGCCAGAGGAGTGGCGCCAAGCCCGCACCAACGGGGTGTATTGCCGCTCTACCCGCGGCCTGGGGCTGGAGCACGTGGGGTTCATCCACGCCAGCTACGCCCACCAACTGGCCGCCACCTACGCCCGCTTCTATGGCGATGCCGGCCCGGTGGTGCTGCTGACGATCGATCCCGGCAGGCTGGAGCAGGCCGGGGTGCCTGTGCGGACAGAGCCCGGAGGACTAAACCC
Source organism: Synechococcus sp. UW140 (assembly GCA_945861595.1). Lineage (GTDB taxonomy): Bacteria > Cyanobacteriota > Cyanobacteriia > PCC-6307 > Cyanobiaceae > BAIKAL-G1. Next base: position 11,466 of record CAMAVE010000047.1, read on the forward strand.
TGACGCCGGGGCAGAGCTGTTTCCCCACCTGTATGGGCCCCTGCCCCTGACGGCCGTGCTGGCGGCCGCTCCCTACCAGCCATGACCGCGACTACCGCCCCACCCCCAGCCCCGACAAGGCCAAGCCTGGCCGAGCTGGAAGCGGAGGCCCAGTGCCGCGGCCTGCTGTTGCGCCTCCAGGTGGGGCGGCCCCTGGCAGTGGCCTGGAGCCTGCGGGTGGTGGTGGCCAGGCGCCAGCCCCAGGGCCTGCTGTTGCTGGGGGAGCTCAAGGGCTGGGCCCTGCCCCTGGCGACGGGCCTGCGACTCGACACGATGCGGGTGCAGGGCCAAGACACCGCCGCCGTCGGCGCCCTGATCTGGGCGGCCACCTTCGCCTGGGCCCTGGAGGCCACCCCCTGCCGCCGGGCCCGGCTGCTCGCCATCCGCGATCAGGAGGCCCAACACCGCCGCCTGGTGCGCTACTTCCGCCAACTGGGCTTCGAGGCGCTGCGGCCCCTGGAGGGCGGCGCCGGCGACCTGGCTCCCCGGCTGCTCTGGGGGGGGGCCGGCCTGCTGATGGAAGGCAGCTGCGACGAGGGGCTCCGCCGCAGCGCCCGACGCCTCGGAATCGGGCTGGATCCCAGCCAAGGGTTGGGCTGAAGACCTGAACTGAAAGCCTGCACTAAAGGCCTGGATGCCAGAACTGGGCTAATGCTCTGGGACAACAGCTCAGGGACGAACGGCTAGATCGGTGGATGGGGCCTGGGATCGGCCGATCGATTGGGCGGGACATCGGTCCTGGGTCGCCTGGGCCGAAGCCGCCGATGGGCTTTGCTGGGCCCAGACCTCCCTCGATTCGGCCCAGCCATGCCTACCCACGCCGCCGTGCAGGCCTATTACGGCCAGGAGCTGGGCGGCAGCGCCGACCTCAAAACCAACGCCTGCTGTGATGCCGAGGCCCTGCCCGCCTGGTTGAAACCCCTGCTGGGGCGCATCCATCCCGAGGTCACCAACCGCTACTACGGCTGCGGCCTGGTCTGTCCGCCCCTGCTGGAGGGTTGCCAGGTTCTCGATCTGGGCTGCGGCACGGGCCGGGACGCCTACCTGCTCTCCCAGCTGGTGGGAGCCAGGGGCAAGGTGGTGGGGGTGGACATGACCCGCGAGCAACTGGCGATTGCCGAGGGCCATGCGGCTTATCACGCCGAACTGTTCGGCTACGCCAATGTGTCTTTCCTGGAGGGCACGATCGAACAGCTTCAGGACCTGCCCCTGGAGCCCGGCCGGTTTGATGTAATCGTGTCGAACTGCGTGCTCAACCTGGCCACCGATAAGGGGGCCGTGCTGGGGGGCGTCAAACGCCTACTCAAACCGGGCGGCGAGTTCTACTTCGCCGATGTCTATGCCGATCGGCGCCTGCCAGCTGGGCTGCGCAGCGTCCCGGTGCTCTACGGCGAATGCCTAGGCGGGGCGCTCTATTGGAAAGACTTTCTGCGCCTAGCCCGACAGGCCGGATTTGCCGATCCCCGCCTCGTGGACGACCGACCGATCACCTTCTCAGATCAGCGGATCCAGGACTTGCTGGGGGACACCCGCTTCTTTTCAGCCACCTATCGCCTGTTCAATCTTGATGGCCTGGAGGACGCCTGTGAAGACCATGGCCAGGCGGTGATCTATCAAGGCACGATTCCCCATTACCCCCACCGCTTCGATCTCGATGGCCACCATGCCATCGAAACAGGCCGTTGTTTTCCGGTTTGCGGTAACACCTATCGGATGCTCACCGAAAGCCGCTTTGGCAAGTACTTCATCGGAATGGGTGACTTCAGCCGCCACTACGGGCTCTTCCCCGGCTGTGGTGAAAGCCTGCCGTTTGCTTCCGCTTCTGGTGCCCAAACTGCAGGGCCGGCCGCCTGTTGTTGAGCACAACTCGCCCCAAGCTGGCGGCCGCCAGAGGGCCAGGGCGCCAGAGCATGGGCGGCAGAACCAACCGGTTCAGAGGCCGCGGCGTTGCAGGCCCATCAGCTGGGCGGCGTAGTCCTCACTGAAGGAGGCCTGAAGTTGCCAGGCCTGGAGCAAGGATTTCGCCACCTGGCGCAGCTCTTCGACGTCGGCGCAGGAATCGATGGCGCGGGAGTGGGCCTCGATGGCGAACTGGCGATCCAGGGACATGGACGGGGTCGGGGTCGGGGTCATGGCGACAGGCAGGGGCATCGGCGTTACATCACGTTACAAATGCGGGGCCGCTCGTGGCGGACGGTTGTCCCGCAGACAGCTTTTCCGCAGACGGTTTTCTCGCAGACAGCTTTCACGGGGACAGATTTCCCGGGGACAGCTTTCCCCGCAGGCAGCTTTCACGGGGACAAGTTTCACGGGGACAGGTTTCCCGCAGCCGCTGGACCGAGGCCAATCTGTCGATTGGTTTCGGAATTGCCTGCAGCCTGGGCCCGTGGCCAAAGTTGGCTCCGGGGGCCCTTCGCTGCCCCCCAACCCAGCTCAACGCTCCAGGCCCAGGGCCCCGCCCGGCCGAGCGAGATCCCCCCCACTGCCGTCAATCCCAACGCCATGGTCCATCCCTGCCGATCCGCCTGTCCCCCAGGCCAGGTCCAGCTCCTGCCCCAGGGCTGGGGCTGGGGCCTAGCGCTGCTCTGCGGCGGAATCCTGCTGGGCCAGGCCAAGCCAGCCCAGGCGGAGCTGCTCTATCGACTCGACACCCGTTGCAGCCTCCAGGGGGCCGCCACGGTGCCCTGCACGGTGGACGCGATTGAGGAGGGTGGGGCCACCCTCTACCGCCACCAGATCGGCGGCAGCAGCGGAACGGCCCCCCGGGTGGAAACGGTGCGGATCCTGGCCAAGCCCGTGCGCATGGCCCGCTGGGATCAGGCCAGCAAGGCCTTTGTCTCCCTAACCGGGGCGGCGGCCCGCTTCTCCACCAACACCGTTTGCTTCAACGGCAACGACCTGTGTGTGG
>CAMAVE010000048.1 GCA_945861595.1 Synechococcus sp. UW140
GGCCATGACCACAGCCATGCCCCCTACCCCCAGGCGGACCACCCGCTGGGCCCCCGCACCCTGGCCGCCAGCAACCAGGCCCAGCGCCTCCGCAACCAGGCTGCCCCTGGGCCTGGTCCCGCAGCGGCGGAGCTGCCAGCTCCCCAGCACGGCGATGGGCCAGACCCGGGCTGAGGCCAATCCCAGACCGTCTCAGTTACCAGGTGCACACAGGGACCGATGGGACCCAGCCGATCCGTTTCGAGGGCAGCTGGGGACCTTCCCTAGGGTTTTGCTGACCTGTCCGGCGTCTAAGTAGCCCTGGCTACAACCTCGTCGGCCTAAGGATAAAATCTGCTAATCATCTGAGGATTTCCCCAGGGCCAGGGGGTTTTCCCCAGGTTTGCCGGGGTTTTCCCACAGTTCCGCCTGCCAAAGGCCCCGCCCAGGCAGGGCCTTTGGGGATTGGGGTGAGTCGTCCGATCGGAGCTTGACAGCCTTCCCCCCAGCTCGCTTCCCCGGCCAACCTCGCGGGGGACTCCTGGCCCAACCCTGTCGCGGCAAGCGGTCTCAGGTTAAAGCGGCATGGCTCCGGCTAGATCCGGGCCGTTTGACGGGGGCCAGGCGCCTGTGGAAGCTGGCCCCATTGCAGGAGTGGCACCTTGGCGGCAGGCGCGGAAGCTGGACGGAGTGGTTGGGGCGAAAACGGACTGGAATCGGGTGGCCCAGGGGAGCAGGTTGGTTCTCCGCTGGGGGCGGCCGCTGCTGAAGCTGCTGGTGAGGCCCTGGTCGCCCGGGAGTCGATTCGCCACCTGAAGCGTTGCCTTGGCCAGCCCCAGAGCGAACCGGCTGCCGCCGCGCCGCCCCACCTAGCCCTGGCCACCAGCAGCCAGGCCGAACGCATCAGTCTCGAGGCGGAAATCCCCGAGGCCCTGTTCGATGGCATGCGGGCCTTCATCCAGGCCCGACCCGATTGGGACCAATACAGCCTGGTCACCTCCGCGTTAGCCGGTTTCCTGTTCCAGCACGGCTGGGCCGATGGCTGCGTCAGCGAGCACTATCTCAATGGCCTGTTTCGTAACGAAGCGGCCTAGGGCCCTGGGTTTGGGCGAGGTCGCCCCCACTAGGTCCCCGACGCTGGCTTGGGGCTAAGTCAATCTTTGACGGTTCAGCAACTGCTTTAGGGCCAAGGCATGGTCTTGGGGCCTGGCAACTGGCCTAGGGCCAAGTCACTGGCCTAGGGCCAAGTCACTGGCCTAGGGCCAAGTCACCGACCCAACGCGATTCCAGGCGCTGGCTCAGGCAACCGGCTTGGGATCAAAGAACTGGCGTACGGCCAAAAAAAAGGGGGGAGTGTCACCTCCCGCCTCGTTTCTCCCTACCCGACCCGTTTGGAGGTCGCCCCGGAAGTGTCTCCCGCCCCTTTGGCGCCAACTGTTCGTGTTGTTACCAGAAGCCAGGTCGGTGCGGGCTCCCATACAGGGGGCCAGCTGGCCGCCAGCCCTGGGCTGCGAGGTTTCAGAGCTCGCCGCGGCGCAGCTGCTCGGCGGCCCGCTCGCAGGCGCGCCAGGTGAGCGCCATTTCGGTGAGGGTGGGGCTTTGCCAGCCGGAACTGGGCCAGCAGGCCCCATCGGTGACCAGCAGGTTGGGGCTGCGCCAGAGCTGGTTCCAGCGGTTGAGCACCCCGTCGCTGTCGCGATCCGCCATCGGCGCCCCGCCCAGTTCGTGGATGTAGTAGCCCGGCGGCGGCGCCCCGGGGGCCAGGGCCAGGCTGCCCTTCACCAGGGGCTCCAGCAGGGGAAACACAAACAAATCCTCTAGGGGGGCGATCTGGCCGCCGGCGCAGGCCACGGCCGCCTGCATGCGCGCTTGCATGTGGGCCACCATCTTGGTTTCGTTCTCGCCCCAGCGGCAGTCGATGTGGGCCACCGGCAGGCCCCAGGCATCGCGCTGCTCGAGGTTGAGGCTCACCTGGTTGTGGTGCTGGCTGAGCACTTCGCCATGGCCGATCAGGAAGCCCACCGCCTCGCTGGGCCGGCGCTTCAACGGCGGCGGTGGATCGAAGCGCTGGATCGCCCCCCAGAGGCCGTAGCCGCGCAGGAAGTCCTGGTCGGGGCTGGGGCCCAGGTTCACCGTGTTGGGGATAAACACACTGCCAGCGCCCGACAGTTCTGTCGCCCCGGCGGCCGGTTGATCCGGCAGCGCGAAAAAGCGGCTGGTGGAGATGTGGTCCATCAGGCCGTGGCCAAGCAGGCCGGAGGGGTCCTCCAGGCCGTGCTCCTGGTGCTCGGAGCCCGAGTGCAGCAGGATCCGCAGGCTCTCGATGGTGGAGGCGCAGAGCACCACCAGGGCGGCGCTAGCCCGCTGGGTGAGGCCGCTTTCGGCATCGATGAACACCACCCCCCTGGCCCGGCCCCTGCGGGGCTCCAGCTCCACATGGCTGACCACCGCACCGCTGCGCAGGCTCACCCGGCCGGTGGCCAGGGCGTCCTTCAGGCAGCCCCCCTGGGAGCTGGAGCGGGGCCAGGGGGCGGCGCCGGCTGCCGGGCCTGGCCGGGGCAGGGCAAAGCCGCGCGAATGGATCAGGGGCAGGTCGAGGTCGCGGCCCAGGGCGGCCTGCAGGTGGACTTCGGCCGGGGTGAAGGGCAGGGGATCTTGGTACAGGCCATCGGGCAATTGGGCCAGCCCATCGGCCTGGCCGTGGACCGCCAGGCGCCGTTCCAGTCGCTCGTAGTAGGGGGCGAGGTCGGCGTGGCCGATCGGCCAGCTACGGCCATGGCCGTCCCGCTCGGCCGCCCGAAATTCGAAATCGGAGAGCCGCAGGGTGATGCCGCCCCAGGTGAGGCTCTTGCCGCCCACCTGGCGGCCCCGGGTCCAGAGGAAGGGGCGCCCGGGCGGGGTCGTGTAGGGGTTGCGCAGCTCATCCACGAACAGCTCCGGGTTGGCCTTCCAGTAGCCGGGGTGGTGGATGGCCCGCCGTTGGCGGCCGCTGGCCATCCGGGCCAGGCGCTTGAGGCTGTTGAGTGGCTCGCTGCCAAAGGCGCGGCTGGCGGCCAGCTCCGGGCCCGCCTCCAGCACTAACACCCGCAGGCCCGCTTGGGCCAGGGCCAAGGCCGCCACCCCGCCGGTGGCACCGGATCCCACCACGATCGCGTCCGGAGTAGGGCTGGCCGCTCCCCAGGCGTCAGGACCGCTGGCACGGGCACCGGTGGCGCTGGCTGTCATGGCAGGTGGCCCATCGGCTGATCAGGGGGGACCAAAGCGGTTCCCAAACAAAAGCCCCGGCGCTTCAGGGAAGGCCGGGGCTTTGGGAGTTGGTGGCGGGGAGGAGATTTGAACTCCTGACCTTCGGGTTATGAGCCCGACGAGCTACCAGACTGCTCTACCCCGCGGCGCCTTTGGGACCATAGGCCATAGCCCGCCCGAAGGGCAATGGCCAGGCCTAGCCCTTCTGCCAACTGGACACAGGCTCGCCGGGGGTGGTGGCGATGGGTTCGCCGCCAGAGCCTGGAGGGTTTGGGAGCTGGGGCTAGAAAGCGGCTGCCAGCACTGCAAGATGGTTCGAACCTTGTTGATCTAGGCGAATTAGGCATGCAGCAATACCTTCGCTACCTCAAATTCCCCATTGGCCTGTGTCTCGTGGGCCTCATGGTGGTGGGTGTGGTGGAGGGCTGGCAGGCCGTCTGGATCACCTCGGTGTTGCTGGCCTTGGAGATCAGCCTCTCCTTTGACAACGCCGTGGTCAATGCCCGCGTTCTCGATCGGCTGACCCCTGGCCAGCAAAAGTTTTTCCTCACCTGGGGCCTGGTGATCCCGGTCTTCGGCGTGCGCTTCCTCGGCCCCTTGCTGCTGGTCAGCCTGGCCGGCGGCGTCAGCCTGGCTACGGCCTTCGATACCGCCCTCAACCATGCCAACGAGTACCACGAGTTGCTCAAGCTGGCGGAGCCGCGCATCCTGGCCTTTGGCGGCATGTTCCTGATGATGGTGTGCCTGCGCTATTTCTTCAACGAAGCCAAGAGTCTCCATTGGATGCGCTCGATCGAGTCGCGGCTCAGCCGCGCCGGCCGGATCGAATCCCTGGAGGTGGCCCTGGCCCTGGTGGTGCTGCTGCTGTTGCAGATTTGGATCCCGCCGGCCAACCGGGGCGAGCTGTTGATCGCCGGGGTGATTGGCCTGGTGCTCCAGATTGTTTGCACCTCCCTGGCCGAGGCCTTCGGCAGCGAGGAGGAAGCCGTGGGCCGGGCCGCCGCCGGTGGCGGCATCGCCAGCCTCATCTACCTGGAGTTGCTAGATGCCTCCTTCAGCCTCGATGGCACGGTGGGTGCCTTCGCGATCACCAGTGAGTTGCCCCTAATCCTCACGGGCCTGGGCCTGGGCGCCCTATTCATCCGCTCGATCACTCTGATGCTGGTGCGCGAGCGGGCCCTCGATGAGCTGATCTATCTCGAGCATGGCGCCCATTACGCCATCGGCGCCCTAGGCCTGCTCATGCTGGCGAAGGTGGTGCTGACGCCACTGCATATCGAGATGCCCGAATGGTTCAGCGGCCTGATTGGGATCCTCTTCCTGGTGCTGGCCCTGGCCGATTCCCTGCGCCATCGCCGCCGCCAGGCCCGCCTGGGCGAGTAGGGGCGTTCGGGCGGCTTTGTTTTTCCTGGCTGGGGCTTCGTCGCCTGCCAGGTCTGGGCCCTCGCTAGGCGCTCAGGGGCCCGTTCAGCCCGCGGCCGCGTCGAAGCGCAGCTCGCCGCTCACTTTGAGGCTCACCCCCTCGCTCGGCACCAGGTACTGCTGGGAGAGCTCTTCAATGGTGAGGGGCGTTAGCCACTCGAGCTGCTTGAGCAGGTGCAGGGCCACGGCCTGCTTGGCCCGGCTGGCGCCGTCCTCCACCTTGATCGCCAGGCCGAGGCCTTCCCCGACCCGGCTGAGGCATTGGATGCCCTCGGCGCCGCCTTTGCTGAGCACCTGGCCGTGGCCCCGCCGCATCACCTCGGTGTCGAAGCGCCCGGCGCCTGCCACCAGGTCCGGATGGGCCAGCATTGCCCGGCTGAGCCGCTCCAGGTCGGCCTGCTCGGAAGCCCCCAGGTGGGCAAACAGCAGGGCCATTTGGGCCAGTTGCAGTTGCAGGGTCGGCGCGCCGCAGTCATCGCGGGCGGTCACCAGTTCGGCGCCGGGCATGCCGAGCAGATCGCCCACCTGTTTGAGCACCTGTTGCTGCAGGGGATGGTCCGGCTGCAGGTAGCTCTCCAGGGGCCAATGCATGCGGCGGCAACTGGCCAGGAAGGCGGCGTGTTTGCCCGAGCAGTTGTGCTCCAGGGGACTGGTGCCGCCCACCGGAATCGGGCACTGCAGCTGCTCCGTCTCCAGGTCGGCGTTCCACAGCAGCTTGAAGGCTTCGCGGGCGTGGGCGGGGGTGCCGGCGTGGGAGGCACAGGCAATCGCCAGGCTGCGGTCATCGTTGCCGGCCTGGTCGGCGGCGCCGCTGGCCACGAACACCTGGGCCTGGAAGGGTTTGAGGGCTGAGCGCACAAAGCTCAGCCGCTGGGGATCGCCGGCCCGCATCAACACCCGACCCCGCTGGTCGCAGACCACGGCATGGACCCGGTGCACCGATTCGAGGCTGCCGCCCCGCAGCAGGCGCACGTCCAACGGCGGCACCCCGGGGCGCTGGCTGGTGGAAAAGCTGCTGGAGAAACTCATTGCGGGCGGTGTTCCGGCTGGCGGCGACAGGCCGCTCTCACAAAGCCTGACAGAGGCTGGCCCCCCCCAGCAGCAGGGCAGCGGCCAGGCCCAGGGCCCGCTGCAGCCGCCCCAGGATCGGCCGCACCTGGTGGCTGGCCACTAGCCAGTCCTGTTCCCGCCAGGCCAGGGGCTTCTCCCAAACCTGGCCGTCGTACCAGCCCGATTCCTCATATTCGACCCGTTCGGCCAGGAGCCGCTGCAGCACGGTCGTCCAACCGAGCCATTGGCGCACCAGCAGCAGCAGGGGCACCACCAGGGCCGCCACGGCCGCCGCCGCCGCCAACCGGGGCAGGTCGTGGCGCAGGGGCACACTGCCACTGGCCACCAGCAGGCTGATCGGTAGAACCCCCAGCCAGCTGGCGAGTAGGAACCGGCCTAGGGAGGCGTCTCCTCGGTGGGGCCAGGAGAAAAACCACGACTCCACCAACTCCCGGTAGAGGCTCAGGGGCTGCTGGGCCTCCGGCACCGGGCAGGGCTGCTCACTGACCGGGGACTCGGACATGGGGCCGCGGAACGGGACGGGAACTCAGCCGGCCAGGGCGGAGCCGGCGCCTAAAGCTGCTTGCTCGGAGCTTAGGAAGGGCACTGTCTCGCCGTGGCCCCAGAAGGCCTCCAGGTCGTAATAGCTCCGCTCGGCCGGGGTGAGGGCATGCACGATCACTTCGCCGTAATCGAGCAGCACCCAGCGGCCTTCGCTCTGGCCCTCCTTGCGCAGGGGCATGCGGCCGGCTTCGAGTTCCAGCCGGTCTTCGACCGAGCGGGCGATGGCGCGCACCTGCACGTCCGAGAGCCCCGTGGCGATCACGAACCAGTCGGCGATCGACGACACCTCATCCACCCGAATCAAGACGATGTCGACGGCCTTGCGGTCGTCGCAGGCATCGGCGGCCAGCAGGGCCAGGGCATGACTATCCATAGACGTTCTCACTGGTGACCGATTCGCGGGAGCCTTGCTGTTGGGCCATTTCGGCCCGGGCCTTGCCGGCACTCTTGCGCAGGGCCTCGAGTCGGTCTTCGTAGAAGGCCCGTTTGCGTTTCTTGCGGGTTTGCTCCACCAGCTCCTTGAGGGCGCCGCCCAGGCTCTTGTAGGCATTGGGCAGGCTGTAGCCAAAGCGGCAAGCCAGGTCGATCGCCCGTTCATCGGCGGTGATCGCGTCCTGGAGCCGTTTTTCCGGGTTGTTCTTCAGATAGAGGCGGTAGCCGGCAAAGCCGGAGAGGCCCAGGGCCATCAAAAGCAACAGGCCGTCTTGAACCCACAGCTCGCCGATGGCACCGCCCAGGCCGATCGCCAGGGCCGCCATTTCCCAGCCATCGCGGGGGATCGCATCGTTTTGGATGCGGCCCACCTCATGCCAGAAGAGCAGGTTGCGGTGGTCTAGGGCCAGCTGGTCCCAGGCCTGGAGATCGAGCTGGATTTCCACCTCATCGCGACCGATCTCCTCCAGCGTGATCAAGGCGGGATCGGCGGCGGCGGCGGCTTCAACGAACACCCAGCTCTGCATCTCTGGGGGCAGCAGCCCCTTCAGGCGCTGGAGTTCGCTCATGGAGGTCGTGGAACAGGGATCGTCGAATCAGCGTAGCGACAGTGGAACCCGACGCCGCTTGCCATGAGAGGCTAGCCAGGTTTGGCTGCCCACCCCTCCGCCCATGCCCCGTCGCACGGATTTGCGTCGCATCCTGCTGCTGGGATCGGGTCCGATCGTGATCGGCCAGGCCTGTGAATTCGACTATTCCGGCACCCAGGCCTGCAAGGCGCTGCGGGCCGAGGGCTTCGAAGTGGTGCTTGTGAATTCAAACCCGGCATCGATCATGACCGATCCGGACATGGCCGATCGCACCTACATCGAGCCCCTCACCCCCGAGGTGGTGACCCGGGTGATTGAGCTGGAGCGGCCCGATGCCCTGCTGCCCACCATGGGCGGCCAGACCGCCCTCAACCTGGCCGTGACCCTGGCCGAAAACGGCACCCTGGAGCGCTACGGCGTTGAACTGATCGGCGCCAATTTAGAAGCGATCCAGAAGGCGGAAGATCGCCTGCTGTTTAAACAGGCGATGGAGCGGATTGGGGTGGCGGTGTGCCCCTCCGGCATCGCCACCAGCCTGGCCGAGGCCGAAACGGTGGGCGAAACGATTGGCACCTACCCGCGCATCATTCGTCCCGCCTTCACCATGGGCGGCTCCGGCGGCGGCATCGCCTACAACCCCGAGGAATTCCGAGCGATCTGCAAGAGCGGCCTGGAGGCCAGCCCGGTGTCCCAGATCCTGATTGAGCAATCCCTGCTCGGCTGGAAGGAATTCGAGCTGGAGGTGATGCGCGATCTGGCCGACAACGTCGTGATCGTGTGCAGCATCGAGAACCTCGATCCGATGGGGGTGCACACCGGTGATTCGATCACCGTGGCCCCAGCCCAAACCCTCACCGACCGGGAATACCAGCGCCTGCGTGACCAATCGATCGCGATCATCCGTGAGATCGGTGTGGAAACCGGCGGGAGCAATATCCAGTTCGCGATCAACCCCGCCAATGGCGATGTGGTGGTGATCGAGATGAATCCACGGGTGAGCCGCTCCTCGGCCCTGGCCTCCAAAGCCACGGGCTTCCCGATCGCCAAGATCGCAGCCCGCCTGGCCGTGGGCTACACCCTCGATGAAATTCTCAACGACATCACCGGCAAAACGCCGGCCTGTTTTGAGCCCACGATCGACTACGTCGTCACCAAGATTCCCCGCTTTGCCTTTGAGAAGTTCCGCGGCAGTCCGGCGGTGCTCACCACCTCGATGAAGTCCGTGGGGGAGGCGATGGCGATTGGCCGTTGTTTCGAGGAATCCTTCCAAAAGGCCCTGCGCTCCCTGGAAACGGGCCACGCCGGCTGGGGTTGCGACCGGCCCGATGGCGAGATCGAGCCTGGCGATCTTGACGCCCAGCTGCGCATCCCCACCCCCGATCGCATCTTTGCCGTGCGCGAAGCGATGGTGGCTGGTCGCAGCGACGACGCCATCCACGCCCTCAGTGCCATCGACCCCTGGTTCCTGGCCAAGTTGCGCCACATTCTTGATGTCGAGACCCAGCGGCTGCGCGGCCGCCAGCTGGCTGATCTGGGAGCAGACGCCCTACTGGAGCTCAAGCAACTGGGCTTCTCCGACCGCCAGATCGCCTGGGCCACCGGCAGCGATGAACTCGCCGTGCGCCGCCATCGCCAGGGCCTGGGGGTGAATGCCGTGTTCAAAACGGTGGACACCTGCGCCGCCGAATTCGCCTCCAGCACGCCGTATCACTACGCCAGCTACGAGCGGCCGATTGGGCGCCTCAGCGCCGATGGCCGGCTTGAGCTGCTGCCAGCCGAATCGGAGGTGCAGCCGGAAACCCGCCGCAAGGTGCTGATCCTGGGCGGTGGTCCCAACCGCATCGGCCAGGGCATCGAGTTCGACTACTGCTGCGTGCACGCCTCCTTTGCCCTCCAGGCCGAAGGCTTCGCCACGGTGATGCTCAACAGCAACCCGGAAACCGTCTCCACCGACTACGACACCAGTGACCGGCTCTATTTCGAGCCCCTCACCCTCGAAGACGTGCTCAATGTGATCGAGGCGGAGCGGCCCGAGGGCGTGATTGTGCAATTCGGCGGCCAAACGCCCCTGAAGCTGGCCCTGCCCCTGCTGCGCTGGCTGGCCAGCCCCGAGGGCCTGGCCACCGGCACCCGCCTCTGGGGCACCTCGCCCGAATCGATCGATAGCGCCGAAGATCGGGAGCAGTTTGAGGCGATCCTGCGCCGCCTCGAGATCCGCCAGCCGCGCAATGGCCTGGCCCGCAGCCAGGCCGAGGCCCGGGCCGTGGCCGACCGGGTCGGCTACCCGGTGGTGGTGCGCCCCAGCTACGTGCTCGGCGGCCGCGCCATGGAGGTGGTCTTCGATGAGGAGGAACTCAACCGCTACATGGTGGAGGCCGTGCAGGTGGAGCCCGACCACCCGGTGCTGATCGACCAGTACCTGGAAAATGCCATTGAGGTGGATGTGGATGCCCTCTGCGACCACAGCGGCCAGGTGGTGATTGGCGGCCTGATGGAACACATCGAGCCCGCCGGCATCCATTCCGGCGATTCGGCCTGCGCCCTACCGGCCGTGTCCCTCGATGCCGAATCGCTGGCCACGATCCGGCGCTGGAGCAAGGACCTGGCCCTGGCCCTGCAGGTGAACGGCCTGATCAATCTTCAGTTCGCCGTGCGCGAGGGTGAGGTGTTCATCATTGAGGCCAACCCGCGGGCGTCGCGCACCGTGCCGTTTGTGGCCAAGGCCACCGGCGTGCCCCTGGCCAAGATCGCCAGCCAGCTGATGGCCGGCCGAACCCTGGCCGAGTTGGGGGTCACCCGTGAGCCGGTGCCGCCCCTGCAGGCGGTTAAAGAAGCGGTGTTGCCGTTTAAGCGCTTCCCTGGCGCCGATTCCCTCTTGGGTCCGGAGATGCGCTCCACCGGCGAGGTGATGGGCAGCGCCGCCAGCTTCGGCATGGCCTACGCCAAGGCTGAATTGGCCGCCGGTGAGGCCCTCCCCACCCAGGGAGTGGTGTTCCTCTCCACCCACGACCGCGATAAATCGGCCCTGGTGCCGGTGGCCCGGCGCCTGGCCGAGCTTGGTTTTTCCCTGATCGCCACCAGCGGCACGGCCGCGGCCCTGGCCGCCGATGGCCTCAGCGTGCAGTCGATCCTCAAGGTGCATGAGGGGCGCCCCAACATCGAAGATGCGATCCGCTCCGGCCAGATCCAGCTGGTGATCAACACGCCGGTGGGCCGCCAGGCCGCCCACGACGACCGCTACCTGCGCCGCGCCGCCCTCGATTACGCCGTGCCCACCGTCACCACCCTGGCCGCGGCCAGGGCCGCTGTGGAAGCGATCGCCGCCCTCCAGGGCCAGACCCTCACCATCCACGCCCTTCAGGACGTGCACGCCCCCCAGGCCCGGCCGGCGGCCTGAGCCCCAGGCCGGAAGCTCGTTAAGGTTTGGCCACCCGAACCCGTCCCCGATGACCGTCGCCGCCACTGGCCCCGCCACTGATCCCGCCACTGACGCCAGCGTCCATGCCCCCGGCAGCGACTTGCGCGCCGCCTTCCGTGCGGCCTACGAGAACCGCTACACCTGGGAGCCCGGCTTTGCTGGCTACGGCGGCCAGTGCGTCTGGGAGCAGGACGGCCAACGGGTGGAGGGCACCTTCCAGGTGGGCGCCGATCTCAAGGCCCAAGTGGAAGGAATCACCGACGAGGCCATCCACAAGGCTGTGGCGTCCCAGCTCTGGGAGGTGGCGATCCACCGGGTGCGCCGGGGCTTTGAGCAAACCCATGGCGACAACACCTTTACCGCGGGCGACACCAATGCGGTGGGTGTGGAAGTGATCGTGGGTGGCAAAAATACGGGAGATCGTTATCGGATTAAGGGCGATGTGGTCACGATGGTGCATCGCCATATCCACGGCACGGTGGTAACGATCTTCACCGAAAGCACCACCGACACTGGCCACGGCTACCTCAGCCACCAGTACACCAGCCAATACAGCGATCCGGCCAGCGGCACCAGCAAGGGCGGCCTCAGCCGCTTCACCGACACCTTTGTGCCCCTGGTGGAGGGCGGTCCCTGGGTGCTGGCCGAGCGGGTGGTGGAGAGTGAGGCCTTTGGCGACACCCCAGCCAGCCGCCAGCAGTTCCGCTTTGAGGCCTTGGCACCGCTGGGTTGAACCGGGCTGGCACCAGGCAGCCTGTGAATCAGCGCCGAATCCGGCCCCCATTCACGGCGGCTGGCGGCCGGGTTGGGATCGGGGTTAGATCCCCCCAACCGGATGGGGCCTGGGCCGGTTGGCTGGGCTAGCCGCCACCGGTCGGCCGTGGGACAGTGGGCCCATAAATTTTTAATTTGGATGCCAATCCATTTGTTAGCGCTGCTCCTGTTCTCCGGTTCCATGGCCCTGGCGGCTCCCCAGTCCCAGGCAACTCAGTCCCAGGCAGTCCAGTCCCAGGCAATCCAGTCTGGTGCCCAACCCCAGGCCCAGCCGGCCAACATGAAGGACCAGATCATCATGGGGGCCTGCTCCCAGGCCATGGCCAGTGAACTGTCCTTGGCGGGCAAAACCGCACCGGCTGGCATGGTCAACGAGACCTGCGGTTGTGTGGTCACCCAGCTCAACAAGAAGAGCAGCCTTGACCGGGCCAAGGTGATTTGCAAACAGATGGCTGCCGCCAAATACGGTCTGTAGTCCCGGCCCCAAGGCGGCGCCTGCTGCGCAACGGTCCCTTGTCCAGGGCCGGGAGCGAGCGAACCCGTGCTTGCTGGTTCGCCCCTGTTGGCCCACCCCTAGTTGTGGTGTTTTTCGGTGCTGGGGTGGGTGCCGATTCGGCCCCGATTGAGGTTGTGGAGGGCGGAGGAGCCCCTGGGTTGGAGCCTCTTGGAGCCCGAGTTGGGCGGGTGGCGACCGACGCAGCCGACGAGCAGCAGCGCGATCAGGCCAGCCAGGGGAAGACAAACCAGGCGTCGGGCCAGCCGCTGGTGGGACCGCTGGCGGGGCCCCTGTTCAGCCTCCAGTTGGTGGCCCCAGGGGCTTTGGGGATGCTGCCGGCTGGATTGCGCTCCGATGGATGGTCGCTCCATGGCGGGTCGGCAGAGGCTGCCAAGCTAGGCGCCGTGGCTGCGGTAGCTGTTGAAGGCAACCCCCAGGGCCAGGCCCTGGCCCCAGGGCTCCTGCCAGCAGATCTCCACCACCTGGCGGTGGCGGGTCTCGCCCGTTTTGCCAAAGCGCAGCACACCGCGCTGGCCCGAGTCCGCCCGGAAGGGCCGGCCCACCAGTAGGCAGGCACCGCCATCACTGATGTCGAGCACCTCGGCGACCAGGTCGGTGTTGGCGTAGCCCTCCAGATAGGCCCGGGTGCCCGGTGTGGCTTGGGAACGCAGGGTGTGGCGCTGCTCCAAGCAGGCCTTGCGCCAGAGCCGCTGCATCTGATCCAGGTTGGCCCGGGTCTCGGGGCTGGCGGGCACCAGGAGCCCGGGCTCGCCGCCGGCCCGGTTCAGGGGGGGCTCAGGCCCCGTTGGGCCCGCTCTGCTGCCCCCAAACCTGTCGCTGTTTTGGTTGCTGCGCTCCATGGTCCCAGCCAGCGAAGAACTGCTTCTGCTTTGAGTATGGAGACGGTTGGGGCCCTAGCGCTAAGGGTGGAGCCGGTCTGGGGTGGAACTCAGGCGGGCATCGTCACGAACTCCTCGGCCATGGTGGGGTGTAGGGCCATGGTGCGATCAAAATCCGCCTTGGTGGCGCCCATGCCGATGGCGATGGCCGCCATCTGGATGATTTCGGCGGCGTGGTCCCCCACCATGTGGCAGCCGAGCACCTTGTCGCTGCTGGCGTCCACCACCAGCTTGAGCAGCACCCGTGGGCCCCGCTTGGGCAGGGCCAGGGCCATGGGCCGGCAGCGGGCCCGGTGGATGCGAATCGCCTCCTCGCCGTAGCGCTCAACCGCTTCCTCCTCCGACAGGCCCACGCTGGCCAGTTCCGGGTCGCTGAACACGGCGCTGGCCACCAGTTGGTGGTTCACCCGCCGCGGTTTGTTGCCATACACCGTGTCTGCGAAGGCCCGCCCCTCATCCACGGCCACGGGCGTGAGGTTGATCCGGTCGGTCACATCGCCCACCGCATAGATGTGGGGCACGTTGGTGACCTGGTCCGGGGTCACTGGGATGCGGTGGCCCTCCATCGCCACGCCGGCGGCCTCCAGATCCAGCCCTGCCAGGAACGGGCGCCGGCCGGTGGCCAGGATCACGGCACCGCAGCCCAGCTGTTCGCCGCTTTGGGTGGTCACGGTGAGATCGCCGGGTTCGCCGCTGATCGCCGCTGGACTGTGGGCAAAGCGGATCTCGATGCCTTCGGCCTGCATCGCCTCTTGCACGGCGGCCGAGAGTTCCCGGTCGAAGCCGCGCAGCAGGTGGTCGCCGCGCACCAGCTGGGTCACGGCCACGCCCAATCCATTGAGGATGCAGGCAAATTCACAGGCGATGAAGCCGGCGCCCACGATCACCACCGTGCTGGGCAGTTGCCGTTGCAAAAACAGGTCATCGCTCACCCAGCCCAGCTCGGCGCCGGGGATGGTGGGGCGCTTCGGCCGGCCGCCCACGGCGATCAAGATGCGCTCGCCCACCAGCTGCTGGCTGCTGCCCTCTGGCTCGGCCCCCTCGGTTACGGCCACCCCCTGTTCTGCCCCGACGGCGCCGCTGGTGACTTCAACCGTATGGGCATCGAGAAAGCGGCCCCAGCCGCGGATCAGGGTCACCCCTGCCTTGGCGAGTAGGTCCCGGTGCAGCTGGTCGAGCCGATCCACTTCCGCGGCCACGTTGGCTAGCAACACCGAGGCGTCGCAGCGGGCCGGCCCCACGTCCCAGCCGTAGCTGGCGGCGTCGCTGAGGCTGTGGCGAAAGCCTGCGCCGTAAACCAATAATTTCTTGGGCACGCAGCCGCGGATCACGCAGGTGCCGCCCACCCGATCCCCCTCCACGATCGCCACCTTGGCGCCATAGGAGGCCGCCCGTTTGGCGGCGGCCAGGCCACCGGA
>CAMAVE010000049.1 GCA_945861595.1 Synechococcus sp. UW140
GGGCGCTGCCCATGTCGAACCAGTGCTTGGTGCCGGCGGGCACCCGCAGGAAATCGCCGGTTTCACACAGCACCTGCAGCACCTCCCCCGCCAGGTGGATCACAAACAACCCCCGGCCCTCGACGAAGAAGCGCACCTCGTCCTCGCTGTGGGTGTGTTCGGAGAGGAACTTCTGGCGCAGGGCGGCCCGATCGGGGTGGTCGGGCCCCAGGCGGATCGCATCGACGGTGGGATAGGTGCCACTGGCCTGCACCTGGGTGATCTCGGCGGCGTAGGCCGCCAGCACCGCGGCTGGATCGGCAGCGGCGGGCAGCTCCGGCTTCACCGGCCAGCGCTCGTAGCCCAGGCCGCGCTCGGCCAGGGCCCGGGCAATCACCTCGGCGTCATCACTCTCGAGCAGCAGGGTTGGCCCTGGATCGGCGCTGGCGCTGTCCCGGTAGAGGCTCAGGCGGGTCATGGGCTCGAAGGAGGCGGTGGGCGTTGGGGGGAGCCTAGAAAAGGTCAGCTGGGGCGTTTGTGTGTGGGACTGCATCGGGCCTGGGCCGGCCCCTGGCCCCCAGGGGGCTGCCGCCGCGGCGCCGGGCCTGATCCTGGTGGGCGTGGGCCCGGGCGATCCCGACCTGCTCACGGTGGCGGCCGTGCGGGCGATCCGGGCCGCCACGGTGGTGGCCTATCCGGTGGCCCGACTCGAGGCGGTGGGCATGGCCGCCACGATCGCCGCCCCTTGGATCGGCCCGAACCAGCGCCGCCTGCCCCTGGTGTTCCCGATGGTGGCGGAGGCAGAACCCCGCCAGCTGGCCTGGCGCGCGGCGGCCGACGCCCTGGCGGCGGAGGTGGCGGCCGGGCAGGCGGTGGTGTTGCTCTGTGAGGGCGATGTGTCCCTGTTCGCCACGGCCTCCTACGGGCTCTTGGCCCTGCAGCAACGCCATCCCGCTTGCCCCATCACCCTGATCCCCGGAATCACGGCCGTGGCGGCGGCGGCGGCGGCCGGGCGCTGGCCCCTGGCCCTGCAGCAGGAGGCTTTGCTGATTCGCCCCACCCCCGAGGCTCCCGCGGCCCTGGAGGCCCTGCTGGAGCAGGCTGCGGCCTCCGATCAGGTGTTGGCCCTGCTCAAACTCGGCCAGCGCTGGCCCTGGGTGAGGCAGGTGTTGGCCGATCGGGGCCTTCTCGATGGCGCCCTGTTCGCCCAGCGGGTGGGCTGGCCCGACCAGCTGGTGGCGCCGGCGGCCGCCGTGGCGCCCGGGGAGCAGCCCTACTTCTCCCTGCTGCTGGTTCGCCAGGGTTGGCCGGAGGTGTTGCCCTAGTCGCCTGGGGGCCAGCGGCTTGGGCTGGGCCTGCATCGATCAGTGCCGGATGCTTGCATGGTTTCCACCCCCGCCGCTGCCCATGACGCCGATCGACTGGCTGGCGTTGCTGCACCCCGTGCTGATCATCCTGTTCGTCTACCCGGTGGTGGGGGCGACGATCCGGCTGGGGATCCTGGCGCGGGAGCGGCGGCTCAAGATCAATCCCCTGCCCCCCAGCGTCGGCATTGAGCATGGCGACCACGGTCGCTGGCTCACCGGCGGGGTGGTGGTGGCCGTGCTGATCGCCCTCGATTACAGCTTTATCAAGCACTTCTTGAATCAGGCCACGCCCTTCGCAGGCGGGGCGGCCCGCCTGGGCCTGTTGCTTGTTGTCAGCGCTGGAACCCTGCTGGCCTACCTCTCCCTGTGGTTCGTCAAAAAGGCGCCCCTGCGCGCCAGCTTTGCCCTGCTCACCTGGGCCGGCCTGCTGGGCCTGGGCAGCCAAAAGGAGATTTGGCGCCTAACCGATAACCCCCTCACCGGCGAGTTCTGGGGCTCCCATTACTGGGCGGGCGTGTTGCTCACGGGCCTGTTGCTGTTCTCGGTGGCGGCCCGGCAGGAGGTGCTGCGCTCCCTGCGCATGCGGCGCCTACATGTCACCGCCAACGTGCTGGTGGCGGTGCTGCTGGCCGTGGTGGCGATCACCGGCACCCGCGATTTGTTGGAAATCCCCCCCAGCTGGCAGGCGCCGGCCCTGCGCGGCTGTGACTACACCACCCTGCAGTGCGCCCCCACCATCTCCTCCGAGGCCTTCCGGCAGGCCCTCGATCGGGCCGTCAAGGAAGCCCTGGGCAAGCGGTTGGCTCCCACGGCCCTGGTGGCTCCCCCCGTAGGACCCGCGGACGACGCCGCGAACCAGGCGGCCGCCCTGCCGCCTGCGGCCCTAGCCCCGGGCTTGGTGGCTCCGGCTTGAGCGTTTAGACGTTGACGGATGGCTCCTGGGCTGGGCTCGGTACTGCGCTTGTCCTTGGCGGCCGGCTTGGGCTAAGCTGTTCAGTCCTCCTGGGCCGCCCGGTCCAGCAGCGCGAGGGCGCCGGCCGGGGTGGGTTCGCGCATCAGTTGTTGGCGCAGTTGGGCCGCCCCGGCGAACCCCTGGCAGGTCCAGCCCATGTGTTTGCGGGCGATCAGCAGGCCGTGGTCTCCCTTGTGCGCCACTAGGGCCTGCAACTGCTCGGCGGCTAGGGCCAGCCGCTCCCGTTTGCCGGGGGTGGGCGGCACCGGCCGGCCGGCCAGGGCCGCATCGATCTGGCCCACCAGCCAGGGGGCCCCCATGGTGCCCCGGCCCACCATCACCCCATCGGCGCCGGTCTCGGCCAGGCAGCGCAAAGCGTCTTCGGGGCTGGCCACATCGCCATTGGCAAACAGGGGGATGGTGAGGGCCCGCTTCACCGCCGCGATCGCCTGCCAGTCGGCCTGGCCGCGGAAGCCCTGCTGGCGGGTGCGGCCGTGCAGGGTGAGGGCCTGGGCGCCGGCCGCCTGCAGGGCCAGGGCAAACCCCACCGGATCGGCCGAGTCGCCGCACCAGCCCAGGCGCGTTTTCACCGTCACAGGAATCGACACCGCTTCGGCCACCGCGGCCACCAGCCGCTGGGCCAGGGCCGGATCGCGGATCAGGCCACTGCCGCCGCCCTTGCGGGCGATCTTTTTCACCGGGCAGCCCATGTTGATATCGATCAAAAAGGCGCCGGCCTGCTCGGCCCGCCGGGCGGCATCGGCCATGGCGGCCGGCCGGTAATCGAAGAGCTGCACGCCAATCGGGCCGGCCTCGCTGGCCAGGTCCTCCACCTTTTCGAGGCCAAAACCCAGCTCCAGGCTGGTGGCATTCACCATCTCGGTGAACAGCAGGGCCCCTGGGGCCCAGCGCCGCACCAGTTGGCGAAAAATCCGGTCGCTCACTCCGGCTAGGGGCGACTGCAACACCCGGCAGGCCAGCTGGCGCGGCGTGCCCCGGCCGGGCAGTCCCAGGGGGGATTGGAACGGGTTAGGTCCCAGGGCGCTGACGAGATTGTTCCCAGTGGTGCCCGGGCCCGGACTGCCCATCGTGCTTTCCGTGGCGCTCGTCCCGCTGGCCAGGGCGCCGTTCACCCGGGCGCTCGCCCCTAGGCCGACGGCGGCCGGCGGGGCCCAGGGGGCGGGGCTGGCGGTTGGGCTGCTGATGGCTCCTGGGGCGGCTGATCTCTACGGGGAGCGACCAGCCGTTGCCGGATGGGGGACCCTGGGCCCATTCTCGCCATCGTGGGGGCGCGGCCCGAACCCGCTCCCGTCCCTTCGCTTGCCTGCGCCATCGACCCCGCCCTTGCCCCCCCTCCCTGGCCCCTGTCGCGGCCGTTGTTGCAGGCGGTGCTGGACGATCGCCTCAACGATCGCTTCGTCTGTGAGCTGATCTGGTGGCGCCTGGGTTACCGGCCCGCAGCGGCGGCCGGCGGGCCTGGGGCGATCGCGCCAAGCAGCGCCCCCGAGACCTGGCTAGCCACGCCCGCCACGCCAACGGCCTGGGCTGAACGCTTCCCGATCGCTCCCGAGCTTGTGGCGGAACGGCCCCCCAATGTTCAGCTCACCCGCTCGATCCAGGCCCCTTTCAAGCAGCTGCTGAAAGAGCAGCTCGGCTTTGGCGGCTATCGCATCGGCGAGCTCTATCCGCGCCGCACCCGCCGGGCCGGGGCCGTGAACTGGTTGCTGGCCCACCTGGCCGAGCGGGGCGAGTCCCTAGCGGAAACCGGCCCCCTGCCAGCTCTGCTCGATGCACCCGCGGATCCGGTGGCGGGCCATCCGGGCGATCGGCCGGTGGCTTGAGTTGCCCCCTTGGGCCCATGGGCCCCGCGACGGCCCGGTCCGGCGGCTGGCCAAGGGCAGGCCTGGGCGCCGGGCTGGGGCCAGAACGGGTGTGGCGCCTGGGCTAGTCCCAGGGGGGAGCTCGGTACGGTCGGCCGTCTTGTCCCTCTGTAGGGTCAAGTCGGGACTTGCGTTGTAGGAATAAGGCGTCGTGGCTCTTCCAGTCGTCGCCATCATTGGCCGCCCCAATGTGGGCAAATCAACCTTGGTGAACCGGCTGTGCCGGAGCCGGGAAGCGATCGTGCATGACCAGCCCGGGGTGACCAGGGATCGCACCTACCAGGAGGGGTTCTGGGGCGATCGCACCTTCCGGGTCGTCGACACCGGCGGCCTGGTGTTCGATGACGACAGCGAATTTCTGCCGGAGATCCGCGAACAGGCCAACCTGGCCCTGGCCGAGGCGGCCGTGGCCGTGGTGATCGCCGATGGCCAGCAGGGGCTCACCGCCGCCGACCAGTCGATCGCCGAGTGGCTGCGGGGCCAGAGCTGCCCGGTGCTGCTGGCGGTGAACAAATGCGAATCGCCCGACCAGGGCCTGGCCATGGCGGCCGAGTTCTGGAGCCTGGGCCTGGGCGAGCCCTACCCGGTGTCGGCCATCCACGGCGCCGGCACCGCCGAGCTGCTCGACGCCCTGCTCACCCACCTGCCCCCCACCCCCGAGGTGGAGGAGGAGGAGCCGATCCAGCTGGCGATCATCGGCCGGCCCAACGTCGGCAAATCGAGCTTGCTCAATGCCGTTTGCGGCGAGAAACGGGCGATCGTTAGCCCGATTCGGGGTACCACCCGCGACACGATCGACACCACGATCGAGCGGGAAGGCAAGCGCTGGAAACTGCTCGACACCGCCGGCATCCGCCGCCGCCGCAGCGTTGATTACGGCCCGGAATATTTCGGCATCAACCGCAGTTTCAAGGCGATCGAGCGCTGCGATGTTTGCGCCCTGGTGATCGATGTGCTCGATGGCGTCACCGAACAGGACCAGCGCCTGGCCGGCCGCATCGAAGAAGACGGCCGCGCCTGCGTGATCGTCGTTAACAAGTGGGACGCGGTGGAGAAGGACAGCCACACCATGGCGGCGATGGAAAAGGAGCTGCGCGCCAAGCTCTATTTCCTCGATTGGGCGCCGATGTTGTTCACCTCAGCCCTCTCGGGTCAGCGGGTGGAGAGCATCTTTGCGGTGGCGGCCGTGGCCGTGGAGCAACACCGCCGCCGCGTCAGCACCTCGGTGGTGAATGAGGTGCTCCAAGAAGCCGTGAGCTGGCGCTCGCCCCCCACCAGCCGCGGCGGTCGCCAGGGCCGGATTTACTACGGCACCCAGGTCGCCACCCGCCCGCCCAGCTTCACCCTGTTCGTCAACGATCCCAAGCTGTTTGGCGATACCTACCGCCGCTATGTGGAACGGCAGATCCGCGAGGGCCTGGGCTTTGAGGGCTCCCCGCTGAAACTGTTCTGGCGGGGCAAGCAGCAGCGCGATGCCGAAAAGGATCTGGCGCGCCAACAGGCCAAATCCCACTAAGGATCCTTTGATGGCTCAGGCGAGCTGGAGGATGGGCTCCCAGGTCCGGGGGATTCGCGGCTGATGGACTGGCTGAGGCAGATTCCGATCGGCCAGTACGTGCCGGGCAGCGGCAGCTGGTTGCGCCAGCTCGATGCCCGCCAGAAGCTGGCCTGGACCCTGGCCTTCCTGCTCACGCCGATCCTCGCCGGGCCCCTCTGGCGCCTGGCCCTGGTGGGGCTACTGCTGCTGGTCACGGCCCTCTCCGGCCTGCCCTGGCGCCTGTGGCGCCGCAGCCTGCCCCTGCTGGTGGCCCTGGCCCTGTTCGTGGGGTGCCTCTCGACCCTGCTGCCCGCCGGCAACGGCGTTGCCGCCAGTCCCAGCCGCCCGCCGACGGAGCTGCGCCTGGCCCCGGCCGGCGCCGATGGCCTGCCGCCCAGCCGCTCAGGCCTGAGCTGGGAGTTGCTGCGTTGGGGCCCCCTGCAGGTGGGGCCCCTGGCGCTGGGCCCCCTGGTGGTGACCCGCCGCTCGGCTGAATTGGGCCTGAGCAGCGCCACCCTGCTCTTTACCGTGATCCACAGCGCCAACCTGCTGCTGCTCACCACCCCGCCGGAGGAGTTGGTGTGGGCCCTGGCCTGGCTGATCACCCCCCTGGGGCGCCTGGGGCTGCCGGTGGATCGGCTCGGGTTCACATTGCTCTTGGCCCTGCGTTTCTTGCCGCTCGTGCAAGAAGAATTCCAAAACCTGTTGCGCTCCCTGGCCACCCGTTCTGTGAATCTGCGCCAGCTCGGATTCAAGGGGGGGTTCGGGTTGCTGTTGGCCGTGGCCGAACGGCTCCTGGCCAATGTGTTGTTGCGCTCGGAACAGGGGGCCGAAGCCCTGCTTGCCCGTGGTGGCAGCTGGATTTCACCGACGGAGTTGCGTCAGCCCCAGCCGGGATGGGGCCTGTTGCAGTTGGCTGGCGGCGCCGCATTGCTGCTGTTGATCGGGCTGCGCTGGCGGTACGGTGCCCTCTAAGTTGTGTCGAACCCGACAGACAACGTGAGCGCAGAGCGTTACCTCAACCATCCGCTGTTCGGGCTGCTCTATCGGGTGGCCCTGGCAGGGGAAGGTCGGGATCTGTATGCCACCTTGTACGCCCAGCGGATGTTTTTTCTGGTGACGCTCCAGCCCCGGGGCGCCCATTTTGAGGTGATCCCGCTGATGGATGCCCGCCACCTGGCCGAGCAAAACCTGGCCCGCACCCGCCGCGAGGGCACCGAGGCCCATGCCCGCTGGCGCCTGCTGTTCGACCAGACTTTCATCTAGGTCGGGCCCCCAGACCGTCCCTTGGGCAGGCCTGGGGGCCCGACCCCTGAGGCCAGTCTCCTCGGCCACCCCCATCCTGGTTTCCCCATGGCAGCTGGAGCGTTCAGCGCGCCCGATCCCGCCCCTCCAGCCTGGAGCTTGGAGCAGCAGCTCGCGGCCCTAAGGGAGGCCCTACCCGCCGGGTCCCGGCTGCTGGCGGTGAGCAAGGGCCATCCCGCCGCCAGCCTGCGCCAGCTGGCGGCCCTGGGCCAGCGCAGCTTCGGTGAAAGCCGCCTGCAGGAGGCAATCGCCAAGCAGGCCGAGCTGGCCGACCTGGGCGCCCTCGATTGGCATTTCATCGGCCGGCTCCAAGCCAACAAGGCCCGCGCCGTGCTGCGCCAGTTCGGCACCATCCACTCCGTCGACAGCCTCGAGCTGGCCGAGCGCCTGGCCCGCATCGCCGCGGAGGAGGGCCTGGCGCCGGCCGTGTTTCTGCAGGTGAAGCTGCGCGTTGATCCCAACAAAACCGGATTAAGCGCGCCAGAGCTGCGGCAGCTCTGGCCGCGGCTCCAGGGCCTCGCTCCCCTGCGGATTGTGGGCCTGATGACCATGGCACCCCAGGGCCTCTCAAGGGCCGAAAGCCAGGCCCTGTTTGGCGAGTGCGCCGCCCTGGCCCGGGAACTGGGCCTGGCGGAGTTGTCGATGGGCATGAGTGGCGACTGGCCCGAGGCGGCGGCGGCGGGCAGCACCTGGGTGCGGATTGGTTCCGGTTTGTTTGGGCCCAAACCTTGCCAGCTCTGACGTGGGACGCTATTCAGGTCCAAGCCACAAGAAAAATCAGTGTCGTTGTTCTCCCGCCTTCGTGCTGTTGTCTCCGGAGATGACTACCTCGATGGTGATTACGACGATGAGCTCGATTACGAGCACGACGCTGCGCCCGAGCCCACCAGCCCGATGAGCCGCAGCAGCTCCCTGGCCCTCAGCTCCGATTTCATGGCCGACGACCCCTTCGCCGGCACCAACGTGATCGGCATGCCGGGCATCTCCACCAGCACGGCGGAGGTCACCCTGATGGAGCCCCGCAGCTTCGATGAGATGCCCCGCGCCATCCAGGCCCTGCGCGAGCGCAAGACCGTGATCCTCAACCTCACGATGATGGAGCCGGACCAGGCCCAACGGGCCGTGGATTTCGTTGCCGGCGGCACCTTTGCCATCGACGGCCACCAGGAACGGGTTGGCGAAAGCATCTTCCTGTTCGCCCCCAGCTGCGTCACCGTCACCACCGCCGCCAGCGAGGAAGCCTCCTCCCCCACGATCGTGTCCCGCGACGCCGGCCAAGAGCAGCAGGCCGCCCCTAGCCCCGCCTGGGGCCGCTCCGAGTCCGGCTTCGGCCTCGGCTGAGCCGGCGATCCCGTTGGCGGCTGGTGGGCCGAGGCGGTGGGGCCTGACGGCTTTGGATTAGTCCTCCACCCCTGCCTTGCACACTCCCGATCCGGGTCTGGCCCAGCCCATGGCGCTTCCTTCCACCACGCCTGCAGCCGGCTCTCCCCCATCCCTTGGGCTAGGCGGGTTCGCCCCGGAGCGCTTCGGGGTTGTGGGTTTGGGCCGCATGGCCCAGGCCCTGCTGCTGCCTTTGATTGCCAGCGGCCAGGTGCCGGCTGCCGCCGTGCGGGCGGTGGTCGGCACGGCCGCCTCGGCGGCCCGCTTGGCCGCCCAGCACGGCCTGGCGGTGGTCACCGATCCCACGGAGGCCTGGCAGGCCCCTGTCGTGCTCCTGGCGGTCAAGCCCCAGCTGCTGGCCGCGGCGGTCGAAGCCGCCCCTGGAGTGACTCCGGGCGGGGCCAGTGCGGTCGGAGCCAGTGCGGTCGGGGGCGAGCGGCCCCTGTTGATTTCGGTCTTGGCCGGAGTCACCCTGGCCCGGCTCCAGGCCCTGTTCCCGGCCCATCGCATCGTGCGGGCCGTGCCGAACACGCCGGCCCTGGTGCGCCAGGGCCTCACTGGCCTGGCTTGGGGCGAGGGGATCCCCGCGGAGCAGCAGCTCTGGGTGCGCCAGCTCTTTGCCCAGGTGGGTGAGGTGCTCGACCTGCCTGAAAGCCAGCTCGATGCCTTCCTGGCCCTCACCTCCTCCGGGCCGGCCTACGTGGCCCTGGTGGCCGAGGCGATGGCCGATGGGGCCGTGGCCGCCGGCTTGCCCCGGGCCCTGGCCCTGCGCCTGGCCCACCGCACCCTGGCCGGCACGGCCGCCCTGCTCCAGGAGCAGGAGCTCCATCCAGCCCAGCTCAAGGACATGGTGGCCAGCCCCGGCGGCACCACCATCGCCGGCCTGCGCCAGCTGGAGCGCGCCGGCGTTCGCTCGGCCCTGATCGAGGCCGTGGTGGCCGCAGCCGAGCGCAGCCGCCAACTGGCCTGAGACGCCTCTAGGGCTCTGACTTGGCTGGTGGTCAGCCCAAGCCCCCTGGATCTGAGCCCTAGGGCCCCTGCTTAGCCCCCTTCGGCTGGGCTTTTGGCCTGACCCAGTTTGGGTTCGGTGCCCGCTAGCAGCCGTTGCAGGTTGCTGCGGTGGCGCCAGACCACCAGCGCTGTCGTGAGCAGGGCCAGCACCAGGTAGGCGGGCCGTAGGCCGCTGCCGGCCGCGGCGAAGGAGCCCAGCATCAACAGGGGCAGGCTCAGGGCCGCCACCATGCTGGAGAGGGACACGATCCGGCTGGCGCTGAGGGTGGTCAAGAACATGCCGAAGCAGGCCAGGCCCACGGCGGGCACCAGGCCCAGCAGCATGCCCAGGCCCGTGGCCACGGCCTTGCCGCCCTTGCCCCCCAGCCAGAACGACCAGCTGTGGCCGGCTAGGGCCGCCAGGCCTGCCGCCACGACCCACCAGTCACTGGTGGCGGCGATCCCGTCGCCCTGCAACAGTTCCTTGGCCAGCAGCACCGCCGCCGTGCCCTTGAGCACATCCACCAGGAACACGGCTAGGGCCGGCCACTTGCCGAACACCCTAAGCACGTTAGTGGCGCCGGTGGAGCCCGAGCCCAGGGATCGGATGTCGACGCCTTGGATCCAGCGGCCCGCCAGGTAGCCGCTGGGGATCGAGCCGAGCAGGTAGCCGGCGGCTAGGGCCAGCAGGGTGGTTAAGAGCGGGGTCACAGCAGGTCGTCCTCCAGGGCAATGTCGCTTGGGCCAGGGGCGAAGGCGAGCCACAGGGGGAACTGCAGGATCGCCACATCGACCACCTGTTCGGCGGCGTCCACCAGGATGAAGGGCAGCTCGCCCCGCTCCTCCAGCCGGTCGGCCCGCTCGATCAGGGCATCGGGCCGCTCAAACAGCACGATGCCGCTGTTGGGGCCGAAATCTTCCCGGCCCAGACCCAGGCAATCCTGCAGGCCCCGCCGCCATTCGCCCAGCCGTTCCGGCTGGCCGGCCAGCACCAGGGTCTGGAAGCGTTCGCCGTAGAGGTCGCCCAGGATGGCAATGGCGGCGGCCCCCACCAGGGCATTGCGGTTGCGGCTGCCGGTGCTGGGCTGGGCGCCGCGTCCCCCCTGGAACAGGAACCAGTCCTCCAGCAGGCCGGCGGTGGGCGCGTCCAGGCTGCGGCGCAGGTTCCAGGGGTCGGCGTAAAAATCGGGCTGGCCGAGGAATTGCTCCAGCCGCTGGCGGATTAGGGGTTCGTCCTGGCTGAACAGGCCCGCTGCGGCCGGGGCCTGGGCCGTCGCGCCGCTGAGCGGGCTCCCTGCTGTCTGCTCCAGGTCGAGGGGTGAGGGCTGCACCACTAAGGGCTGTACCACCAGCTCCACCTGCTCGGCGGCCACCGCCAGCTCCTGCAGGGCCCCCACCAGGTAGTCCTGGAAGCCCTTGACCCTCCGGGCGATGCCATCGGACTGGCCGGCGAAGCTGCTGTGGATCTCCCGCTGCACCTGGTTGCGGCGGACCTCCAGCTCGGCCACCTCCTGCTCCAGGAGCTGGCGTTTCTGCTGGAGCTCCCCCAGCACGAGTTGCAAAAGGGCCGCTCCTGGGCCCGGGTCCTGGAGGCTGCCAGTGCCAGTGCCAGAGCCCGCCTGGGCCAGGGGGTCTGCCAGAGCCGGCGATGGGGCCCCGCTGGCCCCGGGCCCAGGGGTGGCTTCCAGCTGGCCGGCCCCAGGGGCCAGGGTGGGGGCGTCCTGCGGCTCCGGGGGCTCGGCCGGGGTCGCTTCCGGCCCGTTCCAGGCTGCGTTCGCGTCAGCCCGGGGCCCTTCCGATGGGATGGGCAAGGGCGCGTCGGGGGCGGAGTCGCTCATGGCAGGGCGCTGAGGTGCTGGCGGAGCTGTTGACGCAAGGTTGTGGCATCGAACAGCACTGGCAAGAGGTGGATGCTGCGCTGTTCACGGAAATAGAACAGCACGGGCAGCGGCCCCCAGAACAGGCGCCAGCCCAGCCAGGCGTCGTAGGGGAAGCGGCGCAGCAGGCTCTGGCGACTCCACACCAATAGGGCATCGGCCGTGAACTGGAGCCGCAGCAGCTGGCTTTGCAGCAGCAGGACCAGGCCGAACAGGCCCACGGCCAGGGCCAGCCAGATGGCCCCGCCCCAGAGGGGCAGCAGCAGCAGGCAGGCCAGGCCCAGGGCTACCACCCCCAGGGGCACCCAGGGGCGGGGCGCCAGGATCACGCCCGCTTCAGGGTCGGGACCCGCCGGGGCTGCCTGGCCGGCTTGGCCAGCCGAGCCAGCGGCCGGATCGGCTGGGCTGGGTTGATCCGGTTGCAGGGGATCCATCGGCGCCGGTGTGTCCAGGGGCTCCATTCTGGGCAGGGGTGGAACGGGGTAGCCCCTGGCCAAGGGTTGCCGGCCCCCAGGCTCCCCCGCCAGGGCCCTATTCGCCAAATAGCAGCTGGGTGAGCACCACGTCCACCAGGGAGACGCTCACCAGGATCATCACCACGGCGCCGGTGGTGCTGCTGCCTACTTCCTTGGGGCCGCCCCGGGTGGTGAGGCCCCAGCCACAGGCGATCACGGCGATGATCAAGCCGAACACCACCGCCTTGATCAGCATCGACGGCAGGTCAGAGGGCTCCAGCCAGGTGCGTACCGAATCCCAGAACACCGAGGGCGGGATCGCATAGAGGGCGGTGCTGCTCAGCTGACCCGACCACACGGCCACGGCGAAAAACAGCAGGCACTGCACCGGCGCCATCACCACCATCGCCACTACCCGGGGCACCACCAGGTATTCGACCGGGTCGGTGCGCAGCATCGTGATCGCATCGATCTGCTCGGTGACTTTCATGGTGCCCAGCTGGGCGGCATAGGCCGTGGCCACCTTGCCGGTGATCAGCGTGGCGGTGAGGATCGGCGCGATTTCCCGGGCCAGGCCGATGGCCAAAATGCCGCCCACGGTGGAGCCGGCACCCTGCTTAACCAGTTCGGCCGCCACTTGGATGTTGAACACGGTGCCGGAGGCCAGGCCCGTGATCACCACGATCAAGATGCTGCCGGGACCCGCCTCAAACAGCTGCTCCAGCAAGTCATTGGGACTGATCCGGCCCCGGACGATCGCCGCAAGGGCTTGGCCGCCAATCATCAGGCTGCTGCCCAGCCGCCTGAGCCAGCGCGGCCGCAGCCAGCGGGGCAGCCGGGTGGGCCGCCTGACGGGGGCCTTGGCCGCCAAGCGGCTCGAGCTGGGGGGTTCGGGGGTCATCCGTTCGGACGTTATGGGGGGGTGGGTTGAAGCATCGGCTGATGGCCCTTCTGGGGCCAGTGGCGCATCACCACCAGGCCCAGGACAACAAGCACGGCCGGAAGCAGGCCCATGCAAAGACGGATCGTGATCAGGGCGCTAGCGGGTTGGTGGATGCCCAGGTCCTGCACGTAGCCGCTCAGGCTGAGCAGGCCGCCATAGCCCACCATCACCAGACTGATGCAGACCTTCTGGGCCAGCACCATCCAGGCGCTGTATTGGCCGGCCGGTTTTTCCGGGTCGGCATCTATCGCATCCGGCAGCAACGACCAGGGAATCAGGTAGGCGGTGGAGGCCCCAACGCCCGCCGTGGTGATCGTGGTGAGTAGGGCTATCAGCTTGACCAGGTTGGCCCAGGAGCCGGTGGGGCCGAAGGCGGGATCCAAGGGTGGTAGGACCAGCACCGCCAGGCAGCCGGCCACCCAGAGGCCACTGCCCAGGCGCAGGGCGACCAGGCGGCCGCGGCGATGGGAGAGGCGGTTCCAGAGCCAGAGCCCCAGCAGGGTGCTGACCAGGAACGGCAGCAGGATCCAGCGGCTCCAGCCCTCCGGCACCTGCAGCACCATGGGCAGATAAAAGAGGGCCACGGCTTGCATCAGTTGCAGGGCGCACCAGAGCAGCAGGTAAAGCCCTAGCACTCGCACGAAGCGACCGTTTTGGATCACCCGACCCAGGAGGCGGCGGGTGGTGCCGGGATGGCTCACGGGGCGCTGGCAGTGGCGGGCGGCGGGCACCAGGCCCCAGCCGCAGATCAAGGTGGTGACCGTGATGATCAGGCCTGAGACCACCCCCACGGGCAGGTAGGCGGAGGGGTCTTGCAGGTCTTTGACCAAGACCCCCGCCAGTACCGAGGCCACCAGGGTGGCGAGGATCGAGCCGGTGAAGCGGGCCGTGTTGAGCTTGGTGCGCAGGGGCACATCGGTGGTCAGTTCGGCGGCTAGGGCGGCGTAGGGCAGGTTGACGCAGGTGTAGAGGCTGTTGGCGACTATCGAGATCAGCAGGAAAATCCAAAATTTCACCCAGGCGTTTGGCCAGGGAGGCAGCCACCACATCGCCGCCATGGCCAGACCCAGGGGCAGGGCGCTCCAGACGATCCAAGGCAGGCGCGGCCCCCAGCGGGGGCTGGTGGTTTTGTCGCTCAACCAGCCGATCACCGGATCATTGATCGCATCCCAGAGGCGGCCGCAGCCATAGGCCAGGCCCGCCTGCCAGGGCGGTAGCCCTGCGGCTGTGTAAAACAGCATTAAATAGAAGCCGATCAGGGCAGCACCCATGCCGGTGCCTACATCGCCCATGCCGTAGGACCAGAGCAGCCGGG
>CAMAVE010000050.1 GCA_945861595.1 Synechococcus sp. UW140
GTGGATCTGCCGCATTTGCTCGATGATCTACGACCCCGCCCAGGGCGATCCCGATTCCGGCCTTGCGCCAGGCACCCCCTTTGAGGCCATCCCGGCCGATTGGATCTGCCCGATCTGCGGCACCAGCAAAGCCAACTTCATCCCGTACAAGCAGCCCAAGCTGGTTTCTGGGTGACTCGAACCCAGCTGGACAGGGTGCGAGGTGAGTCTTAGTGTGGGAATCAGGACATGCATCAATCCGCATGAACCAGCCTCCCTCCAGGCCTCCCGGCCCCGGCCCCTGCTCCGATCCATCCCCCGCCAGCACCAGCCTCAAATGGCGCTGCGACGGTGAGTTGTCCCCGGTGGATCTCCAGCGTGTCCTGGAACGGCTGATGGAGTCCAGCCTCACCGAATGCCGGATTGCGGACGACCAATGAGTCAGGCTTCGGCCTGGCTTGTCTAGGTCCGGCTGGTCCAAGACCTGGCTGATCCAAGGCCTGGCTGGTCCATCCTCAGGGGGATGCGTGGGTGCCATGGGCTCGTGGCAGCTCGGATTGCGGGACGTACCCTTGGCCCGACCCGTTGTCTCGGCCCATGCTGACCCGTTCCTTGCTGCTGGCTGCCACCCCGTTGCTGCTCTCCTTTGGCGCGGCTGCCCAAGCCGCCCCCAAGTGCCAGTTTCTGCAGCCCATTGGCGGCAACGGCGTGACCCCGATCGTGGCCAAATCGGTGAGCCGCGGCAAGCTGATCGGTCGTCCCAACTGGAACACCGATTTCATCGTTGACCAGCCCTACACCAGCTTCAAATTCTTCTTCACCGCTAATTCGGCTGATCCTGGTGCCCAGTACCCCGTTTCTGGCTTCATGAAGTTCAGCGATGGCAGCAACCTTCAGGTCATCAATGAAACGATGAATCCGCCGATCGGCACGGGCCGCATGTTTGGCCCCTTCCCCGCCATCCCCGGCAAGCAGGCCAGCCAGATGAACTTCAAGGTGGGGAACAGTGATGATCCCGGCGCCTTGGGCTTTAGCTACCGCATCTCTGTCCAGGGCTGTACTGGTATCTGACCCTCAGCAGTTCTCCTAAGGACAGAACCACCTCTGGCGGTCTCCTCGACTCGGCCAAGGTCCTGTTCGTGCCAGCTGGGTCCTGACCCGGCTGGCCTTTTTTCTGCGATTAGGGGGGTGTCCGTCCGTACCTGGAGCCAGCCCTTTCGCTCCCTAGGGTTGCTGGGTGACTATCCCGATCCGACCCCGCAACCTTGCTCTCCTTGGGGGGGGGCTCGTGGTGCTGTTGCTGCTCACCCGGGGCTGCTGGCCCCAGGGGGACGAGTCCAAGCGCAAGCCGGCGGTCTTGGTGTCTCTGGCGCCGGTGAGCCTGGGCGACTTCGATGAAACCTTCCCGATCACGGGCGAGGTCAAGTCCCTGGCGTCGGCGGCGATTCGCTCCCAGGTGTCGGGGGTGGTGCAGCGGGTCTATTTCCGCGAGGGCCAGGAAGTTGAAGCCGGCCAACCCCTGATCGGCATTGACCCCAGCCCCTGGCAGGCGGCCCTCAACCAAGCCATCGCCAACCGCAATAAGGCGATCGCCAAGGAGCGGGTAGCCAGGGCCGAAGTGCAGCGCAGCCGCTCGGAAGCCCGCCTCGCCCGCCAGCGGGCCAACCGCTATGGCTCCCTTGGCACCCAGGGGGCGGTCAGTGTTGACCTGGCTGAGCAGTTCCGTAGCCAGGCCCTCTCCCTGGAAGCCACGGTCAATAGCCGCGAAAGCGAGGTGGAAAGCACCCGGGCCGACCTGGCGGCCGCCCGCGCCGCCGAATCGAACGCCCGGCTCAACCTGGAACGCACCACGATCCGCTCGCCCATTCGCGGCCGGACCGGCCAGTTGCGGTTGACCACCGGCAACCTGGTGCGGGAGGCCGAGGACCGGCCCTTACTGGTGGTCAATCAGTTTCGGCCGATCACCGTGCAATTTGCCGTGCCCCAACGGCTGATTCCGCGCCTGGAGCTGGGGCTCAAGGTGAAGTTGGCCGCCGGTGATTGGGGCCAGGTGAGCTCAATCGATAACGCCGTTGACCCGAGCACGGGCACCACGGCCGTGAAAGCCACCTTTGCTAACCGCTCCCAGAATCTGGTGCCCGGTGCCTACGTCAAGGGATCCCTTCAGCTGGAGCGCCTCCTTCAGGTGGTTTTGATTCCCCAGACCGCTATTCAGACCGGCCAAAAGGGTCCGTTTGTCTATGTCGCCCAAGGCACCAAGGCCAACGGCAATGGGCCCAAAGGCAATGAGGCCCAAGGCAAAGGGGCCCAAGGACTGGTTGCCATGCCCCGCCAGCTCCAGCTCGGTCCGGCCAGTGGCGACCAGGTCGTGGTCAGCGCTGGCCTGCGCCCGGGGGAGATGGTGGTCGTGAAGGGCCAGTTCGCCCTCAGCCCAGGGGCAGCGATTCGCCTGCCCAAACAACAGGCTGGAAACGGTTCGAAGTGATGGGCTCGTTCAGTGAGCGCTTAATTCGCCGTCCGGTCACCACGATCCTGTTGATGGTCGCCCTGGTGATCTTTGGGGTGGTGGGCTATGCCCGCCTGCCGATCAGCGACCTGCCCAGCATCGATTTCCCCACCTTGCAGGTGAATGTGTCCCTGCCTGGGGCCAGTCCCACCACCATGGCCACCTCCGTGGCCACCCCCCTGGAGCAACAGTTTTCCAGCATCGCCGGCATTGCCGAGATGAGCTCCAGTAGCGGCCAGGGCAGTAGCCAGATCACCCTCCAGTTCAATCTGGATCGCGATATCGATGCGGCCGCCCAGGATGTGCAAACGGCCGTTAGCCAGGCCGCGCGCCAGTTGCCGGCAGATCTACCGTCGCCCCCCTCGATCCGCAAGGTGAATCCGGCTGAGCAACCGATTCTTTACTTGGTGCTCACCTCCGACCTGTTGCCCCTCTCCGAGGTCACCCAGGTGGCCCAGGTGCGGATTGCCCAACGGCTCTCGACCCTTGATGGGGTGTCCCAGGTGCAGCTCTTTGGCGCCCAGAAATACGCCGTGCGCATTCGCGTCGATCCCCAGGCCTTGAGCGCCAAAGGCATTGGCCTCGACCAGGTCAATGCGGCTGTGCGGGCTGGCAATTCCAACCAACCCACCGGCAACCTCTACGGCAAACGCCAGACCGTCAGCGTCCAGGACAACGGCCAGCTCAACAATGCGGCCGCCTACCGCCAGCTGGTGGTGGCCTATCGCAATGGTTCGCCGGTGCAGCTCGGCGAGGTGGCCGAGGTGCTCGATAGCGTCAATAGTGATCGCAGCGCCAGTTGGTATAACGGCAGCCGCTCGATTGTGGTGGCGGTGCAACGTCAGAGCGGCAGTAATACCGTGGCGATTGCCGATGCCGTGCATGCCCTGTTGCCCAGCTTGCGTGCCGAATTACCTGGCGCCATTGATCTGCAGGTCTTGTTTGACCGTTCTGAAGGGATCCGCGAGGCGATCCACGATGTGGAGCTCACCTTGGTGGTGACGGTTGCCCTGGTGGTGGGCGTCGTCGCCCTCTTTCTTGGTACAGGCATCACCACCGCCCTACCGGCCTTGGCGATTGCCGTCTCCCTGGTCGGCACCTTTGGGGGGATGGCCCTGTTGGGCTATTCCCTCGACAACCTGTCCCTGATGGCCCTCACCCTCAGCGTTGGCTTTGTGGTGGATGACGCGATCGTGATGGTGGAGGCGATTGTGCGGCGCCAGGAGGAGGGCGAGAGCCGTTGGCAGGCGGCCCTGCACGGCGCCCGGGAGATCGGCCCCACGATCCTGTCGATGACGCTATCCCTGGTGGCGGTCTTTATTCCGATCCTGTTTCTCGGTGGCTTGCTGGGCCGCCTATTCCGGGAATTTGCCGTCACCCTCAGCCTGGCGATCCTGCTCTCTGGCGTTGTCGCCCTCAGCCTCACGCCGATGCTGGCGGCCCGGCTTCTGCCCGAACCCGGCGTTGCTCTGCGCGGCAACCCCTTGCTGCAAAAGTTCGATCGCCTGTTTGACCAGCTCAGCCGCGCCTATGGCCTCAGCCTGGCGACTGCCCTGCGCCGGCCCCGGCTTGTGCAGATGGTCTCAGCTGGCCTGCTGGTACTGACCATCGTGCTGTTCCTGCTGGTGCCCAAGGGGTTTATCCCCGATGCCGACACCGGCCAGCTCACGGTGAATACCCAGGCGGCTGAGGGCACCTCCTTTGAGGACATGGCTGCCATGCAGACCATCCTGGCCCGCAAGCTTCAGGCCAATCCAGCGATCGCTGGGGTCAATAACACGGTGGGTTCCGGTGGACCCAATTCCACGGCAAATAACGGCCGGCTTTTTCTTAAATTGAAGCCCCGCTCCGAACGCAACGAGTCAGCGGCAGCGCTAGCCCGCAGCCTGCGCCGGGCGGTGAATAGCGTTCCGGGCCTGCGCGGCTTTGTCAGAGTGCCGGCGGCGGTGAACGTGGGGGCCGTGCAAAGCCGTGCCCAATACCAATACAGCCTGCAGGCGATCGATCAAGACGCCCTGCTTGAAGCCTCTCCCGAATTTGAGCAGCGCCTGCGGAGGCTCCCAGGCCTTAGTGATGTCAGCAGCGACCTGCAATCCCACAACCCCCAGCTTGAGATCACGGTCGATCGCGATCGGGCCGCCAGCTTGGGGGTTGATGCCAGCGCCGTGCAAACGGCCCTGCGCAGTGCCTATGGCGAACAGCAGGTGTCCACCATCTACCGCTCCGATGGCCAATTTTCAGTGATTTTGGGGGTTGATCTAGATGCCCAGAACAGTCCAGCTGACCTGGATTTGCTGACGGTGCGCAATGCCCAGGGCCAATTGATTCCCCTCTCAACCCTGGCTAGTAGTCGGCGCACGGCCACGGCCCTTACGGTTAATCACACCGACCAGCTGCCATCGGTCACCTTCTCCTTCAACATCAATCCTGGAGTCTCCCTCGACACGGTGACTACCGAGATTCGAGCCCTTGCCGACCAGTTGTTGCCCGTTGGCACCACGGGCGCCTTTGTCGGTTCGGCCAAGGTGTTTGAACAGTCCGTCTCGGGCCTGGGCTGGTTGTTGCTCGCCGCCGTGCTGGTGATCTATTTGGTGCTGGGCATTCTCTACGAAGACCTAATCCATCCCCTCACGAT
This sequence comes from Synechococcus sp. UW140, assembly GCA_945861595.1. Taxonomy (GTDB): domain Bacteria; phylum Cyanobacteriota; class Cyanobacteriia; order PCC-6307; family Cyanobiaceae; genus BAIKAL-G1. Next base: position 5,121 of record CAMAVE010000050.1, read on the forward strand.
TCTCACCAGTCTTCCCTCTGCGGCCGTGGGCGGGCTAGCTACTTTAATTCTGTTTGGCTCAGAATTAAATCTCTACAGCACCATCGGTCTGGTTTTGTTGATCGGCATTGTCAAGAAAAACGGGATCATGATGGTGGATGCTGCTATCAGCAAACGGCGCCAAGGGGCTGGCCTCAAGCTGGCGATTCATAGCGCTTCGATGCTGCGTTTTCGCCCGATCACGATGACTACTCTGGCGGCAATTGTGGGCACCCTTCCGATCGCGATCGGTTGGGGAGCCGGCGCTGAAACCCGCCGCTCCCTTGGCCTTGTGGTAGTAGGGGGCTTGATTCTCTCCCAGCTCGTTACGCTCTACATTACCCCCGTGTCCTATGTGCTTGCGGAACGGTTGGCGCGGCGGCTGGGGCTCCGCAAGACCCAGGAGCAGGGCTTGGACCAACCAAGCTGATCGTCCAGCCATTGGTTTGCGCAACCCAGAGACGGATCTGCGAACACCGAGCCTGCTAATTTTTCATCCAAAAAAAAGCAGGGTATCGCTACCCTGCGGATCCACGTCTTGAAGGCGCTGAGGCGTGAATCAGCCCACCCATCGTTTCGGCAAATTGGCCACAACCAGATGGCGCTGGCTATCAATTTGCAACCAGCCTTCCTCGCGCAGCTGACCAAGCACCCGGGTCACGGTCACCCTTGTGGTGCTGAGGGCGCTGGCCAGATCCTGGTGGGTGAGGCGCAGATTCAGCTTTAAGCCTTCATCGCAGGGTTGGCCATAATCGGCCGCGAGCAATTCAAGGAAACCGCGGAGGCGTTCCTCCACCCGGCGTAATCCCAGGAGGCCGATCAGGGCTTCCGATTGGCGCATGCGGCTTGTGGCAGCGCGAAGTAGGGCCATGGCCAGGTAGGGGGTTTGCTCGATCTCATCGAGGCTGAAGCAGAGCAAATCGCTATCGGCCAGGGTGGTGGCTTCGTAGGCCTCCACGTTGCTCATCGGCTCGCCGAAGGGTTCATTAGGACCGGCAAGCCCAAGCAACAGTTCGTCGCCATGGATGGAAATGGCGCCCAGTTTCACCATGCCCCGCACCACTAGCCAGAGGCTGTTGCGCAGCAGGGGCACCGCGCTTCCAGCCGAGAGGTGGACAAGATTGCGTTTGTGATAGGTGTCCTCGAGGAGAACACGCAGCTTGTCTTGGCGGCTGGGGTCACGGGGTGGCGTGAACACCATGGCGCATCCTGTCATTGGGATAGAAATAGTGTATGGAGCAATACCTTGATCTGAGCAAAGCCCTGGTAGACGCCTGGTTAAGTTCTGGTTAGCGCTACGTCTTTGTTCAAGGTCCTGCTCATGCGCATAAAAAAGGAGCCTAGGAGGCTCCTTGCTTAATGGCAAATTAGATCTATTTGCTTAAATTCAACAAATTAACCCCATGTGCCTGGCTGTCTACAAAGCCATAACTGGCCATGTAAACAGCCAGGGTAGAAGGAGATCAGGAACCCACGTTGGCGATGGCAGCCTTGGCCTTCTTGAGGATGTCACCACGCAAGGGCACATAACCGAGGTTGTCAGCCAGCCCCTGGGACTTGTTGTTGAGCATGAATGCGAACGCCTCGCGGAGATCAGCAGCCTTAGCGCCGTTGCCGGTTTTGTAGGCCAGGATCCAGGTGAGGGTGCTGATCGGGTAGCTCTGGGCTCCGGCAGGATTGGGATCTTCTCCAGCCAGGTCTTTATCAAGGGTGATGCCGTTCAGGGCAGCGCTACCACTCTTGAAATCAGGCTTGACGAATTTGCCAGCTTTGTTTTGAACGGCAGCTGCCTTGAGCACACCCTTGACAAAGGATTGGTTCACATAACCGATCGAGCCTGGGGTGGTGCTCAACACACCGGCAACGCCTTCGTTACCCTTGCCGCCCACGCCCACGGGCCAATTCACCGATTTGCCAACTCCAACCTTTGATTTGAAGGTGGGGGAGAAAGCAGCGAGGGAATTGGTGAAGGCATAGGTGGTGCCGGAACCGTCAGAACGGTGGGCCACAGTGATTTTGCCGCTGCCGCACTTCAGTTGCTTCCAGTCATTAATGGTGCCGAGGAACACATCGGCAGCCTGCTGCTGGGTGAGCTTCAGGTCGCAGCCAGGCTTGTTGTAAGCGATGGCGATCGTGCCACCCACGGCGGGGAACTGCACCACACCACGCTTGACCTTGGCGGCTTGGGCAGCAGTGATCGGTTCGTCGGTGGCTCCGAAATCAACGGTGCCAGCAACGAATTGACGGATGCCAGCGCCGGAACCCACACTCTGATAGTTGGTTTTGGGGCCACCGCTGGCGGCCAAATCAGCGAACCAGCGCTGGTAGATGGGGGCCGGGAAGGTGGCTCCCGCGCCATTGAGGTTGGTGGATTGAGCAGTGGCGACACCGACACCGCCGCCGGCGACGGCAGCCAGAGCTGTCAGGGTCAGGGCCTTCTTCGCGAAGGTCATGGGATCGGCCTTTTGTGAGCACCATATGTTTACCCTTAGGGCGCTGCATCTGTCGTTATGGCCTGCTTAAGACTGCTTCAAATCTGCTCCTAAGCCCTCTTTCGCCGGATCGGGGCTGGTTTTGATGCCGAGGTTGGCGCTGCTACTTCAACCGTTCGGAAACAATCCGGGGCCAGATTTCGCTGTGCTCTGGAGTCAAGCCTTGCCGGCGTTGGGCAGGGGATTTGGTCAACTCCAACCCCTGCAGAGCAGGCCGTGCAGCTCGCTGCGCCCCGGTTCACCCACCATCAAGCTGGCCTGACCTTGCCACTGCTGCCAGTGCAGGCGCTTTTGCTGCTGCAGCCGCAAGCTGAGCTCCGGCAGGGCCTGGGCGAGGTCGCCGACCAACTGCTCTTCGATCGCCTGCTCGAGCACCTGCAGGTCGTTAAGGCCACCAAGGGTGTCTTGCTGGGCTTTAAAGCGCTCCAACCAGATCCCTAGGGAGTCCCCTGCCAGCTCCTTGAGATTGGCCAAGCCATAGCGGGCCCGTTTGATTTTTTTGCGCAGGTCGTGCAAGCAGGCCCGATCGCGATCCGGATCGCTGGCGCGCCAGCCCGGTTGAGTCAGCAAACCAGCCAGAACCGGGGTTTTCCATTCGACCAGCCAGTCCCTGGCGTCCTCTTCGCCAAGGGCCGTCCAGGTCGGCTGGCGCAACCAGGCCTGAAGCTTGGCCAGTAAGCGCAGGTACCGACGGCTCCGCAGCTCCTCCACCATCTCCGCAAAGGCCAGCTTGCGGCTGCGGACCAGGGTTTTCAGCACCGGTTTCAAGCGACTCAGCTCATCGGCTGGCAGCGCGAGGTCAAGCTGGTGCTGTAGCTGCCCACTCAGCACGTCCAGATCGCGGACCAGGCCCAGGCGGCGGCCGGTTTTGGCCAAGTTTTGCTCTGTCACCCGCTCGGGTAATTGAAGGGCAGGCCCAAATTGCAGCAGCAGGGTGCCCAACCGACGGAAGCGCACCCGTAGTTGGTGCAAGGGTTCGGGGTCCTGGTCCTTCAGAACTCCGGCTTGAAGGCAGACAATCGCCTTGAGGTGCTCACCAAGCAGGCCCGTCGCGTAAGCGCCGGCACTGGAACCGCCCGCCATGTCGCTTACCTCAAGGGTTTGGTAGAGCCTGGCTCATCGACCCCAGCCCTGGTCTCACTTTGGGCCCCGGATCAAAGCGTCGGATTAACGTCTGGTTATGGATGGGGCAAGCTAGCGGCCATCGGCCGGCTCCTGTCCTTGCTTAGGGCTCCTTGGGGGCGCCCTTTGTTCGTTTGGACGTTGCGAAACAGAACCTGGGCCGCCTGGAGTTCAGGCTGTTGGCCCGTGTCGCCCAACCGTCCCCTGGCCTCGAAGCGTTGGCTAAACCCCAGCAGGGATCCCATCATCAGGATCGAGGCCTGGATGGCTAGGCAGGATCCCACCGCGCCAGACCAGCCTGGTAAACCGGTCCCCATGGCATCGCCCCAACGGGTCCCAACCATCGGGCCAAAGCTCTCACCACCGTTGTCTTGACCAAGACCTGTTTCGTGTTTGCCAGCGCACCCGATGGGACCTGGCATGGGGCGCCTAGGGGCTGGGAGGACCTGGCAGGGGCTGGGCCAGGGGCCCGAAGCCCACAAACTGCAGCCGCACCGATGGGCGCCCGCCTCGCTTTAGTTGAACGGAGCCCAGGGGCGTTAGGGGACCCACCTCCTTTGGCCATTCGATCCGATCTTCCGGATGGTGGGGATCCTCGAGGGCAAAAATCACACCGCGGGCTCCCTTGTAGCCATGGGCGGGTAGCCAATAGGTGAAGCCCCGGGGATCGCCACTGAAACTGCTGTAGGCCGCCCGACTGTGCTCTTGCAGGGCTAGGGCCAAAAAGCCGGGGAGTTCGTAGCGGCGGCTGGCGATCACATCGGCCGAGCCCAGGGCCGCCCAAACGCGGGGATTGCTTTTGAGGGCCTCCTTCAGGTTGGCCGCTGGCATCAATTGATTGGAGGTATCGACCCCCGGCGGCAGGACCCGATCCAGCACGCCAAAGCGCACTTGCAAAGCTGCCAGGGCAAGCAGGGGCGGCAGCACTGCCAGCGTGACGATTCGGCTCCAGGCCAGAGCGGGGGGCCAGGGCGTGGGCCGGCGCGCCAGCCAGTCGCCAGCAAGGGGCAGCAGGAACCACCAGGCGGGCACCAGCCAGCTGGAGAGCACCTGCATGCGCCCCGATAACACCGTAAAAGTGATCAGGATCGGCAGGGCCAGGGTTCGCAGCAGCTGGCGGGCTTGGGGGTTGGCCGCCGTTCGCTCCTGGGGCCCGAGGGACGCCCACAGCAGCAGGCCAATCGTCGGAAACAACAGCAGCAGCTGGGTTAGCAGGAATAGGGGTGGACCGGAAACGTTGTAGGTGTGCTCGGCCAGGGTTCGGCCGCCATGGAACAGGAAGGAGGCCCAGTGGTGCTGCAGGTTCCAGATCCACAGGGGGCTGGAGACGCCCGCCCACACCAGCAGACCCAACCAGGGCCAGGGCCTGGCAAGGGCCGCCCGGCGCTCGGCCGTGGCCAGGCACCAGGCAAGCAGTGCCACCAAGACCAGGAGGGAGTGGTATTTGCAGAGGCTCATCAGCCCCAGCAGGAGTCCCAGGCCGGCGGCCTCCCTGGCGTTACTCGGTACGACTAGGGGATGGCGCGACAGCCACCACATCAGGGCCGCCAACACCAACAGCAGGGGACTGTCGGGCAGCAATAGCAGGCCACCACAGGCAAACAGCAGGGGCGAGAGACTGCCCACGGCCACAGACCACAGGCCCGCCCTGGGTCCAAACCACCGACCCGTCGCCGAAGCCAGCAGGGCCAGGGCGGCGGTGTAGGAGAGCAGCGAGGGCACCCTCAGGGCAACAATCGACCCGCCTAGGGCGTTGCCGACCAGGGACCAAACCCCAACGCCCACCGGATGGTCCAGGTAGCTGAGGTTGGGATGGCGTCCATAGAAGAGGTAGTAGGCCTCGTCGTAACCCGGTGGCAGGACTAGGGCGAGCAGGCCGCGCACCAGCAGCCCCGCCAACAGCAGTTGGCCCAGGGGGGGGAGGCGCCGCAGAAAGGTAACCATGGCCCAATCCTGTCAAGGCGCAGCCAATTTTGAGGGTTGCCCGGGATGGGTTCGAGCCAACTCCGTTGCCCGGCCTGTTACGGCCACGCCACCCATGGAGATGGGGTTCGGTTGGTTTGGCTTCGATGCCACGGGCCAGGTCGTTGCCCTGCTGCTTCCAAGCTGGATCCTGGACCTGGAGGTCTGCCAGCCCTGGGATCGCCAGGACTGGCGGATCAGGCGTCTGGCTTGATTTCGCGGGCTTTCTTGTCCTGTTCCAAAAGCAGTTCAACCCCAAGCTTCAACAGCAACGACACCAAGGCGACCCCGCCTAAGACCGCAGCGGCTCCAAAGGCGAGTTCTGTTTGGTATTGCTTGTAGGCATCCTCCACAAACAAGGGCAGGGTTTGCGTTTCGCCGCGGATGTTGCCGCTCACCACCGAAACGGCGCCGAATTCTCCCAGGGCCCGGGCCGTCGTCAGGATCAGTCCATAGAGGGCGGCCCAGCGGACCGAAGGCAGGGTGACTTTCCAAAACACCTGCCAGTCATTGGCGCCGAGGGTTTTGGCGGCCTCCTCCTGCTCCCAGCCTTCCTCTTCCAGTAAGGGGATCACCTCGCGGGCCATAAAGGGAAATGTCACGATGATCGTTGCCATGACAATGCCTGGCCAGGAGAAGATGATTTTCCAGCCCAAGCTGTTGACGATCCCGCCGAACACCCCATTGCTGGGGCTATAGAGCAACACAAGCATCAGTCCAACCACCACCGGTGAAATTGAAAAGGGCAAATCGATGATGCTCAGCAGCAGGGCCTTGCCTCGAAATTTCTTACGCGCTATGGCGGTGGCGGCGGCCAGGCCAAAGATCGTGTTGGCAGGCACGGCTATGGCGGCCGTGATTAAGGTCATCTTGACGGCCGATAGCAGCTCTGGCGAACTCAGGTTTTCAAGAAAGGGCGCAATGCCCTTTGCAAAGGCCTGCGCGACAACGCTTAGGGCCGGAGCCAGGATCACCAGGCCCACGTAGAGACAGGCGATCAGCGGAATCATTGCCGCTATTAGTTTCTTGCCTAGGTTTGTATTAGCTCCCCCCTTGGACGGCTTGGGTGGTTCATAGATCTCGAGATCAGGAACAACGAAGGTCATGGCGTTGAGGAAGGGGGCGTTGTGCGGGGAAGTGAACGGTTTGGCCTATTGTTTAGCCCACGGCTGTGCTAGTGGCCTGATAACGCTGGCCCCACACCTGAATTAAGTTGATAACCAGTAGGCTGGCTAGGGAGAAAAGCAACATCACAGAGCCAACCACTGTGGCGCCATCAATATCATATTCTTCGAGTTTCTGAATGATTAAAGTTGGTGTAATCAAATCCACAAAGGGGATGTTACTGGAGATCATCACCACCGATCCATATTCGCCAACGGCGCGACTGAAGCCTTGGGCGATTCCGCCGAGGATGGCGGGCAGTAATTGGGGGAAGACCACCCGGAAAAAGGTCTGGGCTTGGGAGGCTCCCAGGCACCAGGAGGCCTCTTCCTGCTCCTTCTCGAGGGAGCGCAACACCGGTTCCACCGTGCGCACCACAAAGGGAAGGGAGATGAACACCATCGCCACAGCAACGCCGATGGCGCTGAAGGCCACCTTGATGCCAAACAGTCGATAGAGCGGTTCGCCAAGCCAGCCGTTTTCACTGCTGTAGACGGCGGCGAGGGCCAGGCCCGCCACGGCCGTTGGCAGGGCAAAGGGCAGGTCGATTAGGGAATCGAGCAGGCGTTGACCTGGAAAACGGCAGCGCACCAGCGCCCAGGCAATCACCAGGCCGAACACGCCATTGATCAAGCTCGCCACCAAGGCCAGACCAAAGCTGATCTGGTAGGAGGCAATCGCCTCAGGAGTGGTAGCCAGCTCCCAAAACCCCGCTGGACCGACTCCGGCCGCCTTCAAGGAGATGGCGCCAAGGGGCAGAAACAACACCAACCCCAAGTAGAGCCAGGTGATCCGCCAGGGCCAGCTGGGTAGCTTCAGGGTCGGCAGGGTTCCGGGGCGTAGCCACGCTGGTGCCATGGGCTTGTAAGGGCCAACCCATGCAACGTATCACCCGCAGCGGGCAAAGACCCCTTAAGCCGCTCGGGATAGGCGCCAATAGAACTGGCTGGTTGGCTTGGCTTGGGGCTGAGTGATCGGCAATGATTGGGCCATTGGGCCAAGCGAATCGCCGCCATGGGCATCCGGGTTGAGCAGGTCAGCAAGCATTTCGGGGAGTTCAGGGCCGTAGACAACGTCAGCCTGGATGTGGAAACCGGCTCCTTAGTGGCTTTGCTGGGGCCCTCGGGCTCAGGCAAAAGCACCCTGTTACGGCTGATCGCCGGCTTGGAGGGCAGTGACAGCGGCCGCATCTGGATTACTGGTGAAGAGGCCACCGAACGCTCCGTCCAGGATCGGCAGGTGGGGTTTGTCTTCCAGCACTTTGCGTTGTTCAAGCACCGCACCGTGCGCCAGAACGTGGCCTTCGGCCTGGAGCTGCGCCGCTGGAAACGGGACGCCATTAAACGTCGCGTCGATGAACTTCTTGATCTGGTTCAGCTCAAGGGCTACGGCAGCCGCTTCCCCTCCCAGCTCTCCGGTGGCCAGCGCCAACGGGTGGCCCTGGCCCGGGCCCTTGCCGTGCAGCCGCGCGTCCTGCTGCTGGATGAACCCTTCAGCGCCCTCGATGCCAAGGTGCGCAAGGAGCTGCGCGCCTGGCTGCGCAACCTCCACGATGAAATGCACGTCACCACCGTGATCGTGACCCATGACCAGGAGGAGGCCATGGAGGTGGCCGATCGGATCGTGGTGATGAACGAAGGCCGGATCGAGCAGATCGGCAGTCCGGCCGAGATCTACGACCAGCCGGCGACGCCCTTTGTGATGAGCTTCGTCGGAGCCGTCAATGTGGTGCCCCGTTCCGCCCTCCTCGCCCAAGACTCTGGCCAGGCGAACCCGGTCCCAAGTCTCCAAGGCGAGGCGGAGCCGGAACCGGTGTTCATCCGCCCCCACGATGTGCAGGTGTACACCACGCCCCAACAGGGCAGCGTGCCCGCCCAGCTGCGACGCCTACGCCACATGGGTAGGGATCTCCAAGCCGAATTGGTACTGGCCGATGGTGAGGTGTTGATGGCCCAGTTTCCCCGGGAACAGATCGATTACCAGGCGATCAA
>CAMAVE010000051.1 GCA_945861595.1 Synechococcus sp. UW140
TATGGGGCCCTTTATGGCGTGATGAGGGGGGGCTATGGAATGTCTACCGACCTGAGCTTTGGCTTTGATACGGCCGGCATTCAGCAATGGGCCAGAGATGGCTTCAAACTCCAAGATAGTTACAAAGCCCTTGATGGCTTCTATGTTGCAACCGGTAGTCCGCAATTAACGTTCGAAGCCCTGATGGAAGCAGGCCTTGGACTTGGGGGCAATGGTATCCGAGCCGATATTACTGGTGGTCTGTTAGGCACTGCCGAATTTGAATTACTAGATCCAGGTGGAGTGTCCGGTACATCCGATGGCAAACTGCGAGGATCGGAGATTGCGGCGAATATCACGAACCCGTTAAACCTATTCCAATTGACGGGGCAAATTGCTGCGGTGCTTAATACCCAAGTGCAGATCGGTATTGATGCTGGTTTGTATACCTATTGGATGACGGTGTGGCAGCAACGCCTTGCCACTATCCCAATCTTCAGATTTGGCATTGGCGGTTCCTACGGCAGTGGCCAGGCCTCCAACAGCTATCTGCAAGGATCAACCGTCTTCTTTGATGGTAACTTCAACGGCATCATTGATCCCGGTGAACCCACCGCCATCACGTCGCAAGAGGATGGCAGCTATTCCCTAGAGATCGATAATCGCACCTTTGATACCAACCATAACGGCACGATCGAGGCAGATGAGGGCATGTTGGTGGTGTATGGCGGCGTCGATTCCGTCAGCCAAGCACCGATCAGAACGCCTTTTGTCGCACCCTATGGGGCGATGGTCACCCCCCTAACCTCGCTCTACGCCTACAGCCTGATCATTGCGAAGGATAAGCCGGGCTTTAGTGAAGAAGCCGTGAAGGCCAAAATCCAGGACTTCTTCTTGCTAGACAACTACGATTTCCTCAACCGCGATCCCGAGGGCGATCTGCTCCAGGCTGAAACAGCATCTGCAAACTCCTCTTTCTTCCTAACACCTGAGCAGAAAGTTACCGCCAAAAATGCCTATATGGCCCATATTAAGCTGCATTTAGCATCCTATTATCTTGAAACCCTGGGCGAGAATGTGCTTCCAAATGTCTTCCCAAATGATTTGCCTAATAAACTTAGATTAAACAAGGAGCTCTACTCCCAAATCATTGCTTACATCGAAGCAACCGATGCCGAAGACCCCACTGGCTCCAGACTGACGATTTCAACCTTTAACACTGTTTTCTCAGAGATTGCCGATGGGATGGTTGCTTATATCAGCCAAGCCACCACGGACCAACGCAGCATCGCTACCGTCAAATCCTTGCTTGCCAACATCGCGAGCCGTAGTGAACTAGCCTTTAATGAGCTCGACATGATTGCCAATGCTTATGAAGGCAGGGCATTCTTCGATAAAGTGAATGAAGTTAAAACTGCAATTTTCGATGGCATCTTAAGTGAGATGACTAGCGCTGTTAATCTTTATCAGGCTTCTCCAGTTTTACCAGTACTAGCTAATGGTGCCAGGTTTGACCCCACTAATCCCATTACGTTCAAGAAGAAGTCACCGCTTTTGGCGGCTGACCCCTTAGTTAAAATGAACGATACAATGATCGATTTTAAGGCTATTCTTGATCCAGATAGTTCCCGTACATCCGTTGGTTTTGACCTCAAGGTAGTTGGTGGTTCCTTGTTAAGTGAGCTCGATCCGGAGAAGACTGGTGTCCAGAAAGCTAATAAGCAATTATCTTATTTCATTATTGATGATGTCACTGGTATTAAAACTCCCTTTTTATATGATCCCATAGAAGGCGTGGGCGCTCGCTTCTATGATTTAACCGGTTCAGGCATGGCCAACTTTGTTCACCTTCACTATGTGGATGGCAAGCTTGGTGACATGGATGGGCTCGAGGATGGTACCATCTCCGATCCATCCTCCGCCGCAGTGGTTGATTCTACGCCTTCCTTGCATCTTGTTAATTCCAATACCTTGCAAATTGGCGACATCAGCATCACTGTTGATACGGCCCTGTTTGTTTCACTGACCCTTAAATCAAACTCTTCTGATCTCAATGAGATCGGCTACTTAGTGCTTGATTCAGGTGATGATCCCAATGGCGTTACCCTTGCAGATCTGCTTAGTAAAGGCCAAATTCTATTCAGTTCCTTGTCTACGGCATCCAAGCTTTCCTTGGGATCCACGCAAATAAGCCGCGATCTTCAGATTACAAATAATCAGAAGATTCTATGCTTTGAAACCAAAGGCTCCACTTTGCAGCAACTGGCTGCTGGCAAAACAAATCTTGCTGCCCTGGGGAGCCAGTTCCAATTCCTCACCTGGAGTGCCCAAGAAGGTAGCAAAACTGCCAGTCTCAATTCCAATAGTGGTCTCTCAATCGAGCTAAATCTCAACAACTCAGCACCGGGCTTGAATGCCCTAATCTCATGTGACCAATCCTTTGCCCCGGTTCTTAATACCACCGCCCTATCAGGTAACCTACTTGCTGGATCTTTATCTTACAATCGCGAAGCAAGCTATAATTCTACGGTTGGTTTTTACCAGGTCCTCGATCGCAATGGTTCCCTCTACGATTCCGTCACCGGACGTACCCTCGATCCCACAGCTCTGCTAGCCACTGATCAAGCTCGATACAGGGAACTAGCCCTCAGTGATGCCAATCGGGCTACGGCCTTCGATGGAATCGCCACAACGAATCGCCAATTAACCCAAAAGGATTTCAACGTTGCCGGTGGGGTTTTCTATGCACCCTTCGCCATCGTGGCCAGTACCCAGCAAACCTACTTTGCTTTCGCAGCTGCCAACACCGATGGCATCAACCACTTTAAGATGATGGGATCCAATGTCTTTGGCCTAGAAGACATGCATGGCGGTGGCGACAAAGACTATAACGATCTGCTTGTCGGTATTGATTTTAAAAATTATGCAGCTATCTAAGCAACTTAGGCGGGCAAGGGTTCCAGCCCCTTGCTCCCTAGGCTTGAATGATTGGACCGGTGCTATTGGGCGAAACGAGTGCGCGCCAAGCCTGCTGCGTGATTGCTGTAACTTTACTGCAATCATGCATAGAATAGCTTTTGGGGTTTTACTTGGGCTATTTTCAAGTGATGTCTAAAACTATTTTTTGGCACCGGTTCGCATGGATCCACTGCTGCCAAGTGTCTCCCCATTGGCGCGGTTTCGCTTGCCTCGCCCTATTGCATTGTTATTGTGTTTACCCCTGCTTAGCAGCTGTTCCGTTCAAAGCTCCAATGGTCCATTACGGGCCCCATTGAAGTCGAGCAGTGCAGCCGCTTTGGGTTCCGGGAGTAGTCCCTCGGAGCGGGCACCCGCCCTGGATCCCATGCCCCGTTCCCTACAAAGCGGCCGTGGCAACGTTTCCATGCCAGGTTCTGGGGCGAATGGCCCCGAGCCCGTCGCTGCTCCAGGTCCCCTGCCGGTGGTTGGCTTGGCCCTAGCATTGGGCTTTTGCCGTCATTTCAGACACGCCAAGGCCAAAAGAAGAGCCCATCCCTCCCCCACAGAGATCCCCTAAAGATGCTGCCTTGAGCCCATTTCTGGGCTAGCCATTGCCAACCCAGGGGCCTAGCCGAACGAGCGATCGGCCACAGACCCTTAGTGAGTTGGCCTTGGATCAGCGGCCACTGAGGGCTGGTTCTGGCTTTGAACTCGCAGCATCAGATGCCGCTGGGGCCGATGCGATGCCATTGGCAGCAGCGCGGTTGCGATCGCCCTTCACCTTGATGCCACCGGTGATCGAACGTACTGCCAGCATGGCATTGGCTTCGTCATCACTGCGCACGGCACTGTCGACCGGCTTGTAATTGGCGGGTGCTAGAGCATTGCCGCGCAGCACCGATCCGAGCGTCAAGAAGGTGAGCTTGAGCTGTTGCCAAGGGTTCATCATCACCACCCGCTTGTAGAGATAGCTGTCAAAGGTGAGCCGCTGCACATCCTTGTCATCGCACATTTCCACGAAGGCTTCGCGGGCCGCATCGTTGCGGTAGAAGATGGCTTGAAGCAGCTCCAGCACCTTGTAGGTGGCACCATATTTGCGATCCCACTTCTTGATGTAAACCTTGAGATCCGCTTCGCTGGGAATGGTCTGACCCTGCTTGCTAGCCGCCACAATCTGCTCGGCGCACATGCGGCCGCTCTTGGCGGCGAAATAGATACCCTCACCCGAGCTCTTGGTGACATAGCCAGCGGCATCGCCGACGAGGGCCATGCGACCCACCACCCGGCGGGGACGGGGATGCTCGGGGATCGGATGGGCTTCCACCTTGATCACTTCACCGTTGAGCAGGCGCTTTTTGGCCCGCTCGCGGATACCTTCCTGAAGACCCTTAATCAGAGATTGGTTCTGCTGCATCGTGCCCGTACCAACGGCCACGTGGTCATATTTGGGAAACACCCAGGCGTAGAAGTCGGGCGACACATCAGTGCCCACATACATTTCAGCCAGGCTTTCGTAATACTTCATCTCTTCCGGTGGCAGCTTGATCCGCTCTTGGAAGGCAATCGCCACGTTGTAATCCCCCGCATCCATCGCCTTAGCGACGCGGCTATTGGCCCCATCGGCGCCAATGATCAGATCCACGGCCAATTCTTTGGCCACCCCGGTGGCTTCACCGGCGCTGTAATCGGTGTAATGGAGGGTGTAGGGACCCTGGCGCTTGGAGCCGGTGTCGATTTTGGTGACCAAGCCATTGACAAGATTGGCGCCCAGGCTTGCGGCGCGGTCGCGCAGGTAAGCATCCATCACCTCGCGGCGGCACATACCGATATATTCATCCTGATTGTCCAGGTTGATGTCCACCTCACGATTAGAGGGGGAAATCATCTTCATATTGCGCACTTTGCGATCAATGATCGATTCTGGAAGCTCGAACTCCTCCACCATGCAAAGGGGAATGGCACCGCCACAGGGTTTGGCGTTATCGAGTTTTCGCTCGAAGATCCAGGTTTCGATCCCGGCCTTGGCCAGAACTTCTGCAGCACACGAACCGCTTGGGCCGCCGCCCACCACTGCGACACGCAACATCTTGAAACCGGTTCCCCGGACAGTATCTTGAGCCCGAAGCTAACACCGCCTGCCGGGCTAGCGCTGGCTTGTTGGCCTTTCGTCTTACTATTGAAAAGGCTTTTGAGACCCCCCCCGGGTTGCCTGCCTAGCTGCTTGCCGTGCGCAACCCCCCCTCCAGCTCCAGCCCCTCCAATCGACAGAACGGTTCCAAACGAGACAGCGGTTCGTCGAGGGGTATCGCATCAGCGGGGACCAGCCAGCCAGGCCTGGGATCGGAAGGCCATGACATTCCGGTGGCGCGCCGCTCCCAGCTGATCAAACCGCAGCGGCGCTTCCGGTTTCGCCAGTCCCTGTTGACGGCGACCCTCTTATTGGCCGGCACCGCCTCGCTGATCTGGTTATTCCGCGATCCGATCCAGCGCCAGCTGGCGCCTCCCCCGGTACGGGGTCTCAACGTGCGCCAGGGCCTTGATGGCCGCCTCTTGGGTCATTTCCCCTATCCCGAGGCCCCATCCAGCGACCTGGTCGATGCGGCCCCCGGGATCGCCCTGCACCGCGATGCCGCCGAGAAGTTCCTCGCCATGCAGCGGGACGCCGCCGCCGATGGGGTGTCCCTGCGGCTCTTGAGTGGCTTCCGCTCGATTGCGTTGCAAAAACATCTGTTCTTTGACGTGGGTTCGCAGCGCAACCAGAGCGCCGAGCAGCGGGCCCGGGTGAGCGCCCCCCCCGGCTTCTCCGAGCACAGCACCGGCTATGCCCTCGATATCGGCGATGGCCAAAGGGCGGATACGAACCTCAGCCAGAGTTTCGAAGCCACCCCAGCCTTTGCCTGGCTGGTGCAGAACGCCAACCGCTACCACTTCGGTCTCTCCTTTCCAGCGGGCAACACCCAAGGGGTGAACTACGAGCCCTGGCATTGGCGCTTCGAGGGCTCCGCTGAGGCCCTAACCCTGTTTGAACCGGCCCATCGGCTAACCCCCTGAGCTCGCCATCGCCGCTCAGGCCCTTTCGGCCTAGCACCTTGGGCCCAACCCCTTGGGCCCCACCCCATCCCCTTGCCCCCTCCCCATCCCGTGACGCCTGAACTGCTCGCCCCGGCCGGCTGCTGGGAATCCCTGCGGGCTGCCGTTGCCAATGGGGCCGATGCGGTCTATTTCGGTGTGGAGGTGTTCAACGCCCGGCTACGGGCGCAAAACTTCCAGGCCGCCGACTTGAGCGAGGTGATGGAGTGGCTGCACCGGCGTGGCGTGCGCGGCTTCCTCACCGTCAATGTGTTGGTGTTCCCGAGTGAGCTGGAGGCTGCCGGGGAGCTGGTGTTACGGGCTGCCGCCGCCGGAGTCGATGCCCTGATCGTCCAGGACATCGGCCTGGCCCGCCTCGCCCGCAAATTGGCGCCCGCTTTGGCCCTGCACGGGTCCACCCAGATGTCGATCACCAGTGCGGCCGGGGTGGCCCAGGCGGCCGAACTGGGTTGCGAGCGGGTGGTGCTGGCCCGGGAATTGAGCCTCAAAGACTTCAGCCGCCTGCAGCAGCAACTGGAGCAACGCGGGTGTGACATGCCCTTGGAGGTGTTCGTGCATGGGGCCCTCTGTGTGGCCTATTCGGGCCAGTGCCTCACCAGCGAGGCCCTGGGCCAGCGCAGTGCCAACCGGGGCGAATGCGCCCAGGCCTGCCGGCTGCCCTATCAATTGATTGTTGATGGGGTGGAGCGCGACCTCGGCGAACAGCGCTACCTGCTCTCCCCCCAGGACCTGGCCGCCTGGGAGCTCCTCCCGGACCTGGCCGACGTTGGCATCGCCAGCCTCAAGATCGAAGGGCGCCTCAAGGACGCCAGCTACGTGGCCGCGGTCACCCAGGCCTATCGCCAGGGGCTCGATGCCCTGGCGCCGTCGAGCCCCCAGGCCGGTTCGGAAGGAGCCGCCACCCGCGGGCAGGGCCGGGCCGCTGGGCGTAACGAGGCGTACCCGCAACCTGCCGATCCCGATCAGATCCGCCGGCGCCTGGAGTTGAGTTTCTCGCGGGGCCTGGGCACGGGCTGGTTGAAGGGTGTCGATCACCGCCAGTTGGTGCATGGCCGCTGGAGCAAAAAGCGCGGCCCCTGGTTGGGGCGCCTGGAGCGCATCGAGGCCGGCGGTTGGCTGGTGCTGGCAACGGCACAACCCCTCAAGGCCGGCGATGGCCTGGTCCTGGAAGGGGCCGGGAGCGATCCCCTACAAGCGCCCCTGGAGGTGGGCGGCCGGGTGATGGTGTTGCAAACCCGGCCGGGGGGCCTAGTGGCCCTGCGGCTGGGACCGGGTCGGGTTGATGTCGCTGGCCTCAGGCGCGGCAGCCCCTGCTGGCTTACCAGTGATGCCCAGCTGGAGAGCCAGTTGCAAAAACTGGCCCTGGCACCGGCCCCAGAACAGCAGCAGCACCTCGATCTGCGGGTTAGGGGCGTTCTAGGGGGCCCGCTGGTCGTGGAGGTGGTGGCCCTGGCGGGACGGCCCGGCGGTCCCTGGCAGGTTCGATCGGCAGCGCCGCTGGAGGCGGCCAAGGGCGCCGGCCTCGATCGCCCGCGTTTGGAGCAACAGCTGGGCCGACTGGGGGGCACCCCCTGGCGGCTGGGGCGGCTGGACATTGAGCTCGCCCCAGGGCTGTTCCTGCCCGTCGCCCAACTGAACGCCCTAAGGCGCCAGCTGGTGGAGCTACTAGCGGAGACCACGACCGCCCCCCCCATCGACCCTGGCAGCGAAGTCCAGGAGGGGGCCCCCCAGCCGAATGCAAAGGCTGGGCTCGCTGCCGGCGAACCAGAACGGCGCCAGCAGATCGTTACAGCCTTGGAGGCACTGTTGCCCCAAGCCGTGGCACCAGGCTCGCCGCCCACGGCCGAAGCCGGCTCCGAAGCCCTTAGCGAACCACCGGCCGAACCCACTTTGACGGTGCTGGTGCGCAGCCTGGAGCAGCTCGAAGCCCTGCTGGAGCAGCCGATCCACCGGGTTGTGGTGGACATCGAACACCCGGCCCAGCTGCGCCAGGCCGTGGCGATGGGGCGGGGCCGCTGGCCCGGGGGCGTCTGGCTTGCGGGCCAACGCATCTGCCGGCCCGATGAACGTTGGAGCCTGGAGCCCTTGCTGCGGGCCCAACCCGATGGCTACCTGGTGCGCAACGCCGACCAGCTGGAGCGCCTCAGCTTGGAGGCTCCCTGCATCGGCGATTTCAGCCTGAATGTGGCCAACCCCCTCACGGCCACCTGGTTGCTGGAGCGCTGGGGCCTCGAGCGGATTACCGCCAGCTACGACCTGGCCCTCGACCAGCTGCTGGACCTGGTGGCCGGCTGCCCGGCGGGGAGGCTGGAACTGACCCTGCACCAGCACATGCCCCTGTTCCACATGGAGCACTGCCTGTTTTGTGCCTTCCTTTCCGAGGGCCACGACCACAGCGATTGCGGCCGTCCCTGCGAGCAGCACCAGGTGCTCCTGCGTGACCGCAGTGGCACCGAACACCCGCTGCGGGCTGACCTGGGCTGCCGCAACACCCTGTTCAACGGCAAGGCCCAGACCGGGGCCGAGGCCATCCCCCAGTTGTTGCGGGCCGGGCTCCGCCACTACCGGATCGAGCTGCTGCAAGACAACGCCGCCGATGCCCAACGCCGCGTCGAGCTCTATCGCCAGGCCCTCGCCGGCCAACGCTCAGGCCGGCAGGTGTGGCAGCAGGAGCAGCTCGACAGCCGCCTGGGGGTCACCCGCGGCAGCCTGAACCGGCGGAGCGGATAGAGCACTGAGATAGCATGGTTTGAT
The DNA here is from genome assembly GCA_945861595.1 of Synechococcus sp. UW140. Classification (GTDB taxonomy): domain Bacteria; phylum Cyanobacteriota; class Cyanobacteriia; order PCC-6307; family Cyanobiaceae; genus BAIKAL-G1. The sequence continues at coordinate 8,782 of CAMAVE010000051.1, forward strand.
CAGACCTGCAGCCAAGGGGTTGTCTGATCGGCCGGCTCCGGCCCATCCCCAGCGACGTTTCCCGTCGCAACTCGAGCGTCCCGCTCGGGTGTTGCCGTTCCGATCCCAGACCACCGACAACACCCCACCCGGGTTTCGTCCGATTCCATCAAGCCTTACCGAGAGATCCACCATGAGCGGCGAACACAAGGGCGCCCCGATTCGCAACATTGCGATCATTGCCCACGTTGACCACGGCAAAACCACCCTGGTGGATGCCCTGCTGAGCCAGTCCGGCATCTTCCGCGATGGTGAGGCCGTGCCCACCTGCGTGATGGACTCCAATGACCTGGAGCGTGAGCGTGGCATCACGATCCTCTCTAAAAATACGGCGGTTGATTACAACGGCATCCGTATCAATATTGTTGATACCCCCGGCCACGCCGACTTCGGCGGTGAAGTGGAGCGGGTGCTCGGCATGGTGGATGGCTGCCTGCTGATCGTGGACGCCAACGAGGGGCCCATGCCCCAGACCCGGTTCGTGCTCAAGAAGGCTCTGGAAAAAGGTCTGCGGCCAATCGTGTTTGTCAACAAAATCGACCGGGCCCGGGTGGACCCCGAGCAGGCGGTCGACAAGGTGCTCGACCTGTTCCTGGAACTGGGCGCCGACGACGACCAGTGCGACTTCACCTACCTATTCGGCAGCGGTATGGGCGGCTACGCCAAGCCGACCATGGCGACCGAGAGCGACAACATGAAGCCGCTCTTTGACGCGATCCTGCGCCATGTGCCCGCCCCCATCGGCGATCCTGAGAAGCCCCTGCAGATGCAGGTGACCACCCTGGATTACTCCGATTTCCTCGGCCGGATCATGATCGGCCGCATCCACAACGGCACGATCCGCAACGGCCAAACCGCCGCCCTGATCCGTGATGACGGCAGCATCAAACGCGGCCGTATCAGCAAACTGCTCGGCTTCAAGGGTCTCGCGCGGGTTGAAATCGAGGAGGCCCGGGCCGGCGATCTCGTGGCCGTTTCAGGCTTTGATGAGGTGAATATCGGCGAAACGATCGCCTGCCCCGACCACCCCGAAGCCCTACCCCTGATCAAGGTGGATGAACCCACCTTGCAGATGACCTTTGTTGTCAACGATTCCCCGTTCGCTGGCAAGGAAGGCAAGTTCGTCACCAGCCGCCAGCTGCGCGATCGCCTGCAGCGCGAATTGCTCACCAACGTCGCCCTGCGGGTCGAAGACACCGATTCCCCCGACCGCTTCTCGGTGAGTGGCCGAGGCGAACTGCACCTGGGCATCCTGATTGAAACGATGCGCCGCGAGGGCTATGAGTTCCAGGTGTCCCAGCCCCAGGTGATCTTCCGCACGATCGACGGCACCCCCAGCGAGCCGTTCGAAATGCTGGTGATGGATGTGCCTGAGGAATCGGTGGGGGGCTGCATCGAGAAGCTCGGTGTCCGCAAGGGCGAGATGCAGAACATGGAAACCACCAGCGACAACCGCACCCTGCTGGAATTCGTGGTGCCCTCCAGGGGCCTGATTGGCTTCCGCGGTGAGTTCATCCGCGCCACCCGTGGCGAAGGAATCATGAGCCATTCCTTCCTCGACTACCGGCGCATGCAGGGTGATCTCGATGCCCGACGCAACGGCGTGCTGATTTCGTTTGAAGAAGGCACGGCCACCTTCTATGCCCTCAAGGGCTCCGAAGATCGCGGCCAGTTCTTCATCAGCCCCGGCACCAAGGTCTACAAGGGCATGATCGTGGGCGAGCACAACCGTCCGCCCGATCTAGAGCTCAACGTCTGCAAGACCAAGCAGGTCACCAACATCCGCTCGGCCGGCGCTGAGGTCCTCGACACCCTGCAGGCCCCGATGCAGATGACCCTGGAGCGGGCCCTCGAATACATCGGCCCCGACGAAATGCTCGAGGTCACCCCCGAGTCGATCCGCCTGCGCAAGTTGCCCGCCAAAAAGGTCGCCAAGCGCTGATGCCCTAGGGGCCCGTTCCCCGGCCCTTCATTTCTGCCCAACCTGGGGTAAGCGACGTCATTTCAGACGACACCGTGTCAGACGACAATCTGCCCCCTGAGCGCCCCCCAGGCGATGGCGGCTGGGGGGCAGACCCCCAGTTGGCCGAAGCCATTGCCCTCTTCAACCGGGGCGAGTGGTATGCCTGCCATGACCTGCTCGAAGACCTCTGGCACCAGTGCCAGGGCCCCGATCGCCAGGCCCTCCAGGGCCTGCTCCAAATCGCCGTGGCCCACCTGCACCTGGAACGGAGCAACCTCCGCGGCGCCACGGTGTTACTGGGCGAAGGCCTGGGACGACTCAAGCCCTATGGCAACGAAGCCCTGGGCCTTGGCCTCGGCCCCCTGCTGGCAGCGGTCAGCCGGCGCCTGCAGGCCTTGCAACAGGGGGTGGACACCGGCGATGGCCCCTTGCCCCAACTGGGGGCGCCCCAGGGCTGACACCTAGATTGGGCGCCATGGCGGCGATGGCTCCCGGGTTGAACGCAGTATTGGCCCCAGCCCAGCGCTGGCGGCGTCCCTTGTGCTGGCTGGTTGTCGCCCTGAGCGGAGGGTGCTTCGCCTTGGCGCAGCCGCTCCAGGCCCGGGCCCAAACACCCCTAGGTGAGGCTTCAAGCGCTACCAGCGCCAACGGCCCGACGACCCCCGGCGCCGCCAGCCAGGCCCCCGCTCGTCAGGCGATTCCCACGGGACTCGTGAGCATCGAATCGGATCTCCAGCGGGCCGACCAGGCCACGGGCGTGATCACGGCCACCGGCAACGTGCGCATCCTCTATCCAGACAAAGGCGTGATGGCAACGGCCCGCCAGGCCCAATACTTCACCCGCGAAGGCAGGGTTGTGCTGAGTGGCGACGTGGATGTGGCCCAACAGGATGGCAGCCTGCTGCGGGCCGAACAGGTGACCTACCTGGTGCGATCGGAGCGGATCACGGCCCGCCCCGCCGCCCAACAGCAGGTGTTGAGCCGCCTCCGCCTCACCCCTGCCCCGAACCCGGCCACGCCAACGGCGACAGGCACTCCGGGCGCTACGGCCGGCATGGGCCAGCCAACCACCCGCACGGTGGCCCCATGAGCCTGTCCTTACACCAGGTCACCCTCACCATCGCCGGTCGGCCGTTGGTCAAGGGGGTAAGCCTGGATCTCCAGGCCGGGGAAGTGGTGGGGTTACTGGGACCCAATGGCGCCGGCAAAACCACCACCTTCAACCTGGTCACCGGCCTGCTGCGCCCCGATTCGGGAGCGGTACTGCTCGATGGCCTGCAGGTTCAGGCCCTGCCCATGCCCCAGCGGGCCCGGCTCGGCATCGGTTACCTCCCCCAGGAAGCCAGTGTGTTCCGCCAGCTGAGCGTGCGCGACAACCTCAGCCTGGCCCTGCAGCAGAGCGGTGTGGGCCAGGGCCAACGCCGCTCGCGCCTGGAGCAGCTGGTAGAGGAATTCCAACTGGGGGCCTTCCTGAATCGCCTTGGCTTCCAGCTCTCCGGCGGCGAGCGACGCCGCTGCGAAGTGGCCCGGGCCCTGGCCGTGGGGGTTCAGGGACCCCGTTATCTGCTCTTGGATGAACCCTTCGCCGGGGTGGATCCCCTGGCCGTGTCCGACCTCCAAGATCTGATCGGCACCCTGCGACAACGGGGCATGGGGGTGTTCATCACCGACCACAACGTGCGCGAAACCCTGGCAATCACAGATCGGGCCTACATCCTCACCGACGGCAGCATCCTGGCCGCCGGCAGCTCAGAAGAGCTGGCGGCCGATCCCATGGTGCGCCGCCACTACCTCGGCGAGGGCTTCCGGCTATGACCCGAGCCACCGCAAGCGCCAACAGACGCCAGAACGGGGGCCCATCCGATCCCGCAAACGACAACGCCGCCAGCACGAACCCGGTCCCATCCCCTCCAAGCGGCTCAGACCCCGGCAACCCTGGCCGGCGCCATTCCTCGTCTGCCCCACCGCAGCCCCTTGCTGCCTTTGAATCGATGGTCGAGGCCCTGCAGCTCCTACCCCGCCAGCTCCAGCGCCAATGGACGCGGCTGCCGCTGATGGATCGCTGGCTCGCCGGCGAGTTGCTGGGTCCCCTGCTGTTTGGCATCGCGGCCTTCACCACCGTCTCCCTGTCCGTGGGGGTTGTGTTCGAGCTGGTGCGACGGGTGGCCGAATCGGGCCTGCCCGTGATGGCGGCCTTTCAGGTGCTGATGTTGCGGCTGCCGAGCTTCCTGGTGCTGTCCTTCCCGATGGCCACCCTGATGGCCACCCTGCTGGCCTACAGCCGGCTCTCCAGCACCAGCGAACTCACGGCCCTGCGCAGCATCGGCGTGGCCACCTGGCGCATGGTGGTGCCGGCCCTGGTGGTGGCGGGCCTGATGAGCGGCCTCACCTTTGTGTTCAACGATGTGATCGTGCCCCGGGCCAACCTGGCCGCCTCGATCACCTTTGATCGGGCCCTGGGTCGGGCCCTCTCCTCGGAGCGGGGCAAGGATGTGGTGTATTCGCGCTTTGGCTCGATTCAGTCCAATGATCCAGGGGCTCAAGCCCAGGAGGGTCTGGCCCAGCTGTTCTACGCCAGGGAATTTCGCGAAGGGGTGATGCTGGATGTCACGGTGTTGGATTTTTCCCACCAGGGCCAGCAGCAGATCATGACCGCCGAGAAAGGAATTTGGAATGAAAAACGCAGCCTCTGGGAATTCCTCAATGGCCGCATCGTCAATCTCAACCCCGGCGACAACACCACCACGTCTGCCCAGTTTGATCGCTACTTCTATCCCTTTACATCGGCCCCGATCCAGGTGGCGAAGTTGCCCACCAATGCCGAAGAAATGACCGCAGCCCAAGCGATCAGGGCCGAGCAGTTGCTTGAGCAGGCCGGCGATCAAAAAGAAGCGCGGCGCATGCGGGTGCGCATCCAGGAGAAATTTGCCTTCCCCTTCATCAGTCTGGTGTTTGGCCTGATTGGCAGCAGTTTGGGGGTAAGGCCCAACTCGCGCACAAGTCGCAGCCAGGGATTTGGCATCAGTGTACTGCTTATTTTCGGCTACTACCTGATGTCGTTCATCTTCAGTTCCCTGGGCGT
>CAMAVE010000052.1 GCA_945861595.1 Synechococcus sp. UW140
AACCCCGAGGCGGCCTTTGCCCACCAGGGGATCATCGCCAACCCCAACTGCACCACGATCCTGATGACCCTGGCCCTGGCGCCCCTGGCGGCCCGGCGGCCCCTGCGTCGGGTGGTGGTGAGCACCTACCAATCGGCCAGCGGCGCCGGAGCCCGCGCCATGGAGGAGCTGCGCAACCTCAGCCAGACCGTGCTCGATGGCGATAGCCCAGAAAGCACCGTGCTGCCCTACTCGCTCGCCTTCAACCTGTTCCTGCATAACTCGCCCCTGCAGGACAACGGCTACTGCGAAGAGGAGCTGAAAATGCTGCACGAAACCCGCAAGATCATGGGGTTGCCGGAGCTGCGGGTCACGGCCACCTGTGTGCGAGTGCCGGTGCTGCGGGCCCACTCCGAGGCCCTCAACATTGAGTTCCACGAACCCTTCCCCGTGGAGGAGGCCCGCGCCCTGTTGGCCCAGGCGCCGGGCGTTGAGTTGATCGAGGATTTCGCCGCCAACCGCTTCCCGATGCCCACCGATGTCACGGGCCGGGACCCGGTGGCCGTGGGTCGCATCCGCCAGGATCTCAGCGAACCGAATGCCCTGGAGCTCTGGCTCTGCGGCGACCAGATCCGTAAGGGTGCGGCCCTCAACGCCATCCAGATCGCCGAGCTGTTGCTCGATCCCGCCGCTGCCGATCGGGCCGGCGCCCCAGCTGGCGAAGCGGTTGCGGGAGTGGGCCGATGACCGGTTTGCCTCCAAGCCCGCTCACCCCTGGGGCCGCCTCCCCTGCCCCCTTCGGCCGGGTGGTGACGGCCATGGTCACCCCCTTTGGCGCCGATGGCGCCGTGGATCTTGATCTGGCCGGCCGACTGGCCAGCCACCTGGTGGACGAGGGCTGCGATGGCCTGGTGCTCTGTGGCACCACCGGCGAATCCCCCACCCTCAGCTGGGAGGAGCAACATCGGCTCTTCTCGGCTGTGAAGGCCTCCGTGGGCAACCGCGCGTCCCTGCTGGCGGGCACCGGCAGCAATTGCACCGCCGAGGCGATCGAGGCGATCGGCCAGGCGGCCGCCCTGGGCGCCGACGGGGCTTTGGTGGTGGTGCCTTACTACAACAAGCCGCCCCAGGAGGGGCTGGAGGCCCATTTCCGGGCCGTGGCTCTGGCGGCGCCTGAATTGCCGCTAATGCTCTACAACATCCCCGGTCGCACCGGCACCAGCCTCAGCCCGGACACCACAGCCCGGCTCCTGGATCTGCCCAACGTGATCAGTTACAAGGCCGCCAGCGGCACCACCGAGGAGGTCAGCCAATTGCGGGCCGTTTGCGGCGAGCGGCTGGCGATCTACAGCGGCGACGACGCCCTCACCCTGCCGATGTTGGCCGTGGGCGCCGTGGGCGTCGTCAGTGTGGCCGGCCATCTGGTGGCCCGCGAGATCAGCCAGATGGTCAGCGCTTTCCTGGCCGGTGACTACGCCAGCGCCCTGGCCCTGCACGAACGGCTGCTGCCCCTTTGCAAGGCCCTGTTTTTGACCACCAATCCGATTCCCGTCAAAGCCGCGTTGGAGTTGAGCGGCTGGCCCGTGGGCGCCCCCCGTCTTCCCCTTGTTTCCGCCTCCAGTGATGTCCGCGAGCGATTAACCACAGCCCTGGCAGCCCTGCGTCCCACCTGACGCCAAGGCCCATCCCAGTCCTCCCCCCTTAGCAGTCCAACCTGCCAACAACGGTCCGGAGGCATTGCATTCAGTCCGGCATCCCTTCCCTTTCCCTTTCCCTTCCCCTGATGAGCCCATCCAATCCGATCACCCGTAATGCCAGCGCTGGCCGTTCCGAGGCCGCTGACAAACAGCCAACCCTGCGGGTGATTCCCCTCGGTGGTTTGCATGAGATCGGCAAAAACACCTGCGTTTTTGAATACGGCGATGACCTGATGCTGGTGGATGGCGGCCTCGCCTTCCCCAGCGATGGCATGCATGGCGTCAACGTGGTGTTGCCCGACACCAGCTATCTGCGCGAAAACCAGAAGCGGATTCGCGGCATGATCGTTACCCACGGCCATGAAGATCACATCGGTGGCATTCCCCACCACCTCAAGAACTTCACGATTCCGGTGATCTATGGGCCCCGCCTGGCTCTCTCCATGCTCACGGGCAAGATGGAGGAGGCGGGCGTGATGGATCGCACGATCCTTCAGACGGTTTCCCCACGCGACGTGGTGCAGGTTGGCCAACACTTCAAGGTGGAGTTCATCCGCAACACCCACTCGCTCGCCGATAGCTTCTCCCTGGCGATCACCACCCCTGCTGGCGTGGTGATTTTCACCGGAGACTTCAAATTCGACCACACCCCGGTCGATGGCGAGTATTTCGACATCCAGCGCATGGCCCACTACGGCGAGCAAGGGGTGCTGTGCCTGTTTAGTGATTCCACCAATGCCGAACTGCCCGGTTTCACGCCGCCCGAGCGGGCCGTGTTCCCCCACCTCGATCGCCACATCGGTAATGCCCAAGGCCGGGTGATTCTCACCACCTTTGCCAGCTCCACCCATCGGGTTTCGATGATCCTTGAGCTGGCGATGAAGCATGGCCGCAAGGTCGGTCTGCTGGGCCGCTCCATGCTCAACGTGATCGCCAAGGCCCGCGAACTCGGCTATATGCGCTGCCCCGATGACCTGTTTGTGCCGATCAAGCAGATCCGCGACCTGCCCGACCGCGAAACCCTGCTGTTGATGACCGGCAGCCAGGGGGAGCCCCTCGCCGCCCTGAGCCGGATCTCCCGTAGCGACCATCCCCAGGTTCAGGTCAAGTCAAGCGACACGATCATCTTCTCGGCCAGCCCGATTCCCGGTAACACCATTTCCGTGGTGAACACCATCGACCGGCTGATGATGCTCGGCGCCAAGGTGGTTTATGGCAAGGGTGAAGGCATCCACGTCTCTGGCCATGGCTCCCAGGAAGACGACAAGTTGATGCTGGCCCTGACCCGGCCCAAGTTCTTCGTGCCCGTGCATGGCGAACACCGCATGTTGGTGGCCCACGCCAAAACGGCCCAGTCCATGGGCATCCCCGCCGAGAACTGCCTGATCATCGAAAACGGCGATGTGGTGGAACTCAAGCCCGAGTCGATCCGTAAGGGTGATCCGGTGAAATCTGGTATCGAGCTGCTGGATGCCTCCCGCAACGGCATCGTCGATGCCCGCGTGCTGAAGGAGCGCCAGCAGCTGGCCGAAGACGGCGTGATTACCCTGCTGGCCGTGATCAGCACCGATGGCGTGATGGCGGCACCGCCCCGGGTCAACCTGCGTGGCGTGGTCACCACGGCCGATGCCCGCAAGATGTCCCTTTGGGCCGAGCGGGAGATTGGCTGGGTCCTGGAGAACCGCTGGAGCCAATTGTCCCGCAACAGTGGCGGCGCCGCCCCCGATGTCGATTGGATGGGCGTGCAGCGCGAAATCGAAGTGGGCCTGCAGCGGCGCCTGCGCCGCGAGCTCCAGGTGGAACCGCTGATCATTTGTCTGGTCCAGCCGGCCCCCGGCGGTACCCCCGCCTATAAGGGTCGCGCCGATGCCGAACCCGATAGCCGTCCGGCTCCCCGGGGTGGTCGCCGTGATGGCGGCCGTGAGCTGAGCCGGGAGGTGAACCGTGATGTCATCCGCGATCGCCAGGCCCCTGCCGCTGCTGCCACGGCCGTTGCCGAGCCCGCAGCCCCTGTATCAGGAGCAGCCGCAGCCGCAGCAGAACCCCAGCGCCAACTGGTGGCGGTGACGGCTGCCGAAGCCCCGATCGAAGATCCGGACCTGGCCGCCACCCGCACCCGTCGCCGCCGTTCCGGCGCCGCCAGCTGAGGGCAGCGCGCTTGCTTGGGCCTGGGCCGGTTTAACCCTGCCTGGGCCTCAGTTCAGCACCACCCGCAGCAGGCCCTTGGCCAGTTCCGCCGCTTCGGCGGGGCTGAAGGCCAGGGGGCTCTCGAGGCCACCCGCGGGCTCTGGGGAGGGGGCAGGCTCCTCAATCAGCTCGACCAGGTCCGGTTCGATCCGCTCCAGCCGCTCGACCAGCTCGCCTTTGACAGACGTCTCAGCCTGCCCGGCCCAGGATTGGGCCGCCACCGTCCCCGCCGCCAACCCAGGCTGGGCCTCGGGGCCGTCCTGTCCAGGCTGGCCGGTGCTTCCGAGGTTGCTCAGGTCCTCCAGCCAGGGCACTGCCGCTCCTGAACTGGAGCTGGTGGACGCTGCGTCGGTGTGGGCAGCCGGCCTGGTACTGGCGCTTTGGGAGCTGGCGGCCAGCAGGCTGGCGCCGGCTTGCTGGCAGAGGGTTACTCCCTGTTCGGCCAGTTCCCGGTAGGTGGGGTCGTAGCTCTGTTGCAACACCTGTTGATAACAGGGCAGGGCCTTCTGGGGCAGGCCCAGGCCATAGAGATAGGTGTGGCCGATCAGCAATTGCAGCCGCAGATCCAGCTGGTTCTCCGAACCGCTGGGAATGCGGGGCACCAGGTCCTGGGCTAGCCGCAGGGCCTCAGGAAACTGCTGCATGCTGTAGGCATGCTCGACGGCGATATAGGCGTCCTGAAGGTTGATGCTCACAAACGGTTCAGGCGGTGGTGACGGAGTGGCGTTGCGGGAGTCTGACCGCGGCTGGGGCTGAATGTCTGTCCTGGATCCTGCTGGCCCCGGGGCTGGGTTAGGCCGGACCGGGCTCAGACCCCCCTATCTGGGGGCAGTAACACCATCAAACGCCGGGTCCAGCTCAGTCGCCATCCCTGGCCCAAGGGTCGCTCGCCTGGGCCCTGGTTGGGTTGGAGCTGTCCCAGCAAGGACTCCAGGCTGGCGGCCTCCAGGCTGAGACCGCTCTGGCGTTTGAGCCAGTGGTGCAGCAGTCGCCCCTGGTTGGCGCGTCCCAGGCGGGTGAGGCCGGCCCGGTCTAGGCCCGGGGCCGTTCCCTCAGCTTGTTGTGGGATCAGGGGGTTCAAGGCGAGATCGAGCAGCTCCTCCAGGCCGGCCTGTTCCTCTTCGAGCCGTTCGGCCAGGGCACTGATGCGGCTGGCGCAGCCGGGATGGAGCTCCTCCAGCACCGGCATCACCTCCTGGCGGATGCGGTTGCGACTGAAGCGGGGACTTGCATTGCTGGGGTCGAGCCAGATCGGCAGGCTCCAGTCGGCGCAGAACTGCCCGGTGTCGGCCCGGCCTAGGCCCAACAGGGGGCGCACCAGGCTGATCGGCGAGTTTGGGCTGAGGGGCCGCCGCCGCCGCAGGCTGGCCAGGCCCTGGCGGTGGCTGCCGCGGGCCAGGTGCAGCAGCAGGGTTTCGGCCCGGTCGCTGGCGGTGTGGCCCGTCACCACATGGGTGCAGGACCGCTCAAGGGCCTGGGCCTCCAGGCGGTCGTAGCGCCAGGCCCGGGCCGCCGCTTCGCTGGCGGGGGGGGGCGCTGGTCCGTTCCACCGTGATCACCAGCCCACACCCTGCGCCCCAGGCCTGGAGTTCTTCGGCCTGGCGAGCCGATTCGGGGCGCCAGCCGTGGTCGCCGTGCCAGAGGTGCAGGCTCCAGCCATGCAGGCGGCCCAGGTCCTGCAGCAGCCGGGTCAGGGCCATGGAGTCCTGGCCACCGGACACGGCCAGCAGCAGTCGGGCCCCGGCGGGCAGCAGCTCCGGGTCGCGGCGCAGGCGTTGGTGCAGGGCGGCATGGATTGGGCCCCAGGGGGGGCGGGCCTGGTCGCCCACGCCGGAGGGCACCGGGGGCGGGCCTGGTTGCGGCGAGGCTTCGGATGGGAGAATTGGCTTCATTCGCTGTCCGGCCGCCCATGTCCCGTCTGTCCAGCCTGCCGCTTCAACTGCAGCAAGCCCTGGCCTCGCGGCGCCTGCTCAAGGTGATCGCCGGCCTCACCAATTTTGATGCCGCCTCGGTGGAGCGCATCAGCCGCGCTGCCGGTCTCGGTGGCGCCGACCTGATCGATCTCGCCTGCGATCCCGAGCTGGTGCGCCGCGCCGCTGCCGTGTCCGGCCTGCCGATCTGTGTGTCAGCCGTGGATCCCGAGCTGTTCCCCGCCGCCGTGGCCGCCGGCGCCGCCCTGGTGGAGATCGGCAACTATGACGCCTTCTATCCCCTCGGGCGCCTCTTCGATGCCGCCGAAGTCCTTGAGCTGACCCGCCGCACCAGGGCCCTGCTGAGCGAGGTGGTGCTGTCGGTGACCGTGCCCCACGTGTTGCCCCTCGACCAGCAGGAGCAACTCGCCATCGACCTGGTGGAAGCTGGCGCCGACCTGATCCAGACCGAGGGCGGCACCAGCGCCCGTCCCTTCAGCGCAGGCAGCCTCGGCCTGATTGAGAAGGCCGCCCCCACCCTGGCCGCCGCCCACGCGATCAGCCGCGCCGTCTCCGTGCCCGTGCTCTGCGCCTCCGGCCTCTCGGCCGTGACCCTGCCCATGGCGATCGCCGCCGGTGCCAGCGGGGTTGGAGTTGGCTCGGCCGTGAATCGCCTTGGCGATGAGCTGGCCATGGTGGCCGTGGTGCGCAGCCTGCGCGAGGCCCTGGGCAGCGGCGCTGCCGTTTCGGCCCAGGTCTGATTGATCGCGCCAGCCACCGCGTTCTGCCGGCCCTAGGGGCGTGATCAGGCCCGCCCGGGGTCCCCTTGAGGGGGCTTCTGGGGGGTTTGACCGCTTTTCAGGGTCGGTGGACCACCCCCACTCCGGTCCCGCTGGGCTGAGAATGGCCCGATGGCCCACTTCGAACTCCACGCCCCCTACGAACCCAAAGGCGACCAACCCACGGCCATTGAGGCCATGGTCCGGGGCGTGGATGGCGGTGAGCGCTACCAGACCCTGCTGGGTGCCACCGGCACCGGCAAAACCTTTTCGATCGCCAATGTGATCGCCCGCACGGGCCGGCCCACCCTGGTGCTCGCCCATAACAAAACCCTGGCGGCCCAGCTTTGCAATGAGTTGCGGGAATTTTTCCCCAACAACGCCGTTGAATATTTCATCTCCTACTACGACTATTACCAGCCCGAGGCCTATGTGGCGGTCTCGGATACTTACATCGCTAAGACGGCTTCGATCAACGAGGAGATCGACATGCTGCGGCACTCGGCAACACGTTCTTTGTTTGAGCGCTCCGATGTGATCGTGGTGGCCTCGATCAGCTGCATCTACGGTTTGGGCATTCCCTCGGAATACCTCAAGGCGGCGGTGAAGTTCCAGGTAGGTGAAACCCTGGATCTACGCGGCTCCCTGCGGGAATTGGTTAATAACCAATACTCCCGTAACGACCTGGAAATCTCCCGTGGCCGTTTCCGCGTGCGTGGCGATGTGCTCGAGATCGGTCCTGCCTATGAGGATCGTCTGGTGCGGATTGAGTTGTTTGGCGATGAGATCGAAGCGATCCGCTATGTCGATCCCACCACCGGTGAGATCCTGCAAAGTCTCGACACGATTAACATCTATCCCGCCAAGCACTTTGTGACCCCCAAGGAGCGGCTGGAGGGGGCGATCGCGGAGATTCGCGGCGAGTTGCATGACCGGCTCGACCTGCTCAACCGGGAAGGTCGTCTGCTGGAGGCCCAGCGGCTGGAGCAGCGCACCACCTACGACTTGGAGATGCTCGAGCAGGTGGGCTATTGCAACGGCGTCGAAAACTACGCCCGCCACCTGGCTGGCCGACCCGCCGGCACCCCGCCGGAATGCCTGATCGATTACTTCCCTAAGGATTGGCTGCTGGTGGTGGATGAAAGCCATGTCACCTGCTCCCAGCTGCAAGCCATGTACAACGGCGACCAATCCCGCAAGCAGGTGCTGATTGAGCACGGCTTCCGCCTGCCCTCGGCCGCCGATAACCGGCCGCTCAAGGGCGATGAGTTCTGGGAAAAGGCCCAACAGACGATCTTTGTTAGCGCCACTCCGGGCACCTGGGAGATGGCCCAAAGCAAGGGCCAGATCGTGGAGCAGGTGATTCGCCCCACCGGCGTGCTCGATCCGATCGTGGAGGTGCGTCCCACCGAGGGCCAAGTGGATGATTTGCTCGGCGAAATCCGCGAGCGGGCCGATAAAAAGGAGCGGGTGTTGATCACCACCCTGACCAAGCGCATGGCCGAAGACCTCACCGATTACCTGGCCGAAAATGGCGTGAAGGTGCGCTACCTCCACTCCGAAATCCACTCGATCGAGCGCATCGAGATCATCCAGGATCTGCGCAATGGCGAATACGATGTGCTGGTGGGTGTGAACCTGCTACGGGAAGGATTGGATTTGCCTGAGGTGTCTCTGGTGGCGATCCTGGATGCCGATAAGGAGGGCTTCCTGCGGGCCGAGCGCTCCCTCATCCAAACCATTGGTCGGGCGGCCCGCCACATCGAAGGCAAGGCCCTGCTCTATGCCGATAACCTCACCGATTCGATGGCCAAGGCGATCTCGGAAACGGAGCGCCGCCGTGCCATCCAGCACGCCTACAACCTCGAACACGGCATCACACCCACCCCGGCGGGCAAGCGGGCTGGAAACTCGATTCTTGCCTTCCTTGAGGTATCGCGCCGGCTCAATGATGAGCAATTGGAGGAGGCCACCGACCAGGCGGTGCACAACGAAGTGCCGCTCGAATCCCTGCCGGAGCTAATCACCCAGTTGGAAGACCGCATGAAGGACGCCGCCAAGAATCTCGAGTACGAACGAGCCGCCAGCCTGCGCGACCGCATCAAGACCCTGCGCCAGAAGTTGGTGGGCAAGGCCTGAGCCGCGGTCGCCTAAGACCGCTTCCGTTTGCGTTTCAAGCCTCGGTGCCTTCAGCCTTGTGAACGGCTGCTCCGCCCAGGCCGAAGGCGCCATGCACCGCCTGCAGGGCCGCCACTCCATCGGCTTCCGCCACCACGCAGCTGGTGCGGATTTCGCTGGTGGCGATCATTTCGATGTTGATGCCGGCTTCGGCTAGGCAGCGGAACATGCGGGCGGCCGTGCCGGGGGTGGAGGGCATGCCAGCCCCCACCGCGCTCACCCGGGCAATCGCCATGCCCTGCTCGAAGCGGGCCTCTGGCCACTGGGCCAGCAGCGGCTGCAGGGCCGCCTGGGCCCGGCCCAGGTCGTCGCGGCGCAGGGTGAAGCCCATGTCGCGGCTGAGCTGGTCGCCGCTGCCGTGGGTGCGCTCCGATTGCACGATCGCATCGAGGCAGAGGCCCGCATCGGCCAGGGCCCGGCAGACGGCGGCGGCGCTGCCGGGCCGGTCGGGAATGCGATGCACCGCCACCTGGGCCTGGTCCCGGTCGAGGGCGACGCCGCGCACCTCCGGTTCGCCCAGGCCCGCCGGGCTGGGGTTGAGCCGCAGTTGCGGCTCGGCCAATTCGAAGGTCTGGGCGGCGGCCTGGAGGGCCTTGCTGCCTTGGTGCCCCGCCACCAGGCAGCTCACCTTCACCTCGCTGGTGGCGATCAGGCGCAGGTTGATGCTGGCCTTGGCCAGGGTGTCGAACAGGCGGGCGGCCACGCCGGGGCGGCCGAGGATGCCGGCTCCAGAAATACTGAGTTTGGCCATGCCGGCCTCGGCCGTGAGCGTGGCCTGGTCGGCGCCTAGGGCCGCCAGGAGCTCCTGGCAAACGGTGCGGGCCCGCTCCAGTTCCGTGTCGGCCAGGGTGAAGGCGATGTCGTTGCTGGCTCCCTCATGGGTGGCCTGCACGATCAGATCCACATTGAGCCCGGCGGCGGAGAGGGCCTCAAACAGGCGAGCCGCCACGCCCGGTTGGTCCGGCACGTGCGAGAGGGCCAGCACGGCCTGGTGCTCCTCCAGATCGGCCCCATCCACGGGCCGGCTGAGTTCCAGGCCCGTGTGGCCGGGGCGGCGGTTGGCGTTGTCGCTGGTGAGCAGGGTGCCGGGGGCGTCGCTCCAGCTGGAGCGCACCACCAGGGGTACGCCGTAGTTGCGGGCGATTTCGACCGCCCTGGGGTGCAGCACGGCGGCCCCGAGGCTGGCCAGTTCCAGCATCTCGTTGCAGCTGATGGTGGTCATCAGCTGGGCATCGGCCACCTTGCGGGGGTCGGTGGTGAGCACGCCCGGCACATCGGTGTAGATCTCGCAGGCCTCGGCCCCCAGGGCCGCGGCCAGGGCCACGGCCGAGGTGTCGGAGCCGCCCCGGCCCAGGGTGGTGATTTCTGGGGTGCCGGCGTGGCCGCTGCTGGTGCCCTGGAAGCCCGCCACCACCACCACCAGGCCATTGTCGAGGTGGCGCTGCAGCCGTTCGGTGCGCACCTCGAGGATGCGGGCCCGGCCGTGGGTCGATTCGGTGACGATGCCCACCTGGGGCCCGGTCATTGAGACCGCCGGTACCCCCTGGGCATGCAGGGCCATGGCCAGCAGGGCGATCGACACCTGCTCTCCCGTGGCCAGCAGCATGTCCATCTCCCGCTGGGGCGGGTCGCTGCTGATCGCCCGGGCCAGGCCCGTGAGTTCGTCGGTGGTGTGGCCCATGGCCGACACCACGATCACCAGGTCATGGCCGGCCTCGCGGCTGGCGGCGATGCGTCGGGCCACCGCCTGGATCCGTTCCACATCCGCGACCGAGGTGCCGCCGAACTTCTGAACCAGCAGGCCCATTCTCGGTATTGCTGCGCGTGATCGGCCGATTATCGGCCCCTAGGCCGGACTGCCTGAATCGAGCCTGGCGATGGGGCTGCTGGTGCCCGTTTCAGCGGCGGAGTTGGTCGACACGCTCACGATCCTGCAGATCAAGGCCCAGATCAACCAGCTTTGCGGCTCCCAGCTGGTGCAAGACAAGAGTGACGCCGTCCCTTAAGGGCGGCTTGGGCCATTTGGGCCTTGGGGTTCATCGGCCCCTGGAGCCGATCAGGGCCCAGCCAGCAAAAAGCCATCGCGGAAGGCATCGCCTGGGTCGCTGCCCCGCTTGAGGGACGCCTCCACCTCCAGCAGCTGGCCCAGCAGGCGCAGGAAGCGCCCCGGGGGGCGGCCGCGGATCTGTTTGCGCATCACATAGATGCGTTTGGGGTTGCCGATCCCGGCTGCCTTGGCGATCACGGCCACGTCCTGTTCCCCCTGGGCATCGAGCAGGCTCACCCAGAGCCAGCCCCGGATCTGGCTGCTCAGGGCCGCCACGATCCGCAGGGCTGGCTCGTTCACCTCCAGCAGCTGCTCCACCAGGGCGATCGCTTCGGCGCTCTGGCCGGCCAGCAGGGCATCGCCCACCTGCAGGCTCGAGGTGGCGTGGCTGCCGATCAGGGCGGCCACGGCCGCCGCCGTGATCGCGGCGCCAGGGCCGCCGGCTTTGCCGCTGCCGGCATAGAGCGAGAGCTTCTCCAGTTCGCTGGCCAGGCGGGCGCTGTCGCTGCCGATCGCCTCGGCCAGGGCCTCGGCTGCCGCCGGCTCCACGGCCAGGCCCATCTCCCGGGCCGTGCGGCTCACCAGCTCCACCTGGCCGGCCCCGTCCCAGACCGCCGGCAGGTTGAAGCTGCGTTCCTCGGCCAGGCCCTTGAGGGCCTTGGTGGTGCGCAGGCGCGCATCGGGCTTAGCGCTGTTGACCAGCACCAGGTGGCAGTGGTCGGGGATTTGGCCCAGGGCCGCCTCCAGTTGGCTGGCCAGGTCGGCCGGGCACTGGTTACAGAAGGGGCTGCGCTGCAGCAAAACCAACCGGTCGCCGGCCCCCAGGGGCGGCGTGCGGGCCTCCGCCAGGGCCTGGGCGGCCTGGCCCTGGTCGTTGCCATCGAGGCGGGTGAGATTGATGCTCTGCCAGCTGGGGTCGCACACCTGCTGGATCAGGGCATCCACGGCCCGGTTGCGGGCCGCTTCGTCATCCCCCCAGAAGAGATGGATCGGCATCGGCGCGCACCTGGCTGCGGGAGCCCATTCGTAAGCTCAATTGTGGGCTGTTTCAGGGTGTGGAGTGGGCGCAGGCGAGACCTTCCGCGAGACCCCGGGTGCGGCACCCTTCGACCATCCGATCTTCAGCGAAAGCGTGCGGCGTATCCGCGGCTGGCTGGGGCCCACCGACTTCGATCCCGCCGAGCAGGACCTGGTTGAACGGGTGATCCACAGCGGCGGCGACCTCAGCCTCGCCACTGATCTGCACTGGTCCGCTGGGGCCTGCGCCCAGGGCATGGCGGCCCTGGCGGCCGGCGCCGTGATCCTCACCGACACGGCCATGGCGGCCGCGGCGGTGCAGCCCATGGGCCGGCGCACCTTCGCCAATCCGGTGTTGAGCGTGCTCGATTGGGCGCCCCAGCGGGCCCCGGTGGGTGGCACCCGCACGGCCCTCGGCATGGCGGCAGCCCTCGAGCACCACCCCGGTGCCGTGGTGCTGATCGGCAGCGCCCCCACGGCCCTGGAGCAGTTGTTGGACCTAGCCCAGCAGGGGCCGCCGCCGGCCCTGGTGATCGGCATGCCCGTGGGCTTTGTCGGCGTGGCCGAGAGCAAGCGCCATCTGGCGGCCAGCGGCCTGGCCCAGATCCGGCTCGATGGCAGCCGGGGCGGGGCGGCCCTGGTGGCCGCGGCGGCCAATGCCCTGCTGCGGCGGGCCTGGCTCGACCAGCTGCGGTGAGGGCGCCTGCCGGCTCTAGGCCCTGGGTCAGGCTGACTTGCGGCTCGGGCCTAGGGGCCTAGGGCTGCAACCCCACCGCCACATGGCTGTTGGCCTCAATCCGTCCCAGCACCTGGCGGGCCCGCAGCACGACTGCCGCCGGGACACCGGCCAGCCGGGCGGCTTCGATGCCGTAGCTGCGGCTGGCGCCGCCGGCGACGACCCGGTGCAGGAACAGCAGGTCGTCGCCCGTTTCCTCCACCAGCACCTGCACGTTGGCCACGTTGGCGTGCAACTCGGCCAATTCATTCAGCTCGTGGTAGTGGGTGGCAAACACACTGCGGGCCTGGATCTCAACGGCCAGGTGTTCGGCCACGGCCCAGGCGATCGAAAGGCCATCGAAGGTGGCCGTGCCCCGGCCGATCTCATCGAGCAACACCAGGGAGCGGCGGCTGGCGTGGTGAAGGATGTTGGCCGTTTCGGCCATCTCCACCATGAAGGTGGATTGGCCACTGGCCAGGTCGTCGCCGGCACCGACGCGGGTGAAGATGCGATCGGCGAGGCCAAGCTGGGCGGAGCGGGCCGGAATCCAGCTGCCCATCTGGGCCATCAGTTGCAACAGCCCCGTTTGGCGCAGGTAGCAACTTTTGCCACTGGCATTGGGGCCCGTCAGCACCAGCAGGTCCGGGGGGCTGCCGTCCTGGTCTGGGCGTCCGATCGGCGCCGGTCCGCCGCCCAGGGCAATGCCATTGGGGGTGAACGGGCTTTCAACAAGCAACTGTTCCACCACCGGATGGCGGCCGGCTTCGATCAGCAGCTCGCGCCCGGCCGTGATCTCGGGCCGGCAATAGCCGCCGGTGGCAGCCACCTCGGCCAGGGAGGCGAGGGCATCGAGGTCGGCCACCAGCCGGGCCGCGGCCCGGATTGGCGTGGCCTCGGCGCCCACCTGGTCGCGCAGCTCGGTAAACAGTTCGAATTCCCTCTGGGCGGCGCGGGCCTTGAGCTGCAGGATCCGGCCTTCGCGGCCCTTGAGCTCGGGGGTGACGAAGCGCTCCTCGTTGGCCAGGGTTTGGCGGCGGATCCAGTGCTCAGGCACGGCCCCGGCTTTGGCGCGGCTCACCGAGAGGAAGTAGCCAAAGGTGCGGTGGTACTGCAGGCGCAGGGTGGCGATGCCGCTGGCGCGGCGCTCGCTGGCCTCCTGCTCGGCCAGCCAGGCGTCCTGGTCATCGAGCTGGTTGCGCAGACCATCGAGGCGGCTGTCGACGCCGTCGTGGATCAGGCCCCCCTCGGTCAGGGCCAGGGGCGGCGT
>CAMAVE010000053.1 GCA_945861595.1 Synechococcus sp. UW140
AGCCGCTCCGATCTGCTCAGTGTCTACGCCGACATGAGCAACACCTGCCGCGAATACGAAGACCCCCATAAATCCATGCTCGAGCTGGTTTTCGCTCCTGCCAAAGACTGGATCGGCCGGCCCGATGCCGAGATCGTAGCCGCCACGATGGAGGAGCTTAAGCGCCTGTTCCCGATGCATTTCAGCGGGGATGACCAGGCCCAATTGCTGAAGTCGAAGGTCGTTAAAACGCCCCAATCGGTCTACAAGACCGTGCCCGGTTGCCAGCAACTTCGGCCCGACCAGGCGTCGCCGATCCCGAATTTCTTCCTGGCCGGCTGTTTCACGATGCAGCGCTATCTCGCCTCAATGGAGGGGGCCGTGTTGAGCGGCAAGCAGTGTGCTGCTGCGATTGGCCAGTCCCCATTAGCCCAGCCGGGGGCCCCAAGCCCGGCCAGTTTGACGGCGGTGTAGGCGTGGCCCTGGCTTCATCCGTGGGATCCGCAGGGGCATCGGCCGGCCTAGGGCCAGAGCTGCAGCAGGCCTACGAGGCCTGCCGGCAAGAAACGGCCCAGTGGGCCAAAACCTTTTACCTAGGCACCCTGTTGATGCCCCCGGCCAAGCGCCGGGCGATCTGGGCGATTTACGTCTGGTGTCGCCGCACCGACGAGCTGATGGACAGCGCTGAGGCCCAGCAGCGCCCGGTGCGTGAATTGTCCGAGCGCCTCGATGCTTGGGAAGGGCGCACCCGCCGCCTCTTTGACGGCCAAGTCACTGATGACCTGGACCGGGTGATGGTCGATACCTTGGAGCGCTATCCCCAGCCCCTGCAGCCCTACCTCGACATGATCGAGGGCCAGCGCATGGACCTGCTCCAACATCGCTATGCCAGCTTCAAGGAACTGGAGCTCTATTGCTATCGGGTGGCCGGCACCGTCGGCCTGATGACCCAGGAGGTGATGGGGGTGGATCCGGCCTACACCACCGCCCCCTGGAGCGAGCGCCCCGATACATCTGAGGCGGCCGTTGCCCTCGGCATCGCCAACCAGCTCACCAATATCCTGCGCGATGTGGGTGAGGATCGGGGCCGGGGCCGCATCTACCTGCCCTTGGACGATCTAAAGCGGTTCAATTATTCCGAGGCGGAACTCCTGGCTGGCACCCTCAATGACAACTGGCGGGCCCTCATGGCTTTCCAGCTGGAGCGGGCCCGCTACTGGTTCGCCCGCTCCGAGGCTGGGGTGCGCTGGTTGGCCCCCGATGCCCGCTGGCCCGTGTGGACGTCCCTGCGGCTTTACCGTGGCATTCTCGATGTGATCGAGAAATTGAACTACGACGTGTTTAATCACCGAGCCTATGTGCCCCGGCTCGGCAAATTGCTGGAACTTCCCTTCTCCTATGTCATTTCCCAGACCCGCTAACGGGGGCGGCCGATCGGGGATGGGGATTGCTATTTAGGCTTTTTGAAGCCACTCGATCAGGATCGGATTGACCTGTTCGGGGGCTTCATCGTGGGGGCAGTGGCCCAGTCCGGGTAACACCCGCAGCTCCTGAATGCACGGGAAATTGTGTTGCCATTCCTGGGCTTCGGCCACGCTCTCCCAAGGATCCAGTTCCCCCCAGAGCAGGCGCACCGGGCCCTGGAGTTGGGCCAGCAGCTCCGGGGCCAGGTGGTCGTTAAACAGGTTGACGAAGCCACGGAAACTTTCCTTGGCGCCGGGATCCCGGCTCGGGCCCACCAGGATGTCCACCAAGGCGTCATCGCAGTTGGCGCCGCTGGGGTAGGCCTGGTGCAAAACCCGCCGCACCACGGCCGGCCGCGCCAGCAGGCTGAACAGGCTGCCGATTAACCAGCGCTGGCGGACCAGGCCCATCAGCAGGGGCCGGCTCCAGCGTTGCAGCGGCGGCAATTCCGCCAGTCGTTTGAGGTCCAGGGTGCGCTGGGCGCAGTCGATCAGGATGACCTGGGCGGGCGGCTGGCCTTGTTCAGCCAGCAGCCGGGCGGCATTCAGGGCCACCACGCCACCAATCGAATTGCCCACCAGTTGCAGCCGTAGGCCCGGCGCCTCAGGGCCGATCACCTGGCGCACGAAATCCAGCACCAGGGCGGCCCAGAGGTCGAAGCCGTAGGGCACCGAGCCCGGCTCCTGGGGCTCATCGGCCAGGCGCGAGCGGGGCTTGCTACTGGCCCCAAACCCGAGCAGGTCGATGGCGTACACCCGGCTCACCGCTGCCAGGGCCGGCAGATTGTGGCGCCAGTGGCCCTTGGAGGCGCCAAAGCCGTGAATCAACAGAACGGCCCCCCCGGGAGCGAGGCCGTTTGTGGGAGCGTTCGTTTGAACCCGATCCGAAGGGGTGGGTTCTGCGGGCAGGCCAGGGCCATCCCAGGGGGCGCAGCAATAGCTGATGTGGTGACCCCGCCAGGTCCAGAGCTTGTTAACGACCACGGGGGCCTGGGGGGTCATGAGGCGTCCAGGTTGGCTCAGACGGCGGTCTTCTGGTCGGCCAGCAGGGCCTTGAGCTTGGCCAGTTCGCCGGCCCAGCGGGGGTCGGGGGCGCCTTCGACGATGGTGTCGCTGTGTACCACCTTGTTGATTGCCTTGCGGGCCACGGAGGAGGGGGCAGCGCCAGCGCCAGGACGGCGGTCGTTGCCGGCGCCACCGCTGCGGGGGTCGCGGCGCTCAGAGCGCTCGATGCGCAGGTTGTTGCCGCCAAAGTCGCGGCCGTTGAGCTGCTCGATCACCTGGTCGGCGAGGGCTTCTTCTTCCACGTTGGCGAAACCGAAGCCGCGGCTGGCGCCGGTCTCCCGATCCTGGACGGCCTTGAAGCGCACGCCTTCACCAACGGCGGCGAAGAGGGCTTCGAGCTCCTTGGCATCAAAGCTTTGGGGCAGGTTGCCGACGTAAAGACGAACGCTCATGGGATCGGGAGAGAAAGGAACTGGGAGATGGGCAGGTCGGGGTTGCGAGCTGACGCAAAAAAACTGGGACCCGACCTTTGGGCCGTTGTCCGTTTTTGCGTTGTCCTGATGTCCGGGGATCACCGTCTGTTTGGAAGGATCCGGAACGGAGGCTTTCAGAACGAGAGCTTTGCCCTAACAGGCGCGATTCAGGTCGTTAGCAACGACTGTGCCTGAGAAGTTAATCACGGCGTGGGTCCTTTTCGCCAGGCGTGTTGGCCTGCCCTAGCGCCTGGCGACACCAGGCCAGGGCCTGCTCGCGGTCTCCGATGCGACCAAAAGCCCGCTCCAACATGAGTTGCTCCAGCAGGTCCCCCAGACGACGGGAGGGGGCCAGGCCCAGCTCCGCCTGCAGGCTGCGGCCATCGAGGGGGGACCTGGGATGGAAGAGGGGGTCGTTGGGGTTGCGCCAGCGCTCCAGCCAGGCATGGACCAGGGGGCTGGGCCATGCCAGCAGCAGGGCCGGTAGGTCGTCCTCCAGCTGGCGTTGCAGGGCCAGGCGCTCCGACTCGGCCAGGGCGGCGATGGCGGGGCCGGGATCCAGGTCTAGGTCTGTTTCCTGTCCAGGGGGCCCAGGCTCCAGCCGCTGCCACCACTGCCGCAGCCGCTGGCAGCGCTGTTGCAGCTTGCGGCTGGCCCGCAAACCCTCAAGGGCCTTGGCGTCAAACAGGCGGGCCAGCCGGGCCAAGGGCAGGGCCAGCTGCCGCTCTTCGGGGTTCAGGCCGCAGGTTTGGGCCTGCTCCGGGTTGAGCCGTCCCAAGGCCGCTCCCGCCCGGGCGTCGGCGCCCCAGGGCTGCAGCAGGCCAGCCACCAGGGCTTGTTGCAGACCCTGGTGGCCCCGGGGGGCTGTCGCCAGTTTGTCCAGTTCCGCCAGCACCCGTTCGCCGGCCACGCTGGCAAGGCGTTGGTGGTGGCGTTGGATCCAGGTCCAGGTGCTCGCCTCCAGGGTGAAGTCCAGCTGGGCGGCCAGGCGGATGCCGCGCAACAGGCGCAGGGGATCGTCCAGCAGGTTGGCCTCGCCCACGGCCACCAACTGGCGCGCCTGCAGATCGACCAGGCCGCCGAGGGGATCCAGCAGCGGCTCGCCCGGGCCCAGGGGCAGGGCGATGGCATTGATGCGGTAGTCCCGCCGGGCCAGATCGGCCGCCAGGCTCCCGCCGCTGCGGCGGGCCAGGTCCAGGCTCCAGCCGCGCACCACCAGCCGGGCGATGTCCCTCTGGGGATCCAGCACCACCGCGCAACCTCCATGTACCTGGGCCAGGCGCTGGCAGAGGCCGATGGCGTCCGCGCCCACCACCAGGTCCAGGTCGGGCCGCTCCGCCAGCCGATCGAGCAGGCCATCGCGCACGGCTCCGCCCACCAGGGCGGCATCGGCGGGCAGGGCTGCCCGGGGGACCGGCCAGCGATCGGCATGGAGCCGTTGCCAGAGCAACTCGGCGGCGGCCTCGGGCGTCAGGGCCAGCGGCCCGGCAGGGCGTCCCAAGGGCGGCTCCAGCGGAGCCTGCCCTGGTGTCAGCGGCGGCCTCATCGGTCCTGACCCGTCAACGGCAACGGGGAGAGCCTCTGGGCGCGCCAGAATGGCTGGGGGCAATCAGTCGGTGGCATGTGCATCTGCGTCGATTGCCACTGGGTGGACCGCTGCCAGGCCTATCACGCGGTGGAGCGGCAGCATGGGGTCGATCACCTTTGTGTCGCCCCCAGTTTTGTGCCCCAGTCCCCCCGGATCCATGTGTCGGTGATTGAGCTCGGCGACGCCCAGGTGGGGGTGGAATGGGATGTGCGCGGTTGCGACAGCTTTGAGGCCGAGCCCGGCCGCTGGCTGCAGCTGCGGCCCGGCCAGGCCCAGCCGACATGAGCGCCCAAGCGTCCCAGCTGGTGGCTCTGCACAGCTCCACTGACTGCCTGGCCGTGGGCCTGCAGCCCCTCTCGGGCAGCGAGCCCCCCCAGGTGCGGGCCTTTCCCCTCGGACGCCAGCTCTCGGGCGCCCTACTGCCCTGCCTGGAGCAGCTACTCCCCGCCGAGCGTTGGCCCGAAATCGGCCGACTGGTGGTGGCCACGGGACCAGGCGGCTTCACCAGCACCCGGCTCACGGTGGTGTTGGCCCGCACCCTGGCCCAGCAGCTGGCCGTGCCCCTGCATGGGTTTTGCAGTTTTTTGCCCGTGGCGCTGCGGCTGCTGCGCCAGCGGCCTGAGCTGGCGGAAGTCGAGCGGTTCTGGCTGATCCAAGACCTGCCCCGGCGCGGCACCGTGGCGGGTTGCTACGGCGCCGATCCCGCGTCCCTTGGCGCCATGGCTGAACTGCAGCCGCCGCGGCTGTTTCTCCCTGGCGAAGCCTTCGCCCAGGGCCTGGCGCCGGCGCTGATCCTGCCGGCGGCGGTGGAGGCTCCCCTCGACATTCTGGAGCTGCTGGCCCTCGGCCAGGCGGCGGCGGCCCAGGGCCTGGCTGGCCCCTGGCAGCCCGTGTTGCCGATCTATCCCACCAGTCCGGTGGACGTCACACCCCAGGCCTCCAGCCAGGTCCCCACCCCAGCGCTGGCCAATGCTCCCCTGCCAGGTGCTGGCAGCGGGGGGGGCTGATGGCTGGCCCCGGCCCCCGCAGCGATCGGTCCGCTGTGCCAGCCCGGCGGTCGCCCGGTCCGGGCCGTCGCCGCCGGTTGCGGACGGGGCGCTCCCGCAGCGGCCCAGGCCGGGGCTCCCGCCAGCGGCTGGGGCGCTGGTGGCCCCTGGCCCTGGTGGCTGCGGGCTTGCTTTGGCTCTCGCGGGGGCTGTGGCTACCGCCGCTGCCGCCGCCCCAGCTGATCCTGGTGCTGGGCGGCGATGTGGCCCGGGAGCAGGAGGCGGCCCGGTTGGCCCGGCGCCTGGGCCTGCCGTTGCTAGTGAGCGGCGGCAGCAATCCCGAATACGCCACCTGGGAGTTCCGTCGCGAGGGGCTCCATCCCGGCCAAGTGCTGCTCGATTACCGCGCCCACGACACCCTGAGCAATTTCACCTCGGTCGCCGATGACCTCAAGCGCTCCAAGGTGCGCAGCGTGTATCTCGTCACCAGCAGCGACCACATGCCCCGGGCCCTGCTCGTGGGCCGGATTGTGGCCGGCAGCCGCGGCATCGGCCTCACGCCCGTGGCCGTGCCCTGCGGCCAGCGCTGCATGCCTGAGCGCAAGGGCAAGGTCTGGGGTGACGGCCTGCGGGCGGCGTTGTGGGTGCTGACCGGCCAGGACCTCAGGTTGTCGGCGGCAGAGCGGTTCGCTCCGCTGCTGGATGGAGCCGGCCGACCGGTTCATCCGCCTGCAGCGGGCCTAAATCCAGCAGGGCATTGATCTGGGCCTGGCAGGCCGCCGTTACCACGTCCAGGTCGGCGCGGCGCCTGGAGGCCGGCGGCGGGATGGGCGTGCCGATGCGGATGTGGATCGGCACGAGTCGCGCCTGGCGGCCGGTGCCCATGGCCCGGTGGCTGTTGATGATCGCCACGGGCAGCAGGGGCGCGCCGGAGCGGGCCGCCAGCAGGGCCGCCCCTGGCAGGGGCGCGTTGACCCGGCCATTGGCCTGGCGGGTGCCATCGAGAAACACTCCCGTGGCCCAGCCCTGGTCGAGCCGGTCGGTGGCGGTGCGGATCGCCTCCCGGTCGCTCGCGCCCCGGGCCACCGGATAGGCGCCGCAGGCCCGGATGATCGGCCCCAGCAGGGGCACCCGGAACAGTTCGGCCTTGGCCATGAAGGCCACCGGCCGGCCCAGGGCATGGCCCAGCAGGGGCGGATCCAGGTGGGAGCCGTGGTTGGCCACCACCACCAGGGCCCCCTCCATCGGCACGTTGCCGTTGCCGGCGGTGCGGCCGCGGAACAGGAGCCGATAGATCGGAAACACCAGCAGGTAGCTGATGATTCGGTAGGTGAGGCTCGGTTTGGGGCTGTTCAGCAGGGCCGGCGGTTCGGGTGGCTTGCGGCGGCGCCGTAGGGCCCGGCGCATGGCGTTGATGCGGCCGCCTTCGGCGGGCACGATGGCGCTCGCTGGGCCGCCAACCCCCGGTTCAGGCCCGCTGGGGCCAGGGTTCGCCTCGGCGCTGCCGCTGGTGCTGCCAGCCCGATCTCCAGCCTTGGTCACAGGCCCAGGTCCGCGGCGGCGGCGATCTGGGCGGTGGTGACGCCCGTCAGGCTGCGTTTGATCAGGCCGTTGAGCACGTTGCCGGGGCCGATCTCCACGGTGGTGTCGATCCCCTGGGCGGCGAACTGGTCCATGGTTTCGCGCCAGCGCACGCCGCTGGTCATCTGGCCGATCAGGCGGGCTTTGAGGCGCTCACCGCTGGTTTCAGGCGTGGGATCGGTGTTGCTCAACACCGGGATGCGGGCATCGGCAAAGGGCAGGGGCTCCAGCTCCTGGGCGAAGGCGGCGGCGGCCCCGGCCATGAAGGGTGAATGGAAGGCCCCCGACACGGCCAGGGGGATCGCCCGCTTGCAGGTCAGCTGGGCGCTGACGCTGGCCACGGCTTCGGGACTACCGGAGAGCACCACCTGGGCGCTGCTGTTGTCGTTGGCAATCACCACGTCCTCGGTGGCGGCCACCAGGGCATCGAGCTCGCCGCGATCAAAGCCCATCACCGCGGTCATGGCACCGCCGCCGGCGGCGGCCATCAGGGTGCTGCGCCGGTGCATCAGGGCGAGTCCCGTTTCGAAGTCGAACACCCCGGCCGCATAGAGGGCCACCAGTTCACCGAGGCTGTGGCCGGCCACTAGGTCGGCGCTGCGGCCCTGGCGGCGCAGGCCATCCACCAGCAGGCTTTCGATCACGAACAGGGCCGGCTGGGTGTTGCGGGTGTCGTTGAGGTCCGTGGGTGCGGCGATGGCGTCGAGACCTTCGCCGGCGCAGATCGCCAGCAGGTCCCGGCCCAGCAGCTCGGAGGCGAGGGCAAAACGCTGGCCGGCGTCAGGCAGATCGAGCACGGCCGTGGCCATGCCGAGCTTCTGTGATCCCTGACCGGGAAACACCCAGGCGATCCCCATGGTGGCGCTTGCGCATTTGTGGGCTGGAGACTACGGCGCGGCTGTGGGGGCCCAGCCGAGAGGGGGCCTGGCCGGCCTGGGCTGGCTCAAGCCCATCCAGCCGCCCCGCGGGCTCAGTTGGTCTGGGGACCGCCCCAGCGCAGCAGGGCCGCGCCCCAGCTCAGGCCGGCGCCGAAACCGCTGCTGGCGATCAGGTGACCCGGCTGAACCCGGCCGTCGCGCACGGCCTCATTGAGCATCAGCGGGATCGTGGCGGCAGAGGTGTTGCCGAAGCGGGCCAGGTTGCTGAGCACCCGTTCACTGGGGATGGCAAAGCGCTCGGCCACCGCATCGAGGATCCGCTGGTTGGCCTGATGGAGGAGTAGCCAGTCGAGTTGGTCGGCGCTGGTGCCGGTGCCATCCAGCAGGTCCTTGAGGATTGCCGGCACCTCGCGCACCGCGAATTTGTAGACCTCCTGGCCATTCATCTGGATCGGTTCGAAGCCGCCACGCTGGGCCTGGCTGCCGGCCACCACGGTGGTGTGCTCCTCGCTTTGGGCCAGGGTGAGGCAGCCGTTGCGGCTGCCATCGGAGCGCATGCGGAATCCAAGCAAGCCGTTGTCGGCCCCGGGGCAGGCCTCCACCGCCACGGCGGCGGCGCCATCGCCGAACAGCACGCAGGTGCGGCGATCGTCCCAGTCGACCCAGCGGCTGAGCTGGTCGGCGCCGATCACCAGGGCGCGGCGCACGCTGCCGCTGCGGATGTATTGGCTGGCGGTGATCAGGGCAAACAGGAAGCCGCTGCAGGCGGCCGTGATGTCGAAGGCCACGGCGTTGCTGGCCCCCAGCACCCCCTGCACCCGCGGAGCCGTGCCGAACAGGTCGTCGGGGCTGGAGGTGGCCAGCAGGATCAGGTCCAGGTCGCTCGCTTGCCAGCCGGCATGGGCCAGGGCCTGGCGGCCGGCCTCGCTGGCCAAGCTGGTGACCGTTTCGCCCGGGCCGGCGACGTGCCTGGCGCCGATGCCGGTGCGGCTGCGGATCCAGTCGTCGTTGGTCTCGACCCGCTCCCCCAGCTGGGCGTTGCTGAGGCTCACGGCTGGCAGGCCGCTGCCGCAGCCGACCAGGGCCATGCCGACGGCCTCCGCCATTGGGCTGAGCGACACCTGAACGACCCCAGTTGGCGGTCAGTCAACCACAGGCGACCGCCGCATCGGTGCTGTCACTGAGCTTGTGCAGGTCGTCCATTACGCCATGGCTGGCGGCGGAGTGGGCTAGGCGCAGGGCGCTCACCACCGAGAGGGCCTTGCTACTGCCGTGGCCGATCACGCAGACGCCGTTGACGCCCAGCAGCAGGGCGCCGCCATGTTCGGCGTGATCCAGCCGTTTCTTGATGCGCACCAGGTTGCTGCGCAGGAAGGCGGAGCCCACCTTGCCCCGGCGTCCCCGGGGCAGCTCGGCCCGCAGCACATCCAGCAGCACGCTGCCCACCGATTCGAGGAACTTCAGCAGCACGTTGCCGGTGAAGCCATCGCACACCACCACATCGAAATCGCCGGAGAGCACGTCCCGGCCTTCGCAGTTGCCGGCAAACACGAAGCGGTCGTCGGCCGCCAGCAGGGGGTAGGTCTTGAGGCAGAGCTCGTTGCCCTTGCACTCCTCCTCGCCAATATTGAGCAGGCCGATCCGGGGCCTTCGCACCTGCAGCACATCGCGGCTGTAGATGTTGCCGAGCAGGGCAAATTGGTGCAGATAGGCCGCCTTGGCGTCCATGTTGGCGCCGACATCGAGCACCAACACCTGCTGGTTGGGATCCTTGGTGGGGAAGAGGGCGCCGATGGCGGGCCGGTCGATGCCCTTGAGCCGGCCGAGCCGGAAGATCGCCGAGGCCATCACGGCGCCGGAGTTGCCCGCCGAGTACACCGCGGTGGCCTCGCCCGCCTTGACCAGGTCCATGGCCATGTTGATGCTGGCGTCCCGCTTGCGCCGCACCACCGTGGCCTCTTCGTCCATGCCCACCGAGGGGCCGCTGGCGACCACCTCGATAAGCCCGGCGCCGATGGCGGCGGCCAGCTCCTCGCCCAGGCCCAGGGCCGCCACGGCCTGATCGACAGCGGCGGTTTCGGCCACGAAGCGCACCCGCACCGGCAGGAGGGCCACGGCCCGCAGGCAGCCCTCCAAGATCGGGCCGGGGGCATGGTCGCCGCCCATGCCATCGACGGCCACCCACAGCCGCTCGGCATCGACAATCCTGAGCTCGCCATCGGGACTGCTCCCTTGCTGCAGCCGGCGCAGGGGATCAAACACCAGGGGCTGGAGCACCGAGTTGGCCATCGAGCCGGCCACCGAGCCGGCGGCGCCCGCCACGGAGCCGGCAACGCCGGCGACATTGCCAGCCACATTGCCGGCGGCCCCAGCGACGCTGCCGGCGGTGGAGACCATTGAGCCGGCCATGGACCCGGCCACGGAGCTGGCGGCCGAGGCCGTGCCCACGAGGCTCGTTACGGCCGCATTGCGGCGATACCAAATCACCAGGCGACGAATCGCCTGGGGCCGCCGACGCTTGGGGCTGCGGCCAGTGATGTCAGTGTCCTTCGGGGGCAAGGGCTTCGATGATGCGCTGGAACAGGTACCCCGTTCCCCGGGCCGTGAGAATCAGCTCGGGGTTGGCGGGGTCGTCCTCCAGTTTGGAGCGCAACCGGGAGATATGGACATCCACCACCCGGGTGTCGACGTGGCGCTCGGGGGTATAGCCCCACACCTCCTTGAGAATTTCGCCGCGGCTGAAGGGTTCGCCCGAGCGGCCCACCAGCAGCTCCAGGAGGCTGAACTCCATGCCGGTGAGCCGGATGCGTTCGTCGCCCCGGTACACCTGGCGCTTGTTGGTGTCGATCTTGAGGTCGCTGACCTGGATCACGCCGGAGTTGGGGATGCCGGCGGCCTGGTCCTTGTCGACCCGGCGCAGCACGCAGCGGATGCGGGCCTCCAGCTCCTTGGGGCTGAAGGGTTTGACCACGTAGTCGTCGGCGCCGAGCTCCAGGCCGGTGATGCGGTCGGCCACATCGCCTAGGGCCGTGAGCATCACGATCGGCACGTCCGATTCCTTGCGCAGCTCCTGGCAGACGCCGTAGCCATCCAGCTTCGGCATCATCACGTCGAGCACCACCAGGTCGGGGCTGGTGCGCCGGAAGGCGTCGAGGGCTTCGAGGCCATCGCAGGCCGTGATCACCTGATAGCCGATCATCGAGAGCCGGGTCTCGAGGATGCGGCGGATGCTGGCTTCGTCGTCAACGACCAGAATCGTTTCCTTGGCGGGGGCAGAAGCCGTCATTGCGGCAGGCGGACCGAAGGGTTTGAGTAGATCGACCCACTGAAAAGGCCGAAGGCCCCGTGGGTTCACCAAGAGCCACCAATCTTCATACACCTTCGTGCACCCCCGTGGGACGTTCCAGCCTCTACGTCTGCCAGACCTGCGGGGCCCAGACCCGCCAGTTCTTCGGTCGCTGCGCCGCCTGCGGCAGCTGGAACAGCCTGGTGGAGCAGGTTGTCACCGCCAGCGACACCCGCCGGCGCCGGCCGGTGGCTAGCGCTGCAGCCGCTGCAGGAGCGGCCAGCGGGGCGTTAGGCGCCACCGATCTGCCGCCGCGCTCGCGCCGATCTGAGTCGATCCACACGGTCGGGGAGCGGCCCCTGCAGCGCCTGGGCAGCGGCTACGGCGAGCTGGACCGGGTGCTCGGCGGCGGCCTGGTGCCCGGGTCCTTGGTGCTGGTGGGCGGCGATCCCGGCATCGGCAAGTCGACCTTGCTGCTGCAATCCGCCGAGGCGATGGCGGCCCGTCACTCGGTGTTGTACGTGAGCGCCGAGGAATCGGCCCAGCAGGTGAAATTGCGCTGGCGCCGCCTCGGCGGCGATGGCAGCCAGCTGCAGTTGCTGGCCGAAACCGACCTGGAACTCGTGCTGCAGGAACTCGAATCCCTGCGGCCAGCCGTGGCGATCATCGACAGCATCCAGGCCCTCCACGACGGCGAACTGGCCAGTGCGCCGGGGTCGGTGGCCCAGGTGCGCGAATGCGCCGCCGCCCTGGCCCGGATCGCCAAGCGCCAGGACACGGCCCTGCTGCTGGTGGGCCACGTGACCAAGGAGGGGATGCTGGCTGGCCCCAAGGTGCTGGAGCACCTGGTGGATGCGGTGCTCACCTTCGAGGGCGACCGCTTCGCCAGCCATCGGCTGCTGCGGGCCGTGAAAAACCGCTTTGGCGCCACCCATGAGCTGGGTGTGTTCGAGATGCGCGACCGGGGCTTGGTGGAGGTCACCAACCCCAGCGAGCTGTTCCTCGGCAGCGACGAGCCCTCGGCCGGCACGGCCACGATCGTGGCCTGTGAGGGCACCCGGGCCCTGGTGGTGGAGATGCAGTCGCTGGTGAGCACCACCAGCTACGCCAGCCCGCGCCGCACGGCCACCGGCATCGGCACCAACCGCCTGCACCAGATCCTGGCGGTGCTGGAGAAACACCTGGGCCTGCCCCTTTCCCGCTTCGATTGCTATCTGGCCGTGGCCGGCGGCCTGGAGGTGGAGGAGCCGGCGGCCGACCTGGGCGTGGCCACGGCCGTGGTGGCCAGCTACCGCGATCTCACCCTGCCTCCCGGCACGGTGCTGGTGGGCGAGCTCGGCCTGGGCGGCCAGCTGCGGCCCGTGGGCCAGCTGGAGCTGCGCCTGCAGGAGGCGGCCCGGCTGGGGTTCCGCCGGGCCGTGGTGCCCAAGGGCAGCGGCCTGGGGCCGATGGCGGCCGGCATCGACCTCCAGCTCTTGGAGGCCGGCACGGTGGCCGAAGCCCTGGTCCTGGCCCTAGGCGTGAACCCGGCGGACGATCGCGCTTGAGCCCAGCCTGGCCGGGTCCCCGCCCGGCGGTCGGTTGCTTGGCTTGGGTTCCTGGCCTCGGGGGGCTCCGATCAGCACACCATGCCGGCTCCATGCCCCGGCTCAGGATTTCAGAGGCAGAGATCAGAAATAGACATCCACATTGCTGCGGCCCGACGACTTGAGCCAGTTCTCAATATCCAGATAGCCGCCGGGATAGAGGCGCACGGCCCGTCCCCAGAATTCCGCCGCCTGGTCAAACCAGCGATCGGCGCCGTCCTGGTCGCCGTTTTCGGCGGCAATCCGGCCCCATTTCTCGTAGATCAGCCCCATGTTTTTGAGGCAAGACGGCGAATTGGCATTTTCTTCGAGGGATTGGCGGTAGTAGTCGAGGGATTTTTCTTCGTCGCCGTTGCTCATGAAAATGATTGCCATGTTTTTGAGGATTTCGCCCCGGTCCACGGCGTTTTCCTCGAGGCGTAGGGCCTCTTCGTAGTTGTCGAGGGCCTCGGCGTAGTCGCCGTCGTTTTGGGCGGAGAGGCCGTCGCGGTAATACACATAGGCCTCCTTGGCCTTGGGATCGATCGGCAACAGCTTCACGATCAGGTCGGCCATCACCGTGAAGCTCTTGTCGATGAAGTTGTCGTTGCG
>CAMAVE010000054.1 GCA_945861595.1 Synechococcus sp. UW140
CGCATCGGCGACCTGATCCTGCTGGCCGGGGTGATTGCCCTGCTGCCTGTGGCCGGCACCTGGAACTTCCACGGCCTGCAGGGCTGGGCCGCCGACATCATCAACAACGGCCGGCCCCTGCCAGCGGGCTTCCAGCTGATCCTGCTGGCCCTGATTGCAGGCCCGATGGGCAAGTGCGCCCAGATCCCCCTGCACCTTTGGCTGGATGAGGCCATGGAGAGCCCGCTGCCCTCGACGATCCTGCGCAATGCGGTGGTGGTGGTGGGTGGGGCCTGGGTGCTCCTGCGCCTAGAGCCCCTGCTCGAACTCAGCCCCTTCGTGCAGGCCGTGCTGGTGGTGGTGGGTGGCTCCACGGCAGTGGTGGCCTCCTTGATTGCCCTGGCCCAGGTCGATGTCAAGCGGGCATTGAGTTTCCTGGTGAGCAGCTGGCTGGGACTGCTGTTCGTGGCCGTCGGCCTGGGGGGCACCGCCGTCGCCGACCATCTGCTGCTCGTGTATCCCCTACCGATGGCCCTGCTGTTGATGGTGATTGGCACGATCGTGATCAGCAACGTCACCCAGGACCTCACCCAGCTGGGGGGGCTCTGGAGCAAGCGGCCCCTGATTGGCATCGCCTTCCTCGTCGGCGCCGGAGGGCTGATGGGCTTGCCGCCGTTCGCCAGCTTCGCCGCCCTGCGCGAATTGCTTGCCCTCACTGCGGCGAGTACCCATCCCGTGCTGTTGGGGGGCGTGGTGCTGGTCACCAACGCCCTGATCAGCGCCGGCCTGATCAGGGTTTTCGGCCAGATCTGGGGAGGACGACCCACCCCGTTCACCACCCGTTCTGCGGAGGTGCTCTGGTTGATGGTGCTGCCCACCATGGTGGTGATGGGCATGGTGCTGCATCTCCCCATGCTCCTGGTGGCCAATGGGGTCTATTCCCTCACCCCCCTCGCCGGTTGGGGGCCCCTGGCCTGGCCCCTGATTGCCTCCACCCTGGTGGGCGGAAGCCTCTCGGCCGCCTTTTACCTACGCCCCCACGGCCTGGCCCAGCTGCCGGCCTCCCTCGGAGGTCTGCAGGATTGGCTCGCCCACGACATGCAGACCGAGCGCTTCTACCACCGCACCGTGGTCTCCCTGGTGTTAGCCATGGCCCGCTTCGGCGGTTGGAGCGAAAGCAGCCTGGTGGATGGTTTCAGCGGCGGCACCGGAGCGGCCGCCCTGGCGGGTGCGCGCCGGCTGAGCTTCACCACCTCGGGCCGCTCCCAGGCCTACGCCCTCACCCTCGTTCTGGGCGTGCTGCTGATGGCGGCCTGGTTGATCGCCGATGCCCCAGGCCCCCTCGCCTCCGTTCTGCCGTGATCGCTTCTGCCATGACCTTGCTGTTGCTGTTGGGGGTGCCGCTGGCGGCAGGCCTGCTCCTGACCCTGCTGCCAGAAAGCCGTCCTGGCCTGGTGCGCACCCTGGCCGCCGCTGCTGCCCTGATCCAGCTCGTCCTTGGCCTGCTGGCCTGGCGTCAGCCACCCACTTCCCTGACGATCGAATGGCTGCCCCGGCTGGGTTTGGGCCTGGATCTGGGCCTCGATGGGCTGTCGCTGCCGCTGGTGCTGCTCACGGGCCTGATCACCGCCATGGCGGTGCTGGCAACCCCAATCGACCAGGGACGCCCTCGCCTTTATTACTCCCTGATACTGGCCACCAACTTGGGGGTGATGGGGGCTTTCTTGGCCCGCAACGCCCTGCTGTTCGTCTTGGCCTTCGAGCTGGTGTTGATCCCCACCACCTTGCTGGTGGCGATCTGGGGCGGCGAGCGCCGTGCCGGGGCCGCCGTGCGGTTTCTGATTTATGGAGCTGTATCGGGCCTGAGCTTGCTGGGTGGGGTGCTGGCCTTCGGTTGGTTGGGCCAGGGAGCCGCCGGCGCCGACACCGCCGTGAGCTTCAGCTTCGAGGCCCTTGCCGCTACCCCCTTGCCTGCATCGGCCCAGGGCTGGGTGCTGGCCCTGCTTCTGCTGGGTTTTGGCATCAAGCTGCCGGTGGTGCCCTTGCATGGCTGGCAGCCGATCAGCTACGCAGAAGCACCGCCGCCGGTGGTGATGCTGCTGGGGGGTGTGGTGTCGAAGCTGGGGGCCTACGGCCTGCTGCGCTTTGGCGTCGGCATGCTGCCCGAAGCCTGGACGGCCTTTTCCCCATGGATCGCCGCCGCCGGTGCCGTGGGCGCTGTGTACGGCGCCCTCAATGCCATTGCCGCCACCGACATCCGCCGGCTGATGGCCTACAGCTCCTTGGGCCACATGGGCTTACTGGTTTTGGCCCTGGCGGCCGCCACGCCGATGAGCCTGCAGGGGGCCATGGCCCAGGTGCTGGCCCATGGCCTGATCGTGGCCCTGCTGTTTGACTGCGTGGGGCTGATCCAGCGCAAGACCGGCACCACGGTGATCGCAGAGCTCTCTGGCCTGATGAACCCGATCCGGGGCCTGCCTTTCACCATGGGCCTGATGCTGCTCGCCCTGATGGCCGCTGCCGGCATCCCCGGCCTGGCGGGCTTCCCGGCAGAACTGCTGGTGTTCGAGGGCAGCTGGACCGTGTTCCCCCGGGCCACCTTGATCTGTCTGGTGGCCTCGGGCTTCACCGCGGTCTACGCGGTGCGGCTGTTCAACCGGGTGGGCTTCGGCCGGCTCGATAACAACCGTGCCGATTGGCAGAGCACCCGACTAGCCGAACGGCTGCCTGCCGTGGTGCTCACCACCCTGGTGGTGCTCGCCGGCATCTGGCCGATCGGGCTCACCGCCTGGAGCGAGGCAAGCACGGCCGCCATCGCCATCCGAAACAGCGACCCGGTGGTGCAAACCCTCGCCCTGGCTCCCCCTTCTCCTTCGTCGACCCTGCCGGCATGACCACAACAACCGCTGCAGCGGGCACCAAGACGCCCCTGATTCCGCCCTCAACCCATCCCTACGCCGATGTGATCCATCGGCTCGAGGCCGGCGGTTCGATGCTGCCCGACACGCCGGAGAATCTCCAGCAAATCATCGGCATCTACAAGGCCTATGCCGTGCCGATGGATTTCTATTGGCGTGATTTGCTCTACATTGCCGAGCGCGTGTTTCTCAACCCGCTGCCCGCTTTCAAGTACTTCATTTCCCAGGAGTATCTTGATCTCCCCAATAGCTATGCGGGGGATCAGGCGTCGCTGCGGATCTGGCGTGGGGGCGAAAAGGCCCACCCGGAGCTCCTGGAGTTCATGGCCAAGGGCGAAACCCGTGCCATGCCCAAGCTGCTGCACCACCTCTGGCACGACCGGGTGAACATGGAGTTCGCCGAGGCCTGCATGCAGGCCATGTTCTGGCACCAAGGCATGGGTGGCCGTTTCAACGACTACCTGGCAAGCGAGGTTTACCGGGCCAACGCCGATCGGGCCATCAAGGCCTACTTCAAGGGCAACTTGGTGATGCTGGGGCTCTACAAGCTTTTCCCGGAGATGTTCATCGAAAAGGTACGCCAGCTCTCCTACACCGCCAACCTGGGCCTCTTTTGGGAGGTGATGGCGCCGGTGTTCTTTGAGATGAGCGACCTCTACGACGAGGGCCAGCTCACCAGCGTGCCCCAGGCCATGGACTTTTTGGTGAATGGCATTTTTGCGGTGGCCGGGCGGCCGATCTACCACCATGCCTACATCGGTGGGGAGTGCTTCGAGATCATTCCCAAAAGCGAGGGCTTCACCTGGCTCTATGAGGCCGCCCTTCCCT
Source organism: Synechococcus sp. UW140 (assembly GCA_945861595.1). Taxonomy (GTDB): domain Bacteria; phylum Cyanobacteriota; class Cyanobacteriia; order PCC-6307; family Cyanobiaceae; genus BAIKAL-G1. The sequence goes on from CAMAVE010000054.1 coordinate 3,726, forward strand.
ACGTGGAGGCGGTGTTCTATCGCACCTCACCCTTTCGGGGCACCAAGAGCTACAACGCCCAGGCAGACCAAGTGCCGGCCAATCAGGCCGATTTCCACTACGGCATCCTCTATGCGGATGTGTTTCCCGTGGGTTCGGCGGGGATTCCGCCCACCCTGTTGATGCAGGACATGTTGCATTTCTTACCCCCCTATCTGCAGGAGCTCTACAAGCAGCATCGCCGCGGTGAGGAAGACCAGCTCATTCAGCTAGGGATCACCTTCCAGCGCTCGATGTACAACGTGACCTCGGCCGTGATCCAGGCCCTCCGCTGTGCCCTGCTCTATCCCCTCGATGACACCAACCCGGAGCACCTCAAGGCCAACCGAAGCTTCTTCGAAGCCCAGATGGATCGCTTCCTCCGCCCTGAGGCACGCCTCTCTGATATTCAGACCCAGGACTATCGTTAAATTCTTTAAGCCTGATCTAGCGATTGAGATCGGGCTCGCTTGATCAGCCCATTTCAATGGGCTGATGTCATTGGGGCCTTCTTGAATTCGCCCATCCCAGCCACCCCCTTGTTAGCCGCGCCAACAAATCGATGCCCACCATTCTCGAAACCGCCCAGGCAGCCGGAGCCTTTGGCACCCTGCTGGCAGCCGTGGACGCTGCCGGCCTGAGGGAAGCCCTGGAAGGGCCTGGCCCCTTCACGGTTTTCGCCCCCATCGATGCAGCCTTTGCCGCCTTACCCCCCGGCACCGTCCAAACCCTCGTCGATAACCCGCCCCAGCTGGCGCGTATCCTCAAATACCACGTGATCGCGGGGGCCTATCACCAGGCCCAGTTGGTGGAGCAGCAGAACTGGCCAAGCCTGGAAGGGGACCCGATTCCGGTGCGCTGCCCCAATCCCTTAGAAATCAAAAATGCCACGGTGGTCACGGCCGATGTGGTTTGCAGTAACGGGGTGGTCCATGTGATCGATCGGGTGATCCTGCCCGGGTAGGCCCGCACCAGATCCAGCAAGGGCCTGCCCGATGTCACAAAAATCACCTGGGTGGTGATCAAAACAGACGGGGCCGATGGGTCACGTTGCCTACGGTTTGAACCAGCAAGAGTCAACCTGCTCAGCCTATGACTGCATCCGTCTCACCCTTGAAGCAAGCACCCTGGCGCCGCAGGGCTAGGGCAAGCGCCTACCTGCTAGCTGCCCTCAGCATGATCACAACTGGCGTTAGAAGCCAGGCTGAGGACACCAGCATCGGCGTCTATTCCGGCCGTCATTACAACAGCGATCAAAAGCTCTACAAGCAGTTCACCGCCAAAACGGGCATCCAGGTGAAGCTGCTCGAGGCCAAGGATGACAGCCTGATTGAACGCCTCCGTCAGGAAGGCAAAAACACCCCCGCCGATGTGCTCGTACTGGTCGATGCGGCCCGACTGGAGCGGGCCGCATCCCTCGACCTGCTGCAACCGGCCCGCTCCGCCACCCTGCTGCGCTCCGTTCCCCTCACCCTGCGCGACAGCAAGGGCCGCTGGGTGGGCCTGACCCGGCGGGTGCGGGTGGTGCTCGTGAATCCAGCTCTGGTAAAAGCTGCCTCGATCCGCACCTATGCCGACCTGGCCAAGCCGGCCCTCAAGGGCAAGCTCTGCCTGCGTGATCGCAAGAGTGTCTACAACCAATCCCTGGTGGCCAGCCAGCTGCTCCTGCGCGGCGATGCCGAGGCCCGAAGTTGGGTCAAGGCGATGACCGCCAACGTCACCCAGCCCTACTTCAGCTCCGACATTCCCCTGATCCGGGCCCTAGGCACTGGCCAATGCGGCGTTGGCCTGGTGAACACCTACTACCTGGCGCGCCTGCTCAATGGCGAGAGTGGCCAGGCCGATCGGGCCCTGGCCCGCAAGCTGCAGGTGGTGTTCCCGAAACCGGCCCATGTGAACATCAGCGGCGCCGGCATCACCCGCTACGCCAAAAATCCCCAGGCCGCCTTGAAGTTGATTGAGTTTCTGGCCTCACCGGTGGGCGGCAAGGGCTATGCCGAGGCCAACCATGAATATCCGCTCCAGGGATTCGGCGATGACCCCATCTTGAAAGGCCTGGGCCGCTTCCAGGCCGATGGCCTCTCGGCCGAACAGCTGGGTAGCCGCAACCGTGACGCGGTGAAACTGATGGAAGCCAACGGCTGGTTGTGAACGAATCCAGGTCCCAACCCATCCGGCCCAGCCCAGGCCAACTCGCCCCTGAACCCCCTACGGAAGACAACCGCTGGGCTGGCCCCCGCCGCCGGGCCCGGGCCTTGCCCTTGGTGCTGGGGGTGCCACCCGAACCCTGGCCCCTGGCCCTGGCCGTGACCCTGGTCGGCCTGCTGGCCCTTGCCCCCCTGGCGGCCCTCGCCCTTGTCGCCAGCCAAGGGGAAGTGCTGCCAGGCCTGCAGCTCGATTCCCAAGGCCTTGTTCCCTTGGCCAACACCCTGGCGCTGGTGTTGGGTGTGGGCTGCGCCGGCGGCCTGATCGGCACCTGCAACGGCTGGCTCACGGCCCGCTGCCAGTTCCCTGGACGCCGCTGGCTGCGGCTCGCCCAGCTGCTGCCCCTGGCCACGCCCAGTTACCTGCTGGCCGGAACCCTGATCGACCTCGGCAGCCGCTCGGGCCTGCGCATTGGCGGTCTTGGCTGGGCAATTGCAATCCTGACCCTGGGCACCTACAGCTATGTGGTGCTGCTGAGCAGCGAAGCCTTTGCCCGCAGTGGCGCCCGCCAACAGGAGGTGTGCCGCTCCCTGGCGGTGGGGCCCTGGGGCAGTTTCCTGCGGGTGGCCCTGCCCCTGGCCCTGCCGGCAGTGGCGGCGGGTGTGGCCCTGGGGGCCATGGAAGTGATCAATGAGTTCGGCGCCGTGCAACTGCTGGGGGTGCCGACCCTGTCGGCCGCGATTTTGGAGCGCTGGCAAGGGGAGGGAGACCTGCCGGGGGCCGTGGGCCTGGCCCTCGTCACCCTGCTGCTGGTGGCCCTGTTGCTCTGGAGCGAACGCCAAGGCCGAAGCCGCAGTCGCCTTTGGGCCGCCGGCCAGGAGGGGGCCAGCCCGGAGCTCTGGCCCCTGCGGGGTTGGCGCTGCTGGCTCGCCCAGCTGGTCACCCTGGCGCCGCCCCTGGCCAGCCTGGCGATCCCCCTGATCTGGATCTCGAGCAGCTGGGACCAGTTGCCGTCCCAACCGGCCGGGGACCTGGTGGCCCTTGGCCTGCGCAGTCTGGGCCTGGCCCTGGGGGCCACGGGCCTCACCTTGGGGGCGGCCCTGGTGCTCTCGATCGGCAAGCGCCTGGTGAAAGGAAACCTGGTGCGGGTCGTGGCCGATGGGGCGGCCCTGGGCTATGCGATCCCGGGCACGGTGCTGGCCCTGGGCTTTCTGTTGCTGGGCGGGGGTTGGGGGCTGGCCCCGGTGTTGCTGCTGGTCTGGGGCTATGTCGATCGCTTCCTGGCAGTCGCCAAGGGGGGCCTGGATACGGCCCTGGAGGGTCTGGCCCCCAGCGTCGATGAGGCGGCCCAGAGCCTGGGCTGCGATTGGGTCTCCCTGGTCAGGCGGATCCAACTGCCCCTGCTGCGGGGACCACTCCTGGTGGCGGGAGTGTTGGTGTTCGTGGACACGGTCAAGGAGCTGCCGTTGACCTTCGCCCTGCGCCCTTTTGATTTCGACACCCTGGCGGTGCGGGTGTACCAGTACGCCAGTGATGAACGGCTGGGCGCCGCCCTAGTGCCGGCCCTGGTAATCCTGGTGCTGGGCCTGCTGGCTGCACTGGCCCTGATGCCAAGCCTGGATGAACAGATCCCGGAGCCCAACGCCCTGCCCGGGCTCCCGATGCCAACCGAATCGCCAGTCCCGTAAGAACCGGCCTGGCGAAGCAGGCCCAGCCAGCTCCCGCCCAGACGCACCAGGCCTGATGAGCCGGGTTTAAACCACCTCAACGGGCTGACCGCCCGGAAACAGGAGGCCCCGGCCGCCCCTGATCAGGTGCAAGCGGCAGGACTGGCCTGGCTCCACAGGGCAGTCAAGGGGTGTCTTCAGGGTAAACAGGCAGCCATGGTCCTCCAGGTGCAGTTGCCAGTGGTGACCGTGGAACTCCCGGCCCAGCACCCGGGCCGTCCCCTGGACATCTGCCTCCAGGCCCAGGGCCTCCCCGAGCACCACCACCTCCAGGGGCCCCCCAGACGGAGGCTCCTGGGGGGCGATCGCCGCGGGAGCGCTGGGGCGCCAGCGTCCCCAGGCCGTCTGCAGCTCCCCGGCCAAAAGCCGGGCTGGCAGCACATTGGCCTGCATCACAAACCGGGCCACAAAGGGGCTAGCCGGCCGGGCAACTAAGTCCTGAGCTGGGGAGCATTGCTCCAGCCGGCCCGCAGAGAGCACGGCGATGCGATTGCATACGGCCAGGGCCTCCTCGGGGTCGTGGGTCACAAGCACCGCGCTGGTTTGGCACTGGCGCAGCACACCGGGCAGCTCCCGGCGCAAGCGCAGCCGCACCTCACCATCGAGGTTGGAGAAGGGTTCATCGAGGAGTAATAGCTTGGGCCCGGGGGCCAGGGCCCGGGCGAGGGCCAGCCGCTGGCGTTGGCCGCCGGAGAGGGCATGGGGGTAGCGCTGCTCCAACCCGGCCAGCCCGAGCAGGGAGAGCAACCAGCGCACCCGCTCCGGGCCCGGGCCCTGGACGTTGGTAGGGCTGGAGCCGCGCGGCAAGCCAAAACAGGCGTTCTGCCAGGCCGTGAGGTGGGGGAAGAGGGCGTAGTCCTGGAACACCATGCCGACGCCCCGGCGCTCGGGTGCCAGCCAATGGCGGGGACCCGCCACCTCCCGCCCATCCAGCACAACCCGACCGCGGCTGGGCCGCTCAAAACCTGCAATCAGGCGCAGCAAGGTGGTCTTGCCGCAGCCAGACGGACCGAGCAAACCCAGCAGTTCACCGGGCTCCAGGCTCAAGCTGAGGTCCTGCAGGCACCAGCCATCGCTGGACTCGCGCCCATAGCGATGCCAAACCCGCTCCAGGGCCATGGAACCGGCAGCTGGAGACCCCGCGGCGACCTGGGCAGGGGCTAGCTGCTTGGCAGCAATTTCGGAGACTGGGGCCTGAACGGCCATGGGGTAAGGGAGAACGACAGAACCGGATGAAAGGCAACGCCTTCAGGGGGGTCACAGGGGGGCCGAGTCCACCAGCGCGGGGGCTAGGCGCATCCAGGAGCCCTGGCGGGGCACCTCCAGGAGCTGGGCCAAACGGAACTGGCTGATCAAGCGAGTGGTGGTGACCCGGGTGGTGCCGATCAACTCGGCTAGGCGCTCGTGGCTGAGGCGAAAAGGGAGATCACACCAGGCTCCACAACGGCGACCCAGACGGAGCACCAGGAGACCCAGGAGGGCATGGAGTCGCTGCTCGGCCTTGGCAAGGTGGCGAATCCGAAGCAGCTGCAGGGTCCAGTCCTGCACGGGGTCAGCTCCGGGCCAGGCGCCAGTGGCCGCCAAAGGGCGCACCACCAGGGGGGTGAGCGCCTCCAAGCAAACGGCCTGGGCGCAGGCCCGCTGGCACTGCCACAGGTCACCGGATTGGAGGAAGGCGATTGTCATGGCTTCGCCCTGGTCGCAGGAGCAGGAGAGGCGTCCGAAGCCCTCAATAATCTCAACGGCGGCACTGGAGCCAAAACGGCCGGAATCGAACAGCAGGCTTTGACCAGTGGCAATGCGGACCAGGGCTTTAGGGAGCTCGCTCAGCAACGGGGACGACATGACCAGAACGCAAGCACGCCGGAAGGGCGCTGGACTCAATAGCGCGCAACCTAACCAGGTCAGACTCCTTTTTGCAAGCGATTCTCAATAGCATTTGCCAGTTGAGAGCGGTTTGGGGGTAGGGCAAGCCCGTCGGTGGGATCGCTCCGGCACCCTCAACTCCCCTCCACCAGGCGCCCGTCGTCGAGATGGACGATCCGATCGGCACTATCGAGGATCTTGTTGTCGTGGGTCACCATCACGATCGCGGCCTGGGTGTCATCGGCGAGGCGGCGGAATAGGTCGACCCCATCGCGGCCCGATTCCTGATCCAGGGCAGCGGTGGGCTCATCGGCCACCAAAAGGCGGCACCCACAAGGTCGGCCGGCCCTGGAGGACAGCAACTGAGCCCCACAAGCGGTCCGGCTGCCAGGCGCTGGCCGGGGTAGCCGGGCCTTAAAAACCGACCTTGACCTTGACAGGAGACTTCTCTTTGACATCCACCTCCACAGGCGTGGTATCAACCACCTGCACCTGCACGGGAGTTGGGTTGGAGACCTGCACCTGCAAAGGCGTGCGCTCGTCCACCCTCAGACCAAAGGACTTGGGCTGGTGGACCACAACGGAGATCGGTACAGGGGCCAAGGCCCGAATTTGCGCTTGAACCGGAGCGCCCATGGTCAGACGGTGGGAGACACTGCCACTGAGCTGCAGGGGTTCCGTAAAGGCGTGCAACATGTGAACTTTGATCGGATGGCTTGTGAGGCGCACCAGCCCATAGGTGGCCAGAGCCCCAAGGGCCAGGGCCGTCAAGGGCCAGCGCCAGGGCTGCCAGGATGAAGGCTCCATGCTGTGGAGAGATAGGGGCGCAAATGAGCCTAAAGAGGTCGCCCCAGCGGAGCCGAAGCAAAGCCGATTCGTGATGACGAAGCAGGGTGGAAAAGCTGGCTGGAGAAGCTAGTTGGAAAAGCAATGGCGCTCGAAGCGCAGGAACAAACCCATGCCAGCGCCCAGGCGAGCCACCACTAACCATGGGTAGCGACTGAGCAGGGCCTTGCCCCCCAGCACTAGAACAAAACCGGACAGTTCAAGAAGATATCTTAAGGAAGGTCACGCCCTAGCCCGGCAGACGCTTAAATGCCGCGACTTCCAATGCTGTTGGCCACCCGTTGCTAGTTGTTGACACCCAGCCAAAGGCCAAGATCCTGGTCATCGACGATGAGCCCAACATTTGCCAGATCCTCGAAACCCGCTTGAAAATGGTCGGCTATGAGGTCGCCACTGCCGCCGACGGCCTAGCGGGATTGAAGACCTTTGGACAAGTCACCCCAGATTTGGTGATCCTCGATTTAATGCTGCCCCAGCTGGATGGCTACGAGGTCTGCGAAAAACTGCGCAACCGCACCAGCATCCCGATCCTGATGCTATCGGCGATTGATGAAGTCTCCCAAAAGGTTGCTTGCCTGCAACTAGGCGCTGACGATTACATGGTCAAACCATTTAGCCCTAAAGAATTAATCGCACGCATCGCTTCCCTGCTACGCCGCCGTGTTGGCAAGGGCCTTGGGAACAAGCCGGACATCCAAGTCCACCATCTGATCAATGCAGGGGATTTGCGCATCGACAGCAACCGCCGCAAGGTGTTCCGCGGCGATGAACAGATCCGCCTCACCGAACTGGAACTGAGCTTACTAGAGGTGTTGATAGAGAATGCCGGTAAAGCGATCGACAGGCTTGAAATTCTTCGACACATCTGGGGCTATTCGCCCGAAAGGCTCTCGGAAACGCGGGTAGTGGATGTCCACATATCCCGACTGCGCTGCAAAATCGAAACCAATCCAGAAAATCCGGAACTTATTTTAACCTGTCGGGGAACGGGCTATATGTTCCAACGGCTCAACGGCTAACGGGCCAAGGCATCAACGCCTTGCATCACAGAAGCGACCACGGCCCGACAGACAAAACCAACCCGGAGATTCAAACCGGTAAAGAGTTGCAAAAAATCCAAAGCGACGCGCCAGTCAATAAAAAACGACAGCGCAAAGAGCTAGTGCTGGCTTCGATTGGGCACAGGCGCACCAAATCAACAGCAGCAGAAGTGGAAGTTTCATAAAATTACATGAACGAGTCAATGTATCTATTTAGCACAAAAAAACCTGTCTCAAGATAAGAGATTTAACCTATTGACGATCGTCAAATGAGTGCCATTGCCTTGACCTTGCAGTCCCACGCCCTGTTATCCCAGAATGCCCGTGCCAACGGCATGGTGTTGGGCAGCGATGAGAGCACCCACCACCCCACGGCCGAAAAGCGGATCAGCCGCGGCAGCATGGACATCCTGATCGAGGGCGCCTACCGCCAACTGTTCTTCCACACCTTCAAGGCAGACCGCAATCTCACACTTGAATCCCAGCTGCGTGCTGGCCAGATCACGGTCAAGGAGTTTGTGAAAGGTCTGGTTCTCTCCGAACGGTTTCTTGGTGGGGTCTACGGTTGCAATGGCAATAAGGAAGTAGCGCGCCACCTAGTTGAGCGGGTGCTCGGTCGACAGATCCATGGCGAGGCTGAGGCGATTGCCTGGTCAATCGTGATCGGCGAAAAAGGCGTGGGCGCCATGGTAGATCGACTGCTGAGCTCAGAGGAATACAGCAACAATTTTGGGGAAGACACCGTGCCCTACCAGCGCCAGCGGGTGCTGCCCGGTCGTCGCCTCGGCAACAAGCCGGTCAACCTCACCCTGCCCCGCTATGGCGACTATCACCGGCAGGTGATTGCCAGCTTCCCGCCCACCCAGTCCGGTGGTTTCCAGGTAAACGGCAGCCTTCCCCCCGAAGCAGTTCGGAAAGTGTGGTACGGCCTGATCCTGGTAGGTGGGTTTGAACTAGTGCGAGTGCTCGCCAGCATCGTGGCCGCCATGTTGGCCACAGGGAGCAACTAGTCGATCGCACCAATCAGCACACGGGGAACTTTGGGCTCCCCTCCAATCTCACCCACCACGGCCGATCTCAACTTCAGGAAATCGGCCCCAAAGCACCTATATCGTGCTACCCATTCCAAATAGGCGTACCAAGTCAAGCCCAATTGACCTTCGGCACTAAGCAAGCGAAACCGGTTCGTAATCGCTGGTACACCATCAGCAGTCAAGGTATCTGGAATGCTATTTGTGACTTACTTCAGGATGATCATAGCTGCTCTCGGCAAGAAGTCATCTACAAAAAAATAGATCCAGAAACGAAAGGGCTCTGCCCTTGAATAGTTGTTAAGGGGAGAGGGCCTTAAGGCCTAATTGCTGCAGAAGTCCCTGACCGGTGATAAGCTCCATGATCAGGGCTGCGGCAAACCCCACCATCGCTAGGCGACCGTTGAGTAATTCGGCGCGGGGGTGAAAGCCCCAACCACGGTCCTTATCGACAATCTGCATCCGTGGCTCAATCGCAAAAGGATCCAACAATTCGTTTTCATCCAATGACCAGGATTGATTTTCTGATTCTGCTAAATCCTGGCTTCGCTGGGCATTGACAATGCCCTTGTCAGCGTCCTCCATGGCCTGCTATTTTAAATAACATCATAAATCCTAGGGCAATCAACAATTGAAGGATTCAATTTCAGCCAAACTACGGCAGAAGTGCTGCACAACCGATTAAGTTGACGGGTTGCCAACAACAAAAAAATAATACGAACACCCTTAGTCGAACAGTACTCGCCAAATGAAACCTAGATCACTTTAAGGCTGCCGCTCGAATGCAGGATCGACATCAG